>JBKBXX010000103.1:0-11592 GCA_046313915.1 Burkholderiales bacterium | reverse complement strand
CGACCCCGGCCTCGACCGCATCCTGCGCGCAGCCGTGCGGCACGACTTTCCGGTCAACATCCTGTGCTGGGGCAACCTCGATGCGGGCACGGCGCTGATCGACCGCCACCCCGACGTGCGATTCATCATCGACCATCTGGGCATCATGCAGCCGCGCACGCCCGAGACGCGTGCTGCTCAGCCCTGGGCCGACCTGCCGAAGGTGCTGGATCTGGCCAGACGCCCGAACGCGGTGATCAAAATCAGCGGCGCCTGCACGCTGTCCCGGGAGCCGTATCCCTTCCCGGACATCTGGGATCCGCTCGCCCGCATTTTCGACGCCTGGGGTTTCGAGCGCTGCCTGTGGGGCACCGACTGGACCCGCGCTTTCGCGGTCGTCAACTACGAACAGGCCGTCGAGCCCTTCCGTCAGACCGACCGCTTGAGCGACAGTGAACGGGCGATGCTGATGGGCGGCGCCTGCGCCCAGGCGTATGGCTGGGAGCCGAAGAAAGGGTAGGTTCTCGCCACCCGATTCCGAGGCGAAGGGAAAGCGGGCTGAGCGTCCTTGACAAATCATTGCCGGCGGCGGCCCGGCAATGAGATTATCGAAAAGGGCGGGTTGACCGCGATACGCACGCTACTGCCTACTTCTCCTCGTCCGGCCGAAACCGCGTTTCGGGTTTCACGCCTTTGCGCTGGTATTGCTCGCTGATGCGGCCGTTCTCCAGGTAATTGCCGGTGGCGGCGCGCTGCGCCGCTTCGTCCCATTGCGGCAGCCATTTGCCGGTGGGCGTGCCGCACCACGGCGGCTGCGGCCGCAGCCGGGGCAGCCCGAGCTCGTCCCAGATCGCGCGCGCGCGCTCCATGTATTCCTTTTTCGGCAGCGCGAGCGGCGGCAGTTCTTCCTTCATGGTCGCGTCCATCAGCAGCGTGGCATCGTCCTCGTCCCCCGCTTCGTGCTCGCGCTCGGGGCCGTGGCCCTGGCTGCGGTACGGCAGCACGCGCAGGTCCTTCAGCGGATTCATGCGGAAAGCCATCGCCCAGAAAATCGCGTCGGAATTGTCGGGGTCGATATCGTCGTTGATCGCGATGCAGATCTTGCCGCAGTCGGCCTTGAAGCTCGCCGCGCCGTTAAGCGCGCGCCAGATCTCGCTGCGCGGCGTGCCGCGCTCGACGGTGACGATGATGAAGCGCCGCACCGCGGTCAGGCGCTCGTGCAGCTTGACGTGCTTCACGCCGCGGATGCCCAGTGTGTTGCGCAGATGGGCAAGAAACATCGGTTCAAAGGACACGCGCTTGATCGCGCTCGATTCGCTCGGCGTCACCTGGCTGAGGTAGGAGGCGACGATCGCGTTTTGGCGGTGGGTGATCGCGGTTACGCGCATCGGCATGTTGAGTTCCTCGAGCGCGATGTGGCCGTGCGATTCGCCGAAAGGGCCTTCGGGCTCGAGGAATTCGGTGTCGATCAGGCCTTCGATCACGATTTCGGCTTCCGCCGGCACCAGCAGATCGACGGTGCGCGCGCGCACCACGTTGATCGGCTCTCCGGCGAGTCCGCCGGCCACGCCGATTTCGTCGACATCGACCGGCAGCTTCATCGGCGCGACGTAGGCCACGCACGGCGGGCAGCCGAGCGCGATGGCGACCGGCATGTGCCGGTCACCGCGGCGCTGATGCTTGAGGTAATGGCGGTAGCCGCCGGCGCCGCCGATGCGCGTGGCCATGCGCACCACCATGCGGTCGGGCGCCTTGAGCGCGGCGCGGTAGGTGCCGTGGTTCTGGATGCCCGATTCGGGATCGCGGGTGATGACGTTGGTGGCGGTCAGCGTGGGCGCGCTGTCGAAGCCCGGCGTGGAGACCGGGATCGGCAGGATGTCGAGCCCGTGGCCTTCGCCTTCGAGCGCCTCGCCTTCGATCACCACTTGCTGGCACGGCGCGCCTTCATCGACGATGCGCGGCGCGACCGGATTGGCCTGGGCGCGCGCCCAGCGCGCCTCGATCTCGGCCACCGGCGTCCGCATGCCGATGCTGTAGATCGCCTGGTTGCCGGCGTACGCGCCGACCACCACCGGGAAAGCATATTTGCGGCCGCGCGCATCCACCGCCTGCCTGAACAGAAAAGCCTTGCGCTCGTGTTCCTCGACGCCGCCGACGAACTGCCAGCGCACCAGCGGGTGCATTTCGGCGTCCTTGTCGATCGGTCTGTCGATCTCCAGCAGCAGCCCCTGCTGCCTGAGGGCGTCGAGATGCTGGTGCAGATCGGGGTAGCCGGGTTTGACGTATTTCATCGGTGTCCGCTTTCTTCGCCGGTCGGCTCGCGCGCCGTCAGCGGGTGGCGTCGCCGGATTCGACGATCACCTGCTCGACCTCGCCCACGCCGGGCGCGCGGCGGAAAGCCGCGGCTTGCTGGTATTCGCGCGAGCGATGGCATTCCACCGCTTTTTCCAGCGTGGGGAATTCGATCACCACGAAGCGGTGATACTTGTCGCTGCCTTCCATGATCTGGTAGCGGCCGCCGCGCGCGAGCACCTTGCCGCCATATCTGGCGATGATTTCCGGCACGCGATCGGTATATTTTTTGTATTCGACGGGATCATCGATCCTGCAGCGTGAAATCCAGTATGCAGCCACGGTCTCTCCTTGAATGACGGTCTTGCGGGCGAAATGCCAGACAGAGCGCTGTGCGGCACAGCCGCCGCTCGCGCCGACGTTAGCCGGTGCGCGACGGCAATGTCAATCCCCGCCAGCAAAAGGATGGCGGGGGCCGCCTGCACGGCCACGGCGGGAGCGCCACGTTCCGAGTCATAACAATAACTCATTGTTTTATTTTATATTTTTTCATCTGGTGGAGAGGCATGGGCCGGTTTTTTCAGCGACGGGAAACGGGATCCGCGGCGCGGCGGTTGAGGAAAGAGCCGCCGCCGAGCAGCAGCGCGCAGCTCCAGAAAATCGGCGCGAGCCCCAAACCGGCGCCGATCGCGCCGAAGAGCGGCGGGATCACCACGTGCGCGCCGTAGCTCACCGCGAGCCGCATCGCGATGCCTTCGGCGGAGCGCCCCGGTGGCGCAGCGTTGAACGCGAGGATCATCGACAGCGGCTGGCCGCAACCCAGCCCCAGGCCCAGCAGGAAGGCGGCCATGCCCAGCAGCAGCGGGCTGGCGGTCAGTGGAAAGGTGACGAAAGCCGCCGCGGACAGCGCGAGTGCCCACAGCAGCATCGCGCGCTCACCCCAGCGCGCGGTGACCGGCGGAATCGCAAGCCGCGTGATGAAGGCCGCGGCGCCGAAAGCGCCGATGATGAGGCCGATGGTGGTGGCCGAAAGCCCGATGCCGTGGGCATACACCGGCATGTAAAGGCTGAAAAGATCGACGCCGGCCATCACCACGCCGTTGGTGAGGAGCGCGTTGCGCATCGCCGGCAGCGCCAGCAGGTCTTTCATCGAACGCGGTGCGTCTTTTTGTTCGCGCGCCTCGACCTGCGGCAGCGCACGCCGCCGCGCGACGAGCAGCGCGCCGCAGGCGGCGGTGAACAGCGCGAGGAAAACGAAGGTGAGCGGGTGCTGGAAGCGGTCGATCGACAGACCGACCAGCACCGGACCGGCGATGTTGGCCGAGGACTCTCCGAGGCTGTAATAACTGAAATTGCGGGTGCGATTGCTGGAAGAAGAGGAAAGCACGCCGATCAGGTTCTGGGTGGCGACCACGAACAGCATGGTGGTCAAACCGGTGAGCGGGGCGGCGATGAACAGCATGGCGAGCGTCGGAAAAGCGAACGGCAGCGTCAGGCTCGCCGCGAAGCCGCCGAGTCCCCAGTACATCAGCAGGCGGTTGTCGAAGCGGTCGGCGAGGCGTCCGGCGTAGACCACCAGCCCGAACGGCACCAGGCCGTAGAGCGCGAACAGCAGGCCGGTCTCGAATGGCCCGGCACCCAGACCGACCGCGAACAGCGTCATCAGGATGCGGCTGCCTTTCATGCTGACGAAGACGGCCGTGGAGAGCGCGAGAATGAAAACGATAGGCATGGCGGATCGGCCGATTATAGCTTCGCGGCGGAAAGTCCGGCTCCGCGGCGCGCATTGACAAAGGCATGTCCGCGTAACATCATCGGCGACCATCGACGCACATTCCGGTCCGGGGAGGAAAGCATGAGAAAAAACGCTGGCCGCGCAGGCATTCTTGCAACCTTGATCGCGCTCACCGCATTGGCGGCGCTGCCCGCCGCTGCGGCGCAGAGCGCAAACTGGCCGACCAAACCGGTGCGCTTCATCGTGCCTTTCCCGCCGGGCGGCACCGTCGACCCGCTCGCGCGCCTAGTCGGGGCGCGGCTCAACGCCGCGCTCGGCCAGCAGTTCATCATCGACAACCGTCCCGGCGGCTCGGGTTCGATCGGCACCGCGATCGCCGCCAAGGCCAATCCCGACGGTTATACCTACGTCTTCGTGTTCGACACCCACGCCGTCAACCCGTCGCTGATTCCCCTGTCTTTCGATACGCTCAAGGATCTGGCGCCGGTGATGCTGGTCGGCACCGCGCCGATGGCCTACGTGACCCATCCCGCCAAACCCTATAAAAATTTCGGCGACGTGGTGAAGGCCGCCAAAGCGAAGCCGGGCAGCGTGACCTACGGCACGGTCGGCAGCGGCAGCCTCGGCCACCTGACGACGACGCTGCTCGAGCAGGCGGGCGGCTTCAAGCTGGTGCACGTGCCTTTCAAGGGCGGCGGGCCGATGACGACCAACGTGCTGGGCGGCCAGATCGAAATCGGCATCGGCACGGTGGCGCTGCTCGCCCCCTATGTGAGCAGCGGCAGGCTGCGTGCGCTCGCCGTCACCGGCGACAAGCGCTCGCAGGCGATGCCCGAGGTGCCGGCGCTCGCGGAGCAGGGCTTTCCGGGTTTCTCGGCCCTCGCCTGGTGGGGCATTTTCGCGCCGGCCGGCACGCCCCAGCCCATTCTCGACAAGTTTCACGCTGAGCTCGTCAAGGTGTTCAACCAGCCCGACCTGCGCAAGCAGTTGACCGAGCAGCTCGGCATGGATCTCGCCGTGAGTAGCCCCCAGGCGCTGCAGAAATGGACCATCGACGAGATCGCGCGCTGGGGCAAGGTGGTGCGCGACCATAATATCCGCGCCGACTGACGGATGCCCGGTGCGCGCCGTCGCCGCAGCGGCGATGGCCGAAGATGAGGAAAATGCGATGCGCACGATCGGAACCTTCGACTACATCATCGTCGGCGCCGGCAGCGCCGGCTGCGTGCTCGCCAACCGTCTTTCCGCTGATCCGCAAGCTTCGGTGCTGCTGCTCGAAGCCGGAGGCAAGGACGACTGGATCTGGATCCACATCCCCGTCGGTTATCTTTACTGCATCAACAACCCGCGCACCGACTGGTGCTACCGCACCGAGCCCGATGCGGGGCTGAACGGCCGTGTCATCCGCTATCCGCGCGGCAGGGTGCTGGGCGGCTCGTCGTCGATCAACGCCATGCTGTGCCTGCGCGGCCAGGCGCGTGACTACGACGAATGGGCGCAGCTCACCGGCGATTCTGGCTGGGCGTGGCGCAACGTGCTGCCGGTTTTCATGAAGCTCGAGGATCACTGGCGCGGCGCCGACGAGAAACACGGCGCGGGCGGCGAGTGGCGGGTGGAAACGCCGCGCGTCGAGTGGGAAATCCTCGAAGCTTTCCGCGCCGCCGCCGCCGAAATCGGCATTCCCCGCATCGACGATTTCAACCGTGGCGACAACGAAGGCGTGTCGCGCTTCGAAGTCAACCAGAAAAACGGCGTGCGCTGGAGCGCGGCCAAGGCTTTCCTGCGTCCGGCGTTACGGCGGCGCAATTTCACCGTGCTCACCGGCGCGCAGGTGAAGCGGCTGCGGCTCGAAGGCCGGCGCGTGCTCGGCGTGGAATTCTGGCAGGGCAACGAGGAAGTGTTCGCCGCGGCGCGGCGCGAAACCGTGCTTGCGGCGGGCGCGATCGGCAGTCCGCAGATCCTGCAGCTCTCGGGCATCGGGCCGGGGGCGCTGTTGCAGCAGCACGGCATCGCCGTCGCGCACGAGCTGCCGGTCGGCGAGAACCTGCAGGATCACCTGCAGCTGCGCATGGCGTTCAGGGTGAAGAACGCACTGACGTTGAACACCATGCTCCGCTCGTGGTGGCACAAGGCGAAAATCGGCCTCGAATACGCGCTGTGGCGCAGCGGACCCATGACCATGCCGCCGTCGCAGATGGGCGCGTTCGTCAAGTCCGATCCGTCGCAGGCCACGCCCGATCTCGAATATCACGTGCAGCCGATCTCGCTCGACCGCTTCGGCGATCCGCCGCACCCTTTCCCGGCGTTCACCGCGAGCCCGTGCCATCTGCGGCCGACTTCGCGCGGCCACGTGCGCATCGTCTCGCCCGACCCGCGCGCCCATCCCGCGATCCGCTGCAACTACCTTGCCACCGTCGAAGACCAGCGGGTCGCCGCCGCCGCGCTGAAGCTCACGCGGCGCATCGTGCTGCAGACCGCGGCGATGAAAAAATACGCGCCCGAGGAATTGACGCCGGGGCCGGCGTACCAATCGGAGGAACAACTGGTGGAAGGCGCGCGCAGCATCGGCACCACGATTTTCCATCCCGTCGGCACCTGCAGGATGGGCCGCGCCGGCGATGCGGCGGCGGTGGTCGATCCGCAATTGCGGGTGCGCGGCATCGAGCGGCTGCGCGTGGCCGATGCCTCGATCATGCCCACCATCACCTCGGGCAACACCAATACGCCGACGATTATGATCGCGGAGCGCGCGAGTTCGATTATCGCCGCGCAGGCGAAAGGATAGCCGGAAGCGGCGGGCGGCGCGGCCGCGAAGTGTTCGCGCGAGCCGTGGCGCTGGCGGGAAAAATGCCGGCACCGAGCGGGTGCTGTTATATAACACATTGTTTTTAAACAAATTTTGTGGTGGCCGGGTGGCGCGCAGCGCGGCCGCAGCGGCTTGCCGTCCGGAACGCGCGCCCGCGGAGTAGAATCAAAAAAACGGCTGCGCGCCCGCACTTGCCACCGATGGCCGACGAACAAGCGCGCACCGCCAAGGAGGGGCGATCATGTCTATGTTGCTGAACGCGCTGGCTGCCGTACTGTCCCTGATCGCGGTCGGGAGCGCGCATTCCCAGACTTATCCCAGCAAACCGGTGCGCATCATGGTGGGCTACTCGCCGGGCGGCGGCGTCGACACCGCGGCACGCATCGTCGCCGCGGCGCTTTCCGAGCTGTGGGGCAATAGCGTGATCGTCGAGAACCGGCCCGGCGCGGCGGGCAACATCGCCACCGAGTACACCGCCAAGGCCGCGCCCGACGGCTACACGCTGGTGTTGTGCAACATCGGTTCGCACGGCGTCACCCCGGCGCGTTTCCGCAAACGGCTCACCTACGATCCGGTCGCCGACTTCGCTTTTCCCGCGATGATCGGCGGTGTGCCCAACGTTTTCATGGTGCATCCCTCGATGCCGGCGAAAACGCTCGGCCAGTACATCGCTTACGCCAGGGCGCATCCCGGCAAGGTCAATTTCGGTTCTTCGGGCGTCGGCGCTTCGCCGCACATGTCGATCGAGCTGCTGAAAACGATCACCGGCATCGATATCGTGCACGTG
This sequence comes from Burkholderiales bacterium, assembly GCA_046313915.1. Taxonomy (GTDB): domain Bacteria; phylum Pseudomonadota; class Gammaproteobacteria; order Burkholderiales; family SG8-41; genus CAKKQX01. The sequence goes on along the minus strand of JBKBXX010000103.1, from coordinate 3,993 downwards.
CCGTACAAGGGCGCGGCGGCAGCGCTCGCCGACGTCATGAGCGGCCACATGGAATCCTCGGTCGGCAATCTCGCGGGCGGGCCGCTCGCGGCGATCAAGGCCGGCAAGGTGCGCGCGCTCGGCGTGACTTCGGCCACCCGCAACGGGCAACTTCCCGAAGTGCCGACTTTTGCCGAGGCCGGCGTGCCGGGTTATGAAGTGACGGGCTGGTACGGCCTGTGCACTCAGGCGAGGGTGCCGCAACCCGTCATCGCCAAAATCAACGCCGATCTCAACAGGCTGCTCGCCGGCGGGCCGTTGCGCAAGCGTCTCGAGGACCAGGGCGTCGACGTCACGCCGACCACGCCCGAAGCGTTCGCCGCGCACGTCAAGGCCGAGATCGCGAAGTGGACCAAGGTGGTGCAGGACGCCAGGCTCGAAGCGGACTAGCCGCCACGGCTCGGCATGGTGAGGGAGAGAAGGCATGACTGCCGCCAAAGCGGCGCTTTGCCTCGCACTGCCGGGGTTGCTCGTGGTCACGGCTTGTGCCGCCGCGCAGCAATATCCCGAAAAAAACGTGCGCCTGATCGTGCCGTTTCCCACCGGCGCTTCGCAGATCCTGGGGCTGCTGGTGGCGGAAAAACTCGGCCAGGCGCTGGGGCAGCCGGTGGTGGCCGACTTCAGGCCGGGGGCCGGCGGCAACCTCGGTGCCGAAATTGCGGCGAAAGCGCCTGCGGACGGCCACACGCTGTTGCTCACCAGCCCGTCGATCGTCATCAGTCCCAGCCTCTACCGGAAGCTCGGTTACGACCCGCTGCGCGATTTCGTCGCGATATCGATGCTGGTGACGGTGCCCAATGTAATGGTGATCCACCCGTTGGTGCCGGCGAAAAGCGTGAAAGAGCTGGTGCGGCTCGCCCAAACGCATCCCGGCAAAATGAGTTTCGGTTCGGGCGGGATCGGCTCGTCCAATCATCTCGCCAGCGAGCTTTTCAAATCGCTCGCGAAGATCGACATCATGCACGTGCCGTACAAAGGGGCGAGCATCGCTTTGACGCACATTCTCGGAGGTGAAATCGAGATGGTGGTGGTGACCGTGCCCGCGGCCATTCCTTTCATATCCGGCGGCAGGCTGCGCGGCCTTGCCGTGCTGGTGCCGCAACGCGTGGCGTCGTTGCCGCAGGTGCCGACCACCGCTGAAGCCGGCATGCCGGAACTGGTCATTACCACGTGGTATGGCCTGTTTGCGCCAGCGGGCGTGAAGCCGGAAATCATCGACCGGGTGAACGTCGAGGTGGCGAAGTTCATGCATACGCCCGAAGTGAAAAAACAGCTCGCCAAAGTGGAGCTCGAGGCGCAAACCGGCTCGCCGGCCGAATTCGGGAAGTTCCTGCGGGCGGACAGGGAGAAATGGGCGCGCGTGATCAGCGATGCCGGGATTCGCGCTGAATAGATTGGATGCGCGCTGCGCCGGGATGGCGGGGACGGTAGAATGACGCCATCGGCTTCGTCATTCAAACCAGACGGCAGGAGACTTCCATGAAAACACTGGCAGGAGTGGGCTGTGCGCTGGCGCTCGCCGTGAGCGCTTTGCCGGCGGCCGCACAAAGCTATCCTTCCAAAACGCTGCGCATCGTCGTCGCGTTTCCGGCGGGCGGTCCGATCGACATCGTTGCCCGTCTGCTCGCACCCAAGCTCGCCGAGAACATGGGCCAGCAGGTGATCGTCGACAACCGCGCCGGCGCCAACGGCGCGATCGGCACCGAGCATGTGGCGCGCTCGGCGCCCGACGGCTATACGATGTATCTTGCGAGCCCGAGCGCGATCGCCATCAACCCGGCGGTGACCAGGGTGCCTTTCGACACGCTGCGCGACCTGGCGGGCGTGTCGCTGGTTTCCACCACGCCCGAGCTGCTGGTGGTGCATCCTTCGGTGCCGGCAAGATCGGTGAAGGCGCTGGTGGCGCTCGCCCAAGCGCAGCCCGGCAAGATCGTGATGGCTTCCACCGGCACCGGCGGCCTGCCGCATCTCGCGCTGGAGCTGTTCAAAAGCGCCGCCGGAATCGACATGCTGCACGTGCCGTACAAAGGTGCGGCGCCTGCGGTCGCCGACGTGATCGGCGGTCAGGTGCACGGCATTTTTGCCGACCTGCCGGTGCTGCTGCCGCACGTGACTGCCGGCAAGCTGCGGGCGCTCGCAGTGGCGAGCCCCAGGCGCGCGCCGCTGCTGCCCGATCTGCCGACCATGACCGAGCAGGGCTTGCCGAGCGTCGAGGCGGTCAACTGGTACGGCATCCTGGTGCCGGCCAGGACGCCGCGCGAAATCATCTCCCGCCTCAACGAAGGTATTGGCAAAAGCCTCGGCGATAAAGAACTGCGCGACAGGCTGATCGAACGCGGCGCCGATCCGCTGACCAGCACGCCCGATCAGTTCACGGCTTTCCTGCGTGCCGACATGGCGCGCTGGGCGAAAATCGTCAGGGATTCGGGCGTCAGGCTGGAGTGAGACTGCGCGTTGCTGCGCGTGTCGATTACGCCTTCTCGCGATTGACGGATGCGATGACCTGCTGGCGGCGCTCCTTTCTGAGCGCTTCCACGGTGTCGAAACATTCGGCGCAGGCCATGCGCGGATTGCCCGGCCCGCGGGAAAGGGGTCTGAAGCTTTTCGCCGGTTTCATTTTCCTGCATTCGAAACAAAATCGCATCGGATCGTGGTTCATGCCGCCCTCGCTGGTCGCATACGAGTCGAAACGAACAGAATCCGCCTATTCGGGCTGATGTGCAATAGCGTGGGCAAATAAATTCGCCTGCCGGGCGCTCGCTGGGGACGGGGCATCCGGTTGCAGGAATCCGGGAAACCGGCGGATACGAACGCGAAATCAAGGAGGAAGCATGTCGGCTGAAATCGTACATGGTTTGCTGGAAGTGGATGCGCTCGAGGTGCAGGTGCTGGTGGACAACGTCACCGACAGCCTCTCGACGGTGCCGAAAGACGTGACCAACGAGGTTCCGCTGCTGATGAAAAACGGCAGTCTCCCGATGGCCGCCGGCGAATACCGCTGCTGTGCGCATCATGGTCTTTCGCTGATCATCAGCGCGCGTATCGGCGGCGACAAACAGACGCTGGTATTCGACGCCGGACCCGAAGCCTACACCGTGACGCGCAACGGCGCGCTGCTCAAGGTGCCTTTCGGCGACGCGGGCGCGGTGGTGCTGTCGCATGGCCATTGGGATCATGCCGGCGGGCTGGTGGAGGCGGTGCGCCAGGTGGCGGCGGCGAACGGTGGCAGGCGCGTCGAGTGCCACGTCAATCCCGGCATGTTCGTGCCGCGCGGCACGCTGCGCCACGGCGGCGAACCGTTGCCGCAAAAGCCGGTGCCCGGTCCCGAGGAGCTCGCGGCCGCGGGCGCGACCGTCGTCAACGCACCGCAAGCGCGGCGTATCCTCGGCGATTCTTTTTATCTGAGTGGCGAGATTCCGCGCGTCACGCCCTACGAAAAAGGGCTGCCGGGGCATCTCAAGCGTAGCGCAGACGGAAAAGGGTGGGAACCCGATCCGTGGCTCATGGACGAGCGCTACGTCGCCGTGCACGTCAGGGGCAAGGGCGTGGTGGTGTTCACCGCTTGCTCGCACGCTGGCGTCATCAACGTGTTGAAGGACGCGCGCAACGTTTTCGGCGACGTGCCGCTGCACGCGGTGATGGGCGGCTTTCACCTCTCCGGGCAGCAGATCGAGGAGATCATTCCCGACACCATTGGCGACATGAAAGATTTCGGCTTGAAGCGCATCGTTCCGGCGCACTGCACCGGCTGGCGCGCGGTGAATGCGCTGGTGCAGGCTTTCGGCGAGGAGTTGATCGTGCCTTCGGCGGTGGGCAGGCAATTCAGGTTCTAAGGAAACTCTGAAAAACCTGCACTTCTCGTCATCCTAATGGTGTTACGGTACGTTGAATAGCCATGAGGACGAGGAGAAGGAAGATGAAACAGACATCGCTTTCGATGACGGGCTACTTTGA
>JBKBXX010000102.1:0-11624 GCA_046313915.1 Burkholderiales bacterium | reverse complement strand
GTGATCTCGGACAGCGCTGCCCACGCCTTGACCGCCACCGCGCCATTGGTCTCGGGGGCCAGCGCCAGCACCACTTCGGCGGCATCGATATCGGTTTCGATTCTCGGCAGCCCCTCGGTCGGCCCCGGTTCGGTGACCGTGTAGTTGAGCTCGCCGAGCAGCTTGACTTCGGCTTCGGTCTTCCAGGCGATGCCCTTGCCGCCGTTGCCGATCTTGGTCATCAGCGGCCCCAGCGCGGTGAAACGCTTGTAGACGTTGGGATAATCACGCTCGATCACCACCATGGCCGGCATGGTTTTGCCCGGCACCGGCTCGCACTGGCCTTTTTTCCAGTCCTTGACTTCCAGCGGCTGCGCCAGCTCGCCCGGCGTGTCGTGCAGCGTCGGCACCAGCACCAGATCCTTCTCGACGCCGAGATGGCCAGGCGCGAGTTCCGAGAACTTGCGGGCAATGCCTTTGTAGATCTCCCAGTCGCTCCTCGCCTGCCACACCGGATCGACCGCCGTCGACAGCGGATGGATGAACGGATGCATGTCCGAGGTGTTGAGATCGTTTTTCTCGTACCAGGTCGCGGTCGGCAGCACGACGTCGGAATACAGGCAGGTCGTCGACATGCGGAAATCCAGCGTCACCAGCAGATCGAGCTTGCCTTCGGGGGCCTGGTCGTGCCACACCACCGTTTCGGGCTTCTCGCCGCCGCTCGCGCCGAGATCCTTGCCCTGCACGCCGTGCTGGGTGCCGAGCAGATGCTTGAGAAAGTACTCGTGGCCCTTGCCCGAGGAGCCGAGCAGGTTGGAACGCCACACGAACATGTTGCGCGGGAAATTGAGCGGATTGTCGGGGTCTTCGCACGAAAAACGCAGCGTGCCCTCCTTCAGCGCCTTGACCGCGTAGTCCTTGGGATCGACTCCGGCCGCCGCCGCGTCCTTACACACCTGCAGCGGATTGGTCTGCAGCTGCGGCGCCGAAGGCAGCCAGCCCATGCGCTCGGCACGTACGTTGAAGTCGATCAGGCTGCCGCTGTAGTCCTCGGCGCGCGCCAGCGGCGACAGGATGTCGCGCACCGGCAATTGCTCGTAGCGCCACTGGTCGGTGTGGGCGTAGAAAAACGATGTCGAATTCATGTGCCGCGGCGGGCGCGCCCAGTCGAGCGCGAAAGCGAGCGCGGTCCAGCCGGTCTGCGGCCTGAGTTTTTCCTGGCCGACGTAATGCGCCCAGCCGCCGCCCGACTGGCCGATGCAGCCGCACATCACCAGCAGATTGATCACGGCACGGTAGTTCATGTCCGAGTGGTACCAGTGATTCATCGCGGCGCCGATGATGATCATCGATTTGCCGTGCGTCTTGTCGGCGTTGTCGGCAAATTCACGCGCCAGCTTGATCACCTGGTCGCGCTTGACGCCGGTGATTTTCTCCTGCCATGCCGGCGTATAGGGCACATCGTCGTCGTAGGAGCGGGCGACATTGGCACCGCCCAGGCCGCGGTCGAGGCCGTAGTTGGCAAGCAACAGGTCATAGACCGTCGCCACCAGGCATTCGCCATCTCTCAGTTCGAGCTTTTTCACTGCGACATTGCGCTGCAGGATTGCGTCGTGCCTGCTTTCGGTGAAATGCTCGTGCTCCTGCCCGCCGAAATACGGGAAGGCGACCGGCACCACCGCATCGTGGCTGCCCGTCAGCGTGAGCCGCAGCCGCGTCGCCGCGCCGTCCGGTCCAGCCTTTTCCTCGAGGTTCCACTTGCCTTTCTCGCCCCAGCGATAGCCGATGGAACCGAGCGGCGCCACGGTCCTGCCGCTGGGCTCGTCGATGGCAACCGTTTTCCATTCGGGATTGTTGGTTTCGCCGAGCTGGTCGGCAAAATCCGCAGCGCGCACGAAGCGCTCGGGCACCCAGGCGCCGTCCTGCTTCTTGAGGCGCACCAGCATCGGCATGTCGGTATAGCGGCGGCAGTAATCCTCGAAGTAGGCGCTTTTCCCGGCAAGATGGTACTCGTTGAGAATCACGTGTCCGAGGGCCATGCCCAGCGCCGCATCGGTGCCCTGCTTGGGATGCAGCCAGGTGTCGCACAGCTTGGCGACTTCCGAATAATCGGGAGTGATCGCCACCGTCTTGGCGCCCTTGTAGCGCACCTCGGTGAAGAAGTGCGCATCCGGCGTGCGTGTCTGTGGCACGTTGGAGCCCCAGGCGATGATGAAGTTGGAGTTGTACCAGTCGGCCGACTCCGGCACGTCGGTCTGCTCACCCCAGGTCTGCGGGCTGGAAGGCGGCAGATCGCAGTACCAGTCGTAGAAGCTCATGCACACGCCGCCGATCAGCGACAGGTAGCGGCTGCCCGCTGCGTACGACACCATCGACATCGCCGGAATCGGCGAAAAACCGATGATACGGTCGGGACCGTACTTGCTGGCGGTGTAGAGGTTGGCCGCGGCGATGATCTCGTTGACCTCGTCCCACGACGAGCGCACGAAACCGCCCATGCCGCGCACCGACTGGTAGGACTTGAGCTTCGCGGGATCCTCGACGATCGCGGCCCACGCTTCGACGGGCTCGAGCGCCGCGCGCGCTTCGCGCCACAGCCTGAGCAGCCGCCCGCGCACCATCGGGTACTTGAGGCGGTTGCCGCTGTAGAGGTACCACGAGTAGGAGGCGCCACGCGAGCAGCCGCGCGGCTCGTGGTTCGGCATGTCGGGCCGCGTCCGCGGATAATCGGTCTGCTGGGTTTCCCAGGTCACGATGCCGCCCTTGACGTAGATCTTCCAGCTGCACGAACCGGTGCAGTTGGTGCCATGCGTGGAGCGCACGATCTTGTCGTGCTGCCAGCGCTTGCGGTACGCGTCTTCCCAGGTGCGATCCTCGCCGGTGACCACGCCGTGGTCTCCCGAAAAACTGCCCTGCTTCTTGGTGAAGAACATCAGTCGGTCGAGAAAGTGACTCATATCAAACCCCGGTAATGAGTAATGGAATGGGTAATGGGTAGCCGGGCGGGAATGGTTTTACTCATCACTCGTCACCCATCACCAGCTTCAGCATGGCATCTCCGCGTTCTTGCGCGAGTAGTACCACCATGTCATGGCAATGCAGGTGATGTAGAACACGATGAACAGATAGAGCGCACCTTCGGGGCCGCCAGTCATGGCAATCGAAGTGCCGTAGCTCTTGGGAATGAAAAACCCGCCGTAGGCGGCTATTGCCGAGCTAAAGCCCAGCACCGCCGCCGCTTCCTTGTTGGCGTCCTTGATCGCCTGTTCCTTCGCCGCCTGCCCCTTGCCCTCGGCGTCGCGCAAACGCTCGGTCATGAAAATGACCGGGATCATGCGGAAGGTCGAACCGTTGCCGATACCGGTGGTCAGGAAGAGCAGCATGAACATGGCGAGAAAACCATAGAAGTTGCCGTCCGTGGGCCCCCACGGCAGCGCCAGTGCGCCTGCCGATCCTTTCGGCAAAAAATATAGCACTCCCACCACTGCCAGCGCCATCGCGATGAAATTCCAGAATGTGACCGGCGCCCCGCCCAGCTTGTCGGACAGCCAGCCGCCGAAAGGCCGGATCACCGCGCCGACCAGCGGACCGAGAAATGCATAGCTCAGTGCGTTCACTTCCGGAAACTGTGACTTGATAAGCATTGGAAAGCCAGCCGAGTAGCCGATGAAGGAACCGAAGGTGCCGAGGTACAGCCAGCACATGATCCAGTTGTGTTTGCGCTTGAAAATCACGGCCTGCTCGGAAAACGACGCCTTTGCGCTGGCGATGTCGTTCATGCCGAACCATGCCGCAATGGTCGCAACCAGGATGAACGGCACCCAGATAAACCCCGCATTCTGCAACCATATCTGCCTGGTCTCGTCACCTTTGATCCAGGTCTGTGGCTCGCCACCCAGCGCCCCGAAAACACTGGCGGTAATCACCAGCGGCACGACGAACTGCACGACCGAGACGCCCAGGTTGCCGAGACCTGCGTTCAATCCCAGCGCCGAACCTTTGCGTTCCTTGGGAAAAAAGAAGCTGATGTTGGCCATGCTGGAAGCGAAATTGCCGCCGCCGAATCCGCACAACAGTGCCAGCACCACGAACGTGGGATAACTGGTGGTGGGATCCTGTACGGCGAAGCCGATACCCAACGCCGGCAGCAGTAGCGATGCGGTAGAGATCGCCGTCCATTTGCGTCCGCCGAAAATCGGCACCATGAATGAATAGAATATGCGCAGCGTCGCACCGGACAGACCGGGCAGCGCCGCCAGCCAGAACAGCTGGTTGGTGGTGAATTTGAAGCCGATGTTGGGCAGGTTGACCACCACCACGCTCCACACCATCCACACCGCAAAGGCGAGAAGCAGCGCAGGAATGGAAATCCACAGGTTGATGGTGGCGATCGCCTTGCCTTCGCGCTCCCAGAAAGCCTTGTCTTCCGGTGTCCAGACGTGCAGCACGCTGCCGATTCTGGGCTTGGTCGAAACATTTTGAGCATTCATGGTCGTTCCTAAAGTGGACTTCGATCAGGTGAAATGTATGGGGTCGGGGCGCAGTTTGCTCTGTTCCGCTTCCACGGGTCGCACCTCGGCGAAGTACATCCACATCAAAGACACCCAAACGATGCCGAACATCAGCATGAAGGCGGAGGAACGGATGCCCGTCAGATCTACCAGTGCGCCAAACATGATGGGCAGAACGAAACCGCCCATCCCTCCCGCCAGACCCACCACCCCCGACACCACGCCGATGTTGTGGGGGTAATCGTCGGAGATGTACTTGAACACCGATGCCTTGCCTATCGCAAAAGCAATGCCCATGGTGAACATGATTATGGTGAACACGGTCGAATTGAGACCGATGTGAAAGGTTTGGGGGCCGGTCACGGTTTGAATGGTGACCACGGTTTGGGGGTAGGACAGAAAAAACAGGCACACGAGAGCGACCCACAACACCCACCACGTCACCGTATGCGCCCCGAACCGGTCGGAAAACCAGCCGCCGATGGCACGCAGCACGCCTCCCGGAATGCTGAATGCGGCGGCCAGCAGCGCCGCCAGCCGGATGTCGAAACCGTACTCGGAAATGTAGTACTTGGTCATCCACAGCGACAGGGCAACGTAACCGCCAAACACGATGGAATAGTACTGGCTGTATCTCCAGACCGCCGGGTCTTTCAGTGCCTGCAGTTGTTCGCGGACGGTCACGCTCGAATGCCCTGCGGTATGCCCCGTGTCGGTAAAAGTGAAAATCCAGAAGAGGATGGCCGTCACCATCATCAACACCGCATACACCTTGGGCACCGTGGCCCAGCCGTACGCGACAACGATGCTCGGCGCAACGAGCTTGGTAACCGCCGCGCCGGTATTGCCGACGCCGAAAATGCCCATGGCCAGCCCTTGGCGATGCCTCGGAAACCAGCGCGCGCAATAGGCAATGCCAACCGTGAACGAGCCGCCCGCCACGCCCACGAACAGGCCGGTCACCAGAAAGTGCCAGAATTCGGTAGCGCGGGAAATCAGCCAGATCGGAAATACCGTCGACAGCATGAGAATGAAAAACACGATGCGCCCGCCGAACTTGTCGGTCCACATGCCGAGCGGCAGGCGGATCAGCGAACCGGTGAGCACCGGCAACGCCACCAGAACACCAAACTGCGTTTCGTTGAGCCCCAGGTCTTTTTTGATCGGAATGCCGATCACGGCAAACATCATCCACACCATGAAACATACCGTGAATGCCAATGTGCTCGCCGTCACTACTGACCACTGCTTGTATTGCTGCGAAGCCATCGTTTGCTCCTTCTTGTTTGTTTCGCAGGCAAAGATAACGACCGCGGACCGCCGCCACCATTCGTCCGACGGCCATGCGCTCAGCGCAGAAGGCGTAGACGGACTCGTGCATCCGCCGTAGCAAAAACCGGGCTGTTAGTTCGAAAGGATTAGTTCTTCAGGCGGACACGCTTCGTACCGAGAACGAGGTGCCGATACAACTGATTGAAAATGCTAGTCTTTCCCGATTATCCCGTGTTCGACTGCGTAGACCGCGGCCTGCACCCGGCTGGAAAGATTGAGTTTGCGCAGAATGTTCTGGACGTGGATTTTCACCGTGCTTTCGGCGAGATCGAGTTCGCGTGCCATTTCCTTGTTGCTTGCGCCGCGCGCGAGCAACGCCAGCACCTCGCGTTCGCGCGGGCTGATCCTCACCTTGTCGTCGCCCTCGGGCAAAACCACCTCGGCGCCGCCGGTCCGCAGGCCTTGCACCAGCTTGCTCGTCATCTGCGGCGACATCACCGCTTCGCCGCGCGCCGCGCGGCGGATCGCATCGACCAGGTACTCGGCGTCGATGTTCTTGAGCAGATAGCCGTGTGCGCCCGAGCGCAGCGTGTCGAGCAGATCCTCGGCGTCTTCCGATACGGTCAGCATCAGCACCCGCGCTTGCGGCAATTCCTCGACCAGCATTTTGACGGCTTCGCGCCCGGAAATGCCCGGCATGTGAAGATCGAGCAGCACCACGTCGGGGCGGATCTCGCGGGCACGCTTCAGCCCTTCGAGACCGTCGGCGGCCTCGCCCACCACTTCGAAATCGGGCTGACGCACCAGGAGCGCCTTGACGCCGCTGCGAAACAGATTGTGATCGTCGATCAGGAAAATGCGCAGTTTGCTCACGCTGCCGCCTCCACCATGGCCCTCGTGTTTTCAGCCCCCTCATGTCGGCGGCACGCGGCGATTCGCACGGCTCGCATCCCCATGAATGGGGCCCCTGCTCGTATGCTCACGCCGCCGCCTCCTGTTGTTGCCGGGTGGCGGACAGGATCAGCGTGATCTCGCTGCCCTGGCCGGGCCGCGAATCGATGCGGATTTCACCGCCGATGCGCTGCGCGCGTTCCCGCATGATGCGCAGTCCGACGTGGGAACCGTCCCCGTCATCGAGGCGCGCCGGATCGAAGCCGCGGCCGTTGTCCCTGACCTTGAACACATGGCCGCGGTCGCGCGTCATTTCGAGCTCCACTCGCGATGCACCCGAATGCTTGCGCACGTTGGATAGCGCTTCCTGCAGGATGTGCAGCACCTGCAGCTGCTGTTCTGGGGCGAGCGGCACGCCGGTGCCCGATACCGTGCATGCGGTACGAATGCCGGTCTGGGTTTCGAAACGTTCCAGGGAATCGCGAATCGTCAATTCGATGTCCTCGTGCTTGATGCGGGTGCGGAAATGCACCAGCAGCTCGCGCACGTCGTCATAGCTCTCCTGGATACCTTCCCTGATCTGCGCGAGGATGTCGCGCGCCTCGCCGGTCGCCGAACGTTTGAGGGAGTCCTCGAGCAGCTGCGCCTGCAGATTGAGAAAGGCGAGCGACTGCGCGATGCTGTCGTGCAGTTCCTGCGCCAGCAGGTTGCGTTCTTCCGCGACCGCCAACTCACGGTCACGCGAAGCGAGACGCTGATTTTCTATCGCTACGCCAAGATGCTGCCCCAGCGTTTCCAGCATCTGCCGCTCCTGCGCCGAAAATGCGCGCGCCTCGCGATGGTAGAGATTGAAAATGCCAAGCAGCTGACGCTGAAAGCGGATCGTGAATATCGATACCGTACGGTAGCCCGCCTTCTGGCAACGGAACACGGCGTCGGGCTCGTGTGCCGGCGCCAAGAACTGGACGACGGAAGTATTGTTCTGTGCCGCCGCGCCGCACAGGCATTCTCCCATGTCGAGGCACCGTTCCTCCCTGGCGAAATCGGGCGCGAGCCCTTCATGGACATACAGGTGGATGGCCTGGGTGCGGGGATCGATCAGCCGCACCGCGCCGCCCTGCGCGCCCAGTAGCGAGGTCAGTTTTTTCAGGAAACCGCGGCACAACGCTTCGGTCGACGCCGGCTCGTTGAGCAGCATGGTCGTTTCGTAGAGCGCGGCGAGCTCGCGGTTCTTGTCGGCAAGGCTGCGCGTTTTCTCCGCCACCCGCTCTTCGAGCGTGTTGTAGAGCTCCTGCAGATGGCTCGCCATGCGGTTGAAACCTTCGGCGAGTTCGCCGAATTCGTCGCGCGTTTCGATCGGCAACCGCGTATCGAGTTCATCGCGCGCCATGCGTTGCATGCCCTCCTGCAGTCTGGCAACGGGATTCACCACCAGCAGGAACATGAGATAGACCAACGTCACGGTGCCGGCAACCGCCAGCGCAACCAGCCCGAACTGCATGTAGCGCAGCAGGGCGATATTGTGCGCATTATCCTCCTCGATCGCACGCACCAGTCTGTCGATCCGCTGCACGAAGCGCTCGATGCGCGGGCGCAGCGCAGTGGCCTGCTTATGCTGTGCTTCAGTGTCGGGATCGGCGAGCACCGCCTCCACCGCCGGCGCGATATCGCGCCGCCAGGAAGTGAGCACGGCATCGGCGCCGTCGGTGATTTCCGTGCGGCGCGGCAAAAACAGGGGGCGCGCCGGATCGCCGCGCCGCATCGTGACCAGCACTTTTTCGAACATCTCCATTTCCTTCGCCAGTTCGGCGCGAAGGACGGCAGCGTGCGCGGGTTCGCGCAGGGTTTCCGACAGCAGATGGGCGATGCGGTAACTGCGCATGCGCTCGCTGCCCATGTCGTTGATCGCCGCCGCGCCGCCTTCGAACTTCCACGATTCCAGCAGCGTGAAGCCGATCGCCGCCAGCGCCACCGCCAGAAAGACGACCGCAATCCAGGTGAGCTTGGTGCTCAATCGCTGTTGTGAGAAATCCATGACTTGTCGCAGGAAAACCGATCGGCAACTATAGCAGATCCGGCCGCGGCCGGCCGCTGCACCGCGGCGTGCGGGTCATTGCTGCTGTCCGGGCCCGGCAGGGTGAAGCATGGCAAGCCTGATCTTGCGCGGCAGCAGATTGAGGATGCGCAAGTAAAGCCTGTGGAATTCCTCGCGGCGCCCCGTGCCGAACAGCGGATCGTCGTTGGCGCCGAATGCCGCCGCGATTGCCTGCCAGTCCTCTGCGGCGAGGGTCTGCCGCGCACGCTCGAGCAAAGCGTCTTCCTTGCGCATATGCTCGTCCATCATGGCGGCATAAGCCGTGATGGCGGCACGGAAAGCCTCGAGCCCGCCGGCAGCGCCGCCCTGGTAGCGCACCAGCGCACACTGCAATTGAGTCAGCATGCGCCCGCTGTGAACATGCTCGGCCTGCAGCTCGTCCAGCACCGCGTTGAACTGCGTGGTGCGGCGGCGCAGCGCCTTGAACAGATGCTCATCCTCCTTGGGATGGTGGCAGCGCTCGGGAAAATCGGCGACATAATAAAGCGCCGCGCTGAGCAGCGTGAAATCGGGCGGGACGTGCTGCGCCGCGATCTCGGCGAGCAGCCGCTGCATCACTTCCATCACCGTCGCCAGCGCGCGGTGCTCCTGCCGGATGACTTCGATTGCCGCTGCCATTGCGTCCATGGATGGCCCTTTGCCGTGGTGATCGCCGTCTTCCCCGTCATTCGCGCGGCCGATCGTCATCCATCAACACGCGGTGCGCCGGGCCTTCGAGATCGTCGAACTGCCCGCTGTGCACCGCCCACCAGAAGACCGCGCCGATCACGAACACCAGCACCACGGAAAGCGGAATCAGCAGATACAGGATATCCATCGCGCTCGTCCTGGGAAAAAAATCCGGCTTTTGCGGCCCCACGATCCCTTGTCGCGCGCCAATGCAAACCATTGTGAAGGCGCTGCGTCGCGGCGCATTTGACTCAAATCAAAAGAGCGGCACACTTTGATTAACATATTGTTTTTATTTGTTTTTTTGCAGAGACAAAGGCGTGGGGAAAATTCCAGGAACGGTTTCGGAAACATCGTCGGCACGCAACAAGCGCAGCGCATTGAGCACCACCGCCAGCGACGACAGCGACATGCCGATGCCGGCTGCAAGGGGCGTCACATGCCCCGATACCGCGAGCGGCAAGGCGACCGCGTTATAGACGACCGCCCACGCCAGATTTTGGCGGATCACACGCAGCGTGCGGCGCGCGATGCGCACCGCAGCGAGCAGCACTTCGAGCCGCTCCGACATCAGCACCATGTCGGCGCTGGTCTGCGCGAGCCGCGTGCCGCTCGCAAGCGCAATCGAAACCTGCGCCTGCGCCAGCACCGGCGCATCGTTGACGCCGTCGCCCACCATCGCCACCACTGCGCCTGTGTCCTGCAGCCCACGCACGAAATCGAGCTTGCCGTTCGGCGTAGCATCACCGCGCACGTCGTCGATGCCGAGTTCGCGCGCCACATGTGCGGCGCGCGCGGCGCGATCGCCCGAAAGCAGGCTCACCGTCTTGCCCAACGCCTTGAGCTCGGCCACCAGCGCACGGGCGCAATCGCGCAACGGATCGTCGAGCGCGAACAGCGCGAGCCAGCCGCGTTCGTCGCCGAGCGCCACCAAGCTCACCTCTTCGCTCACCAGCCGCAACTCTCGGGGCAACGCCTGGCCGTGCAGCGCGGCGACGAAAGCAAGGGTGCCGATGCGCAACCGCCGCCCATCGATCATGCCTTCCACTCCCGCGCCCGGCACGTTGCGCAGATCATCCACCGCGGACGCGGCAGCCGCCGCCTGCGCTGCCGCGGCGACGAGCGCGCGCCCGACCGGATGCTCGGAACGGCTTTCGAGCCGCGCGGCAAGCGCAAGAAAACGCTCGGCTTCGCCCTCCGCCAGCGCGATGGCGCCGACCAGCGCCATCCTGCCTTCGGTCAGCGTACCGGTCTTGTCGAACACGAAATGTGTCGCTTCTGCCAGCGTCTCCAGCGCATGGCCGCGCGTCACTAGCACGCCGCGCCGGTGCAGGGCGCCGGTCGCGGCAGTGAGCGCCGCCGGTGTTGCGAGCGACAGCGCACACGGACAGCTCACCACCAGCACCGCGACCGTGATCCACAGCGCGCGCGAAGAATCGATCGCGTACCACGCGGCCGCCACGACCGCAGCGAGCACCAGCAAAACGGTGACGAACCAGCGGGCCACACGGTCCGCGCTTTGCGCGATCGCCGGCTTCTCGGTCTGCGCGCGATCCATCAGCCGCACGATGCCGGCAAGCACGGTATCCTCGCCGATTTTTTCCACGCGCAAGGTGAGCGGCCCGTCGAGATTCACCGCGCCTCCCGTCAATGCGTCGCCTACGCGCTTTGCCACCGCGCGCGCCTCGCCGGTCAGCAGCGATTCGTCGACGCTGCTCGCCCCCTCGACCACCGTGCCGTCGGCGGGAATCGCGGCGCCGGGGCGCACCACGACATGGTCACCGGGCTTGAGTGCCGCCACCGGCACCTCCTCGTGACGCGAAGCGCCGGGAAAACGGTCGAGGCGTTCGGCAAACGCCGGCGCAAGCCGCACCAGACGCTCCTGCGCCTGAGCGGCGCGGGCGCGGGCGCTCATTTCCAGGAAACGCGCGCCGAGCAGCAGGAATACGAACATCGCCACCGAATCGAAATAGACTTCGCCTGCGCCGCCAAGCGTCGCATAGACGCTCGCGGCAAAGGCGGCGAGTATGCCGAGCGACACCGGCACGTCCATGCCCGGACGAAGTGCTTTCAGGCCGCGCCAGGCACCGGCATAGAACGGTGCCGCCGCCCACAGCACCACCGGCACCGTGAGCAGCAGGCTGGCAATGCGCATCAACTGCCCGAGGTCGGCCGTCATGTCGCCTTCGGCAACGTAGGCGGGCACG
>JBKBXX010000101.1:10314-11660 GCA_046313915.1 Burkholderiales bacterium | reverse complement strand
GCGAACCTGAGGGTAAGGAAAGTGAAGGGCGCCGCATGCTGGAGGCCGATTTTGGTGGCGATGAAACCCGAGCCCCATACGCTGACGAAATACCAGGCCAGAACCGGATCGAGCCAGCGATGGTCGGAGGTCTTGTGGGTCAAGCGCTGAAGTCTGCAGGGAAAAAACAAGTATAGCGCGAGCGCAAATTATGCGTTGTGCATGAAACGGTCTAAAATTCCACAACAGGCCACTGCGGGAAGTGAAAGCTGATGATCATGCCGGCGTTGCGGATGGAGAAGGTGGTGCGCTACGCCACCCCGTTTTTTCCAGAGAGGACGAAATGTTTGGCCGCTTGATGCCCAGGAAAGGCCGATTTTTCGATTTCTTCAATGAACACGTCGAGCTGGTGGTGCAGGCCAGTCGCGAACTTGCCGCGTTGGTGGAGAAGTGCGACGACCTCGAGCGGCGCGCCTACAACATCGAATCTTTTGGAAAGCGTGCCGACAAGGTGGCCCGGGACGCGAGCGCGCTGCTTCACAAGACGTTCATCACCTCGCTCGACCGCGAGGATATTCACCAGCTCATCACCAAGATGGATGACATCCTCGACCTGATCGAAGATGTGGCCCAGCTGATATACATTTATGACATTCGCAGCGCCACGGACGAAGAAAAAAATTGGCGGGTGTCTGCGTGGTGTGCTGCGAGGAAGTCAAGGCCGCGGTCGCAATGCTTTCGAACATGAAAAATGCCGCCGCCATCATGAAAATCTGCGAGGAGATCGACAAACTCGAATCCGAGGCCGACCACGTGATGCGCGCGGCGATGGCCAAGCTGTTTCGCGATGAACCTGACGTGCGCCAGGTGATCAAGCTGCGCGCCGTCTATCAAACACTGGAAGCGGTGACCGACACCTGTGAGGATGTCGCCAACATCATCGAAGGTATCGTTCTCGAGAATTCCTGAGCGGTAACCGCGTCGAGATTCCGCCAAAAACAACAAGTTGCCGGAAGGTTTCCATGAGCCTTGAAGTGCTGGTGCTGCTGATCGTCATCGCGCTCGTTTTCGACTCCATGAACGGATTTCACGACGCGGCAAATTCCATCGCGACCGTGGTGTCGACCGGTGTGCTGCGGTCGCTGTGGGCGGTGGGCTGGGCCGCTTCTTTCAATTTCGTCGCGTTTTTCATTTTCCAGACCAAGGTTGCGAACACGATCGGCAGGGGCATCATCGACCCGTCCATCGTTGATCATTATGTGGTGTTCGGCGCTCTGGCGGGGGCGATCGTGTGGAATCTCATCACGTGGTTTTACGGCATTCCTTCGAGTTCGTCGCATGCGCTGGTCGGCGGGCTGGTGGGGGCG
>JBKBXX010000101.1:0-10214 GCA_046313915.1 Burkholderiales bacterium | reverse complement strand
GGGGGCGATCGTGTGGAATCTCATCACGTGGTTTTACGGCATTCCTTCGAGTTCGTCGCATGCGCTGGTCGGCGGGCTGGTGGGGGCGGCGGTGCAAAAGCCGGGACCGGCTCGCTGGTGACGAGCGGCCTGACCAAGACCGTCGTTTTCATCGTGGTGGCGCCGCTGATGGGTTTTGTATTCGGCGCGCTGTTGATGATTCTGGTGTCATGGCTGTGCGTGCGCACGACACCGCGACGGATCGACGTGTGGTTCCGGCGTTTGCAGCTGGTTTCGGCGAGTTTCTACAGTGTGGGCCATGGCGGCAACGATGCGCAGAAGACGGCGGGGATCATCTGGATGCTGCTGATCGCCGCGCAGCTGTCCACCCCCGAAGATCACGTGCCTTACTGGGTGATCATTTTGTGCTACCTGACGATCGGACTGGGAACCCTGTTTGGCGGCTGGCGCATCGTCAAAACGATGGGGCAGAAGATCACCAAGCTCAAGCCGGTCGGCGGTTTCTGCGCCGAAACATCGGGTGCCGCGACGCTGTTTTTCGCGACGAATTTCGGCATTCCGGTTTCCACCACGCACACGATTACCGGCTCCATCGTCGGCGTCGGCGCCGCGAGAAAGTTTGCGGCGGTCAGGTGGGGGGGTGGCGGGAAGCATCGTATGGGCGTGGATACTGACCATACCGTGCTCGGGTTTCGTTGCCGCAGTGGCGTGGTGGCTCGCGCAGGGCTGCCTGTAGAAACCGGAGCCGGCGTTGCGCTCAAGGCGCGAGCCGTTCGATTTTCCACTTGCCGCCGGCCAGACGGCGATAAAGCAGGCGGTCGTGCAGACGGTTGGGCCGCCCCTGCCAGAACTCGACGGCGTCGGGCACCACCCGGTAGCCGCCCCAGTGCGGCGGGCGCGGCGGATTGTGATCGTGGCGTTTCTCGATCTCCGCGAAACGCGCTTCCAGTGTCGCGCGGTCGGGCACGATTTCGCTTTGCGGCGAGGCGATGGCGGCATAACGGCTGCCGAGCGGACGGCTGGAAAAATAGGCGTCCGATTCCTGCGCCGACACTTTTTGGGCACGGCCTTCGATGCGGATTTCGCGCTCCAATTCCACCCAGTAGAAAAGCAAGGCGGCCTGCGGATTGGCCGCAAGCTCCCGCGCCTTGCGGCTGCGGTAATTGGTGTAGAACACGAAACCCGAGCTGTCGGCGTCTTTCAGCAGCACGATGCGCGCCGAGGGACGGCCGTCCTCCGCCACCGTGGCGAGCGTCATGGCGTTCAACATGGGCACCTGGGCTTTGACCGCCTCGTCGAACCACTGGGTGAACTGCACCATGGGGTCGTGCGCAACGTCTTTTTCATCGAGACTTTCGCGCATGTATTCCTGGCGCAGATCGGAGATATTCGCGATATTCATGAGCCGTCCGAATTCGACCAGCAGCTATTTTAGCGCGAGATGCGCGCCCAGCCCCAGCCGCCGTGCCGCGGTTTTGCGCCGCAAGGTTGGATACCGCTTTTTTATTTGACCAGCATGACGGGCACGCTGGCGTGGTGCACCACCTTGGTGGCGACCGATCCCATGACCAGGCTCGCCAGGGCTCCGAGCCCGTGGGTGCCCATGATGATCTGCCGGCAGCCGTGTTTTGCGGCAAAAGCGGCGATCGTCGCGCCCGGGTCGCCGAATTCGACGTGCTCGGCGTGGGCGATGCCCGCCTGGTCGAGAACGGCTTGAGCCGGTGCCAGCAGTTTTTTCCCCGCGTCCTGTTGCGACGCGAAAGCCCCGCTTTCGCCGCCGGCTGCGGGCTGTTGCACATTGAGCAGCAACACTTCGGTTTGCTGCAGATTGGGAGCCACTGCCGCGAAACGGCTGACCGCGCGCAGCGCCGTTGGCGAACCATCGATGGGGATGAGCACTCTGTGCATAAAAATATCTCCGCAACAATGCGACGACCCGCTGACCGTCTTCACGAGATGTTCTCCCGGAAAGCGGCAAAAAACTTTGATCCTGGTCAAATTCCGGCGCGCTCCGCGGGCGCGCGGTTGTCAGGCGGGCTGCCCGGCAGCGGCAATGGCTGTGGCGCCGGGAATGCCGCGCTCGGCCAGAAATGGCGCCAGCACGCGGGCGGTGTGTGAGTCATCGTGCCGTGCCGCGACATCCGCCGGCCGGCCTTCGGCGACGATGCGTCCGCCGGCGTCGCCGCCTTCGGGTCCCAGGTCGATGATCCAGTCGGCATCGGCGATGATGTCGAGATTGTGCTCGATGACCACCACGCTGTTGCCGGCATCGACCAGCCGGTGCAGCACGCGAATCAGCTTCTCGACATCCGCCATGTGCAGCCCGACCGTGGGTTCGTCGAGCACATAAAGCGTGTGTTTGCGGCGGCCTTCGCGTCCCGGCCGCGCACCGGTGTTGCCGCCGTCGGTGCGTACCTTGGACAACTCGGTGACGAGCTTGATGCGCTGGGCCTCGCCTCCCGAGAGCGTAGGACTTTGCTGGCCGAGCGTGAGATAGCCCAGCCCCACGTTCTGCAATAGCCTGAGCGCATGGCTTATCGAGGAATGCGCGCTGAAGAAATCCGCCGCCTCGTCGATGCTCATCGCCAGGACATCGCCTATCGACCGACCCTTGAAGCGCACCGCCAGCGTTTCGCTGTTGAAGCGCGCGCCGCCGCAGACTTCGCAACCCACTTTCACGTCGGGCAGAAAGCTCATCTCGATTTTCTTGAGTCCCTGGCCTTCGCATTCCTCGCAGCGGCCGCCCGCGGTATTGAACGAGAAGCGGCTCGCGCCGTAGCCGCGCATGCGCGCCTCGGGGGTGGCGGCGAACAGCTTGCGGATCGCATCCCAGAAACCGACGTAGGTCGCGGGACAGGAACGCGGCGTCTTGCCGATGGGCGTCTGGTCGACTTCGAGCACGCGCCCCACTGCTTCCCAGCCGGTGAGCTCGCGGCAGCCGGCGAGTGCGACAGGCGGTGCGCCGCGGCTCTCGGACACCAGGCAGTGGAGATTGGTGTAGAGAATGTCGCGCGCCAGCGTGGATTTGCCCGAACCGGAAACGCCGCTGATCACGGTGAACCGGCCGAGCGGGATGCGCACGTCGAGATTCTTGAGGTTGTGCAGATTGGCGCCGCTGATGTAGAGCGCGGGCGTGCGCTGGTCCACCGGCCGCGGCGCATGCAGCGGGTGCCTGAGCGGCCGGGCGAGAAAACGGCCAGTGAGCGAAGCCGCCTCGCGCATCAGGTCGGCGGCGGAGCCTGCGGCGACCACCCGGCCGCCGTGCTTGCCGGCGCCGGGCCCGAGGTCGATCACGTGCGCGGCGCGGCGTATGGTGTCCTCATCGTGTTCCACCACCACCAGCGTGTTGCCTTTCGCTTCCAGTTTGGCGAGTGTGTCGAGCAGGACGCGGTTGTCGCGCGGGTGCAATCCTATGGTCGGTTCATCGAGGATGTAGCATACGCCGCGCAGATTGGAGCCCAACTGCGCAGCGAGGCGGATGCGTTGCGCTTCGCCGCCCGAGAGCGTGGGCGCGGCGCGGTCGAGTGCGAGATAGGACAGACCGACCTCGTCGAGAAAGGCGAGCCGCGACGTGATTTCGTCGACGATGTCGCGCGCGATCTCCGCCTCGCGGCCCTGCAGGGTGAGGTCACGGAAGAACGCGGCGAGACGCGCGACCGGCAGCGCGACGAGATCGGAGATCGAGCGGTCGCGGTAGCGTATCGCCAGTGCGTCGCGGTTGAGGCGCCGGCCGTTGCACGCCGGGCAGGTTTCATCGACTTCCAGCCATTCCAGCCACGAATCGAGCACGCGGTCTTCGGTGCCGCTTTTTTCGCGCGCCTCGTTCCAGTCGATGCCGGCGAGCTTCAGGCCCGTGCCGTAGCACGCCGGGCACCAGCCGTGCTTGGAATTGAAGGAGAACAGGCGCGGGTCGGGCTCGGGAAAGCTGCGGCTGCACGAGGGGCAGGCGCGTTTCACCGAAAACACGGTTTCGGTGAGGGACGCCACAGACGCATCGCGGCGTTCCATCGCGAGCGCCAGCGTATCGAGATTGCCCAGTACGTGCACCACGCCTTTGCCGAAATCGAGCGCGCTCGCGAGCGTGGTGCGCAGTTGCCGTTCGTTGGCGGGTGTTACTTGCAGGTCGGCGACCGGCAACTCGATGGTGTGTTCCTGGAAGCGTGACAGCCGCGGCCATCGGTCGGTGGGCAGGAAAGCACCGTCGACCCGCAGATGGGTATAACCCTTGTCGCGTGCCCACTTGGCGAGATCGGTGTAATAGCCTTTGCGGTTGACGACCAGCGGCGCGAGCAGGCCGATGCGGTTGCCGCCGTCCACTTTTCTGCCGTAGTCGCGCATGATGCGCGCCGCGATCGCGTCCGGACTTTGCGGTTCGATCGCGACATTGCAGTCGGGGCAATACTGGGTGCCGAGCTTGACATAGAGCAGGCGCAGAAAATGGTAGATTTCGGTGAGTGTCGCCACCGTGCTTTTGCGTCCGCCGCGGCTGGTGCGCTGCTCGATTGCGACGGTGGGCGGGATGCCGGAGATCGCGTCGACATCGGGCCGCGCCGCAGACTGCACGAACTGGCGCGCGTAGGCGTTGAGCGATTCGAGGTAGCGGCGCTGGCCTTCGGCGAACAGGATGTCGAAGGCGAGTGTCGATTTGCCCGAGCCCGAGACCCCGGTGACCACGGTGAAGCGGTTGTGGGGGATGTCGACGTCGATCGCTTTCAGATTGTGCTCGCGGGCGTTGTGTACCCGGATTGCGTTCGGGCGCGGCGCGGGACGCGTGATCGTCCCGGGCGCCGCCGTAGCGGGGGACGCGTATTGCGCGAGCGCCGCTGCGTAATCGCGCAGCGCCTTGCCGGTATGCGAGGTCGGGTGCTGCATCACTTCCCGCGGCGTGCCGCTGCACACGATTTCGCCGCCCGTCTCGCCGCCCTCGGGGCCCAGGTCGATGATCCAGTCGGCTGCGGCGATGACGTCGAGGTTGTGTTCGATCACCACCAGCGTATGGCCGGCCGCGAGCAGCTGGCGGAAAGCGCGCAGCAGCTTGGCGATGTCGTCGAAATGCAGCCCCGTGGTCGGCTCGTCGAACAGGAACAGCGTGCCATGCAGGAGGTGGCGTGGCCGACTGCCGGCCGCGGCGAGATGGCCGGCGAGCTTCAGGCGCTGCGCTTCGCCGCCGGAGAGCGTGGGCACCGGCTGGCCGAGTCTCAGATATTCGAGGCCGACGTCGGCGAGCGGTTTCAACGTCCTTTGCACCTCGGCGTGATCCGCGAAGAAGTCGAGCGCTGCGCTCACCGTCATCTCGAGCACGTCGGCGATCGATTTGCCCTCGAACGTGATTTCCAGCACTTCGTCGCGATAGCGCCGGCCATTGCAGTCGGGGCAGCGCAGATAGACGTCGGACAGAAACTGCATCTCGACGTGTTCGAAACCGTTGCCGCCGCACCCCGGGCAGCGGCCGTTGCCGGAATTGAAACTGAACGTGCCTGCGGTGTAGCCGCGTTCCTTCGCCTGCGGCGTGCGGGCGTAGAGCGCACGAATCGAATCGAAAGCGCCGACGTAGCTCGCGGGATTGGAGCGCGTGGTGCGTCCGATCGGCGACTGGTCGACCATCACCGCTTCGGCGAGCGCTTCGTGGCCGCGCAGTTCGCGGTACGCGCCCGGCGCCTCGGTCGGCCTGCCTTTGGCTTTGAGCAGCGCGGCGTACAGCACGTCGTGCACCAGCGTCGATTTGCCCGAACCCGAAACACCGGTGATGCACACCAGGCGTTTGAGCGGAATGGCGACGTCGATCGCTTTCAGGTTGTGCGCGGCGGCGCCGCAGAGCTCGAGCCGCGGACCATCAGGGTCGGGTGGCGTGGGCGCGACGCCGCTGTCCACCCGCAGGTTTCCGGCGAGATAGCGGCCTGTCAAGGAAGTCTTTGATTTTATTATGTTTTTTGTTTCGCCGAAAAATACCATTGCGCCGCCGCGTTCGCCCGGCCCCGGCCCCAGGTCGAGGAGGCGGTCGGCTGCGAACATGATCTGCGGATCGTGTTCGACCACCACCAGCGAGTTGCCGGCGTCGCGCAGCCGCTGCATGACGTGGATGACGCGCCCCATGTCGCGCGGATGCAGCCCGATCGAGGGCTCGTCGAGCACGAACAGCGTGTTGACGAGCGAGGTGCCGAGCGCGGTGGTGAGATTGATGCGCTGCACTTCGCCGCCGGAAAGCGTGCGCGACTGGCGGTCGAGCGTGAGATAGCCCAAGCCGACTTCGATCAGATACGCGAGCCGGCTGCGGATTTCGCCGAGCAGCAGTGCGGTCGCTTGGTCGAGCGGCGCCGGAAGCTGCAGCCGGTCGAAGAAGCGCTGCACGCGCTCGAGCGGCAGCAGCATCAGGTCGTGTATCGTCAGTCCCGGCAATCGCGCCAGCGTTGCCGCGTCAAAGCCCGCACCGCGCGGCGCAAAGCGTTGCGCGGGCGGCAGCACGCGGTTGGCATCATCCTGGCTGCCGAGCCGCCACAGCAGCGCGTCGGCCTTCAGGCGCGCGCCGTCGCACGCGCTGCATGCAGTATAGGCGCGGTATTTCGACAAGAGCACGCGGATGTGCATCTTGTAGGCTTTGGTTTCCAGCCACTTGAAGAAGCGGCCGACGCCGTACCAGGTGCCGGGCCACGATTTGCGCCAGCTCACCCATTCCGGTTCACCTTCCAGCACCCAGCGGCGCTGTTCGGCGGTGAGTTCGCGCCACGGCGTGTCGAGCGGAATGCCGCGCTTTTTGGCATAGGTTTCGAGATCGTCCTGGCATTCGTGGAAACTCGGTGTCTGCCACGGCCTCACCGCGCCCTCGCGCAGCGTTTTCGCCTCGTCGGGAACGATCAAGCCGTAATCGACGCCGATCACGCGGCCGAAGCCGCGACAGGCTTCGCACGCCCCCAACGGCGAATTGAACGAAAACAGGCCGGGGAGCGGCTCCTGGTAAGGGATGTCGCAGTCGGCGCAGTGCAGCGCCGTGGAGAATTTCCACGGCGAGAGAGGCGAGAGGCGGGAGGCGAGAGGCGTTTCCGCGTTTTCGCGCGAAGCGTCGTCTTCGGCCAACGGATGGACGTTGACCCGCCCCTGCCCGACGCGGAGCGCGGCTTCGATGGCTTCGATCAGGCGCGCGCGTTCGGCACTCGAGGCGCGCAGGCGGTCCTGCACGACTTCCAGTGTCTTGCCGTGGCGGGCGTGCAGGCGCGTATAGCCTTGCTGCTCGAGCAGCGCGCGCACTTCGGCTTCCGAAAAATTGTCCGGCACCGTGACCGGGAAAGTGATGACGAGCCGTGGATCGCCCGCCGCCCGGCTGCGCGCGACGATTTCGTCGTGGATGGTGGCCGGCGTGTCGCGCGCGACCTTGCGGCCGCAGCCACGGCAGTAGAGATGCGCGGCGCGTGCGAACAGGAGTTTCAGGTGATCGTTCAATTCCGTCATGGTGCCGACGGTCGATCGCGAGGTGCGCACTGGATTGGTCTGGTCGATGGCGATCGCCGGCGGGATGCCTTCGATGGCATCGACCTGTGGTTTGTCCATGCGGTCGAGGAACTGGCGCGCGTACGGCGAAAAGGTCTCGACGTAGCGGCGCTGGCCTTCGGCGTAGAGCGTGTCGAACACCAGCGAGGACTTGCCCGAGCCCGAAACACCGGTGACCACGATCAGCTCGTTTTCCGGCAGCTCGAGCGTGAGGTTCTTGAGATTGTTCTGGCGCGCGCCGCGGATGACGATGGCGCCGTGCTTTGGGTTGGACATTGCCGCCTGGGGGTGGTTAGGTAACAGCTGTACGCCGCGTGTCCCGCGTGAAATCGCGGCATGGGGCGAAAAAAAAGAATATTCTACTCGTGCGGCTGCGGCACGCCATCAACGAGCGGCAAGATGCTTGCGCAATTCGTGCCCAATGCCGGTTGTTGTGGTCCCGCTGGCGGTTCCCCAAAAAAAACGGGACGGCTTGCCCGTCCCGTTCCGGCTCGTCTGCCCGCGCTATCCGTTTTTCAGCGCCGCCAGCACCTTGTCCGGCGTGAACGGCACCGAGCGCAGCCGCACGCCGATTGCGTCGGCGACCGCGTTGGCGATGGCCGAAGGCACGACCGCTGCCGTCGGCTCGCCCGCGCCCCACGGTCGTTCGGTCGGCCGGTCGATGAGATCGATTGCGATTTCCGGCACGTCGGGAAAAGTGAGGATGGGATAGGTTTTCCAGTCGATGCTGGTGACCGTCGAGCGGTTGAACTGCAGGTCTTCGATCAGCGTGCGGCTTACCGTTTGCACCACGTTGCCTTCGATCTGGTTCCGCAGACCGTCGGGATTGATGATCTGGCCACAGTCGTGTGCGACATAGAAGCGGTCGACTCTGATCTTGCCGGTTTTCCGGTTTACCGTCACATCCGCCACCACGCCGACGTAGGTGCGCACCAGTTCATACTTGATGTAGGACACGCCGCGGCCGGTGACGATGTCGCCGCTTGCGGCGGCGCGGGTGCTTTTCGGCTGCCAGTGGGCAAGCCTGGCGAGCCGGTCGAGGACTTCCAGCCCGCGCGGATCCTTGAGATTACGCCGCCGGAATTCGAGCGGATCGCTACCTGCTGCGGCGGCGCATTCGTCCATGAAGCATTCATTGGCGAAGGTGTTCTGCATGCGCCCCGGCGTGCGGATCCACGATGGCTTGAATGGTGTTTCGGCCAGCCAGCGTGCAGTCGCCTTCACGTTCGGGAAGGCATACTGGATTGCGAGCGCCTGATGGATGTTGCCCGGGAATGCCGTGTCCTTGGGCAGTCCGGAGAGTTCGGCAGCCACCAGCGTTACCTCGAAGCCTTTGGGCCGTTCGGGAATGAAGGCCGTCGATTCCCACGCGACGACGTTGCCATTTGCATCGAGCGCGGCACGGTGGTCGAGCAGCGTCGGCGGCCCCTTGGGATCCCAGCCATGCTCGTCGGCGCGGCTCCACTGCACGCGCACCGGCTTGCCGAGTTCTTTTGCCAGCAGTGCGGCGTCAGCCGCTGCGTCCTCGTGTCCGTTGCGCCCATAGCAGCCCGAGCCTTCGAGATAAGTGCAGCGCACGTCTTCCACTTTCATGCCCAGCATGTTGGCGAGCTGCTTGCGCAGCAAGTGCGTGGCTTGCGAGGCGGTCCACACCCGGAGCTTGCCGTCCTTGTAATCTGCCACGGCGCACGACGGACCGAGCGAGCCGTGGGTGTGAATCGCGAAGTCATAAGTGGCGGAAAGCGTTTTTGCGCCGCTTTTCAGCGCCTCGGCGGTGTTGCCGATGTTCTGAAACACTTCGTCTTTCACGACCCTGGTATTGCGCACATGGTCCCACAGCTTCGCCTTGTCAGGCAGGCCGGACCAATCCGACCACTGCGTTTTCACGGCGGCGGCGGCGCGGATGGCGGCCCATTCATCCTTTGCCACCACGGCGAGGAAATTGCCCTTGCGTACCATCGACACGTAGCCGGGAAGCTTCTTCGCTTGCGAGTCGTCCACCGATTGCAGGCTGGCTTTCATCGCCGCCGGCCGGATCACGCGCGCATGCAGCATGCCGCGGAGTTTGAAATCGTGCATGTAGGTGAACTTGCCGGTGACCTTGGCCGGGATGTCGATCCGCGGCAGCGGCTTGCCGACGATGGTGTACTGCGAAGGACTTTTGACCGCGACCTTCTCGTTCACCTTCATCTCGAAGCGCCCGCCGCCGATCAGCTTGCCGTAGGCGATGCTTTTGCCGCCGCCGAGCCGCATGATTTCGCCGTCCTTGGCATAAAGCTCGCTCTTGGGCAGGCCGAGTTTTTCCGATGCCCTTCCAAGCAGCGCATCGCGTGCCGTTGCGCATGCCTGCCGCACCTGCATGCCGCCGGCCTGGATGGTGAGGCTGCCCCAGGTGATGCCCTGGTCGGGCGTGAGCGCGGTATCTCCCTGGACCACTTCCACCTTGTCGAGCGGCACGCACAACTCTTCGGCCGCGATCTGCGCCAGCGCGGTGCGCACGCCGGTGCCGAGGTCGACTTTGCCCGAGAACAGCGTGACGTTGCCTTGGGCGTCGATGGCGAGAAAACCGTCGACTTGGTCTGAGGCGACGGTTTTTGCCACGACGGGCTTTGTTGCCGCTTCGGCAAACGGATGGGCGGTGCTGAAAGTAACGACAAGCGCGCCGGACGTTTTGAGAAAGTCACGGCGGGAAATTTTTTCCTGTAGCACGGTCGATCCTCCTTTATGCCATC
>JBKBXX010000100.1:0-11706 GCA_046313915.1 Burkholderiales bacterium | reverse complement strand
GGCTGTAGTTGCGAGTGCGCTCCTCGCCTTCTCCGGCCGAGCCGATCAGATGCTGCACCGAAACCGTATAAAAGATGTAGCAGGTGCCGATCAGCACCGCCGAAACATAAAGCGTCTCGAGTCGAGGAAAGAAATACGGCAGCAGCAGTCCCGACAGCAAGCCGCAGGCGCCAAACAGCATCGGCGGGCGGAAACCCAGGCGGTCCGAGAGCTTGCCGGCATAGACCGAGAGGAACACCGGGAACAGCGAATACATCGAAAACAGCACGCCAATCGCGAGCGGGTTGGCGCCCAGATCTATCGCGTAGAGCGAGATCAGCACCTTGCTGCCCTTGAAGCTGGTATGGGTCAGCACCGTCACCAGTATGATCAGATAAATGGCCATGGCGGTTTTTTCTGCGGCGGCGTGACGGGGGCGGCGGGCATCGGGAAGCAGATAAAAATTTTTCTTGTTGCCGAGGGCGCGAAACGGGTATTTTAGCCGAGAGCCCCATCGGGCGCATCGAACAGGAGCATCGTCATGCAGATCAGGAACATCGGAATAGTCAGTCCCGGAGACATGGGACAGGCGATTGCGGCGCGTCTCGGGGAAAGCGGCCGCAATGTCTTCACCGCGCTCGAAGGCCGCAGCCCGCGCACCGCGGCGCTTGCCCGTGAAGCCGGGCTTACCGACTGCGGCACGCTGGAAAAACTGGTCGTGAGCTGCGACATGATACTGTCCATCCTCAATCCCGCCGCGGCGCTGGACAAGGCGCGCGAAGTGGCCGCCGCCGTGCTGAAAACGGGACATAAACCGGTATTTGCCGACTGCAACGCGCTCGCCCCCGCCACCAAATCCACGATCGACTCGATCATCCGCGAAGCCGGCGGCACCTTCATCGATGCCGGCATCATCGGCTCGCCGCCGCGCGGGAAAAACCGGGTTCGGCTCTACGTCTCGGGACCCCATGCCCATCTCTTTGCCCAGCTCAAGCACCCCAATTTGCAGGTGCGCGTGGTGAGCGAACGCATCGGCGACGCTTCCGCGGTCAAGATGTGCTACGGCGCGGTCACCAAGGGCGTGGTGGCGCTCGGCACGGAACTGCTGATCGCTGCCCGCAGGCTGGGGGTCGAAAACGTGCTGGAAACCGAGTTCCGGGAAAGCCTTCCCGAGATCCACGACTGGATCCTGAATCGCGTGCCCACCATGCCGCCCAAAGCCTACCGCTGGGTGCCGGAAATGTTCGAAATCGCCAGGACTTTCGAAGACGCGGGCATGACGCCGCGCCTCATGCAGGGCGCCGCCGAGCTCTACGAATTCGTCGCCGCCACCGACCTGGGCAGGGAATCCCCCGAACAGGCGCGCCAACACCACCGCAGCGGCAGCGAGGTCGTCCGGCTGCTCGCCGCAAACTCCTCGGGCAAGTGAGCGGCGGCAAGGCGCGCGGGCCGGCGGCGTGACCGGCGTGCGCTACATGCGGAACATCGAGCGGCGGTCGCGCGCAAAGGTGATGATCTCCAGCGGGCGCTCGACGCGGCTTCTGCCGAGGCGGATCTGCCCCGCACCGTCGAGCAGCAGTTCACCGCGCAGCACGTGCACTTCCTCGCCGCTTTCCAACGAGACGAAAGTGCCGTTGATGCTGTGATCGATCAGGTAGAAATTGGTTCGCATCAGCCTGATGGTGAGATGGCGGCGCGAAGCGAACCTGTCGGTCACTACCAGATCGCAGGTCTTGCTGCGGCCGATGACGAGCTCGGTGCGCCACTGATCGATGCGCACCCGTTCCTCGTCGAGCATCACCAGCAGACTGCCAGTGTCGCCCGGAATCACCTTGCTCGACTGCAGATTGACATCGGTGAGATCGTGATTGTCCGTACGCCACAACACCTGGTAGATCGTCGACTCCTCGATGTTGCCTTTCAGCACGGCATGGAAAACCGGACGCACGCACGATTTCAGTTCCGGCGACAGGCCACCTTCGGTCGCCTCGGTGGTGAGGATCTGTTCCGCCATCGCCACCGCGGTGAGGTAGGCCGCGGCGTTCACGGTATCGCCGAAAATGTCGCCGTCCTCGATCAGAACCGGGCCGTAGTGCAGGCCGATGTGGATCATCACCGGGTAGTTGCCGGGCTTGGTGCCGGTTACCACCGACTGCATTTCGCTCGCCGCCAGCACCGCCAGATCGACGCTGGGGAAAGCGCACATCACCTCGTCGCCTATGGTCTTGACCAGCTGCCCCTCGAAGCGCGGCAGCACGCCGCAGATCGCCGACAGGCAGGCATCGATGATGTTGCGCGCGGTGACGTCGCCGAGTTCCCGATAAAGGCTGGTGCTGTCGCTGATATCGGCGAACAGTACCGCCATATTCCTGGTTTGTCGTGCCATGGCCGGATTTTCCATTATCATACAGACATCGCGCAACCGAAAAACGCCACAAAAACACAAAAGCGCCATCCTTGCGCACCGCCGTGAAACAACGCCCGCGCCGGCCTGTCGCCCAGACCGGGCACGCAAAATCCCCCGCGCCGGCGGAAATCGACAACCGGCGGCAGAAGTCTCACAATTGGCACGACAGGAAATCATCGAGGTCCGGAAAATGACATCCCCGCAGGATACGAAAAACATGGCGCTGTTTTGCGATTTCGAAAACGTCGCGCTCGGCGTGCGCGAGGCGAAATACGCGGAATTCGACATCAAGAAAGTGCTCGAACGGCTGCTGCTCAAAGGCAACATCGTCGTCAAGAAAGCGTATTGCGACTGGGAACGCTACCGCTCCTTCAAGTCGGCCATGCACGAAGCCGCTTTCGAGCTGATCGAAATCCCCCATGTGCGGCAATCGGGCAAGAATTCAGCCGACATCCGCATGGTGGTGGACGCGCTCGACCTGTGCTACACCAAGTCCCACGTCGACACTTTCGTCATCATCAGCGGCGATTCCGACTTCTCGCCGCTCGTCAGCAAGCTGCGTGAGAACAACAAGACCGTGATCGGCGTTGGCGTCAAGAAATCCACCTCCGACCTGTTGATGGCCAATTGCGACGAGTTCATCTATTACGACGATCTGGTGCGTGAAAAGGCGAAAAAGCAGACCCGGAAAAAAACCGCGTCCAAGACCGCGCCCGAGACCACTGTCCACGCCACCAAGGAAAGCGACAAGAAGCAGGAGGCACTGGATCTGGTGATGGAAACCGTGGAAGCGCTGTTCGCCGAGCGCGGCGCCGAGGAAAAAATCTGGGGCTCGATGGTCAAGCAGGCGTTGAAGCGCCGCCATCCGGGTTTCAACGAGGCGTATTACGGCTTCCGCTCGTTCGGCAAGCTGCTCGACGAAGCCGAGGCACGCAAGCTGCTCGTGCTCGAGCCCGACGAAAAATCGGGCGGCGTCATCATCAAGAGCTACAATCCCGACTACTGACGGGAACTATTGCCGGCGATGCGCGGCCTCATGCAGGATGACCCCGCGCCACACTCCCCGTATTCTGATTGCCGCGGCCGGGAAACAAAACTGGCTGCAGCGCATCGTCGTTTTCGTGCTCGCCATCGCCATCGTGGCACTGGCGTTCTTCTTTCTGACCGTAGCGCTGCTCGCAGCTGCGCTGCTTGCGACGATCGTCGCTCTGCGCCGGTGGTGGCTTGCGCGCAATTTGCGTGCCGCGGCAACGCGCACCACCTTCGAAGGCGAATACACCGTCATCGGATATTCCGGTCGCCTGCCGTCACCGCCGTCCCGCGACGAACCGCAGTAGGCGGGGAAGCGGCGCGCCTTCTTCATTTGCCCCATTCGCGGCTCGCCTTTTCCTGGCTGCGCTTGTCGAAACGCGCGACGTTGACGATGATGCGCTCGTGTATGCCCTCGCCTATCGGTTCTTTCTCGTCCTCGGCAAACACGCGGAAAGTGAGCTTGCGGCCGTCGACCTTGATCAGCTCGGCGTGCGCCCGCACGCGCATGCCGACCGGCGTTGCCGCGACGTGACTGATGTCCAGCCGTATCCCCACCGTCTGGTGCCCTTCCGGCAGCAAACCCTCGACGGCATTCAGCGCCGCTTCTTCCATCAGACTCACCATCACCGGCGTGGCCAGCACCTTGATCTTGCCGCTGCCCACGTGCGGCGCGGTGTCGCGCGTGCCGACCAGGATCTCCGTGGAGCCCTTCAAACCCGGTTTCAATTCCACTGCGGTGCTCATCGCTTCTCCAGACGGGGTTTCGAACGAAAAAAATGCAAACGCGAGTTTAAGCGTTTTTTTCCCGCGCGCCACGGAAATTCCCTCGTTCCCGGCGGCGTGACAAAAAATAATTTAAAATCAATGACATAAAATCATATCCGCGCCCCGGCCCACCCCGCTGCTTGCGCTCGCCGCCCTGGCATAAGACAATGCCGCCAAATGCCCTTGCCTCAGGCAGGGTATTTCAGCCGCAAACCCGGACCGCGCCGCATCATGAGTTCCCGCCCGACGCCAGTTGCTGCCGTCACCAGCGCCCGCGGTGGTCGCGCTTTCGCGCATCGCGCATGCGGCCCTCTCTCGGACTTCGCCCCCCTTCCTTTTGACTCGCTGGAGCCCCGGCCATGACAGAACAAGGCAAGCGCATCTCGGTTCTCACGATGAACACGCTGGCCTTCACGGTCAACTTCGCCATCTGGACCATGTTTTCGATCATCGGCATCCGGATCAAACAGGAGCTCGGGCTGAGCGAAACCGAGTTCGGCCTGCTGGTGGCCACCCCCATCCTCACCGGTTCGCTGATCCGCCTGCCGCTGGGCGTGCTCACCGACCGCTACGGCGGCCGCATCGTCTATTTCATCCACATGCTGCTGGTCGCCATCCCGACCTACGGCCTCGCCTTCGCCACTCAGTACTGGCAATACCTGGTGATCGGCCTGTTCGTCGGGCTCGCCGGCGGAGCGTTCGCGATCGGCATCGCCTACACCTCGGCGTGGTTTCCGAAGGAAAAGCAAGGGACCGCGATGGGCATTTTCGGCGTCGGCAACGCCGGTTCCGCCGTCACCAATCTCGCTGCGCCGCTGATCGTGGTCGCCTTCGGCTGGCGCGCGGTCCCCAAGATCTACTCGATCGCTCTGCTGGTGATGGCGGTGATTTTCTGGTTCTTCACCTTCCCCGATCCGAAGCACGAGGAACGCAGACTGAAAAACAAATATCCCACCCTCGCCGAACAGCTGGCCCCCCTGACCGAGGCCCGCGTGTGGCGGCTTGGCCTCGCTTACTATTTCGTGTTCGGCGGCTTCGTCGCGCTCGCCCTGTGGCTGCCGAAGTACTACATCGGCGAATACGGGCTGGACCTGAAAACGGCCGCCTTCATCACCATGTTCTTCACGCTGCCTTCAGGAGTGATACGCGCGCTGGGCGGCTGGGTCTCCGATCGCTGGGGCGGGGACACGGTGACTTGGTGGGTCTTCTGGATCTGTATCATCTGTCTGTTCTTCCTTTCCTATCCGTCGACGACGCTGATCGTTCACGGCATCAAGGGCGACGTCAGCGTCAAGATCGGCGTCGGCGTCGTGCTGTTCACGATCCTGGTGTTCATCGTCGGCGTGGCGCAGGGCATCGGCAAGGCAAGCGTCTACCGCAGTCTTGCCGACTATTACCCGGATAACATGGGCTCGGTCGGCGGCCTGGTGGGCGTCATCGGCGGCCTCGGCGGTTTCACCCTGCCCATCATGTTCGGCATCGCCGCCGACGTCACCGACGTGCGCAGCAGCACTTTCATGCTCATGTACGCAATGCTCGCCGGCGTCATGGTCTGGACCTGGGCCGCGGAGCGCAACGAGCGCCAGGCGATCCTCGAGAAAGATACCCGGCTGCGCGATCAACTGGTCCAGGAACACCTGCTCGACGCCCGGGCGGCCCGGGGCCGCTGGCTCGTCGACTGGCGTCCCGACGACGAGGATTTCTGGCGCACGACCGGCAGGCGCATCGCGCTGCGCAATCTGATCTGTTCGATGCCGGCCCTGTTCCTCGCCTTCGCGGTATGGCTGGTCTGGAGCGTGGTCGTCGTCGAGCTGCCGAAGATCGGCTTCAAGTTCACGACCAGCGAACTGTTCTGGCTCGCTGCGTTGCCGGGGCTTTCGGGCGCGGCGCTGCGGCTGGCGTATTCCTTCATGGTGCCGATCTTCGGCGGCAGGAACTTCACGGTATTCAGCACCGCCACCCTGCTCCTGCCGGCGCTGTGGATGGCGCTGGCGGTGCAGAACCCGAGCACGAACTACGCGGTGTTCGTCGTCATCGCGCTCTTGTGCGGCCTTGGCGGGGGGCATTTCTCCGCCAGCATGGCCCACATCAGCTTCTTCTTCCCGAAGCGGATGCAAGGCACGGCACTCGGCTGGAATGCCGGCGTCGGCAACCTCGGTGTCGGCGTCATGCAGGCCGTGGTGCCCCTCAGCATCTACGGCGGCGCGCTGGCGATCCTGGGCGGCGGCCCCCAACCCTACGACGATCCCGCAATAAGCCAGGTGTGGCTGCAGAATGCCGGTTTCATCTGGGTGCCTTTCATCCTGCTCGCGACGCTCGCCGCGTGGTTCGGCATGGACAATATCCGCGATGTCCAGGCCACTTTCCGCGAACAGGCTACGATATTCAAACGCAAGCATGCGTGGATGCTGGGCTGGCTCTACGGCGGGACGTTCGGCTCTTTCATCGGTTTCGCGGCGGCTTTCCCGACGCTGCTGGCGTCCCAGTTCCCGGGCTCGGGCCTGCTCAAACTGGCCTTCGTCGGCCCGTTGCTCGGCGCCCTGATCCGGCCGCTGGGCGGCTGGCTCGCCGATCGCATCGGCGGCGCGCGGCTCACGCTGTGGAACTTCGTCGTCATGTTCGCCGCATCGCTCGCCGTGTTCAGCTTCCTGCCTTCGGGAACGCAACCCGGAAACGTCGACGCGTTTTTCTGGGCTTTCGTGCTGCTTTTCCTGACCACCGGCATCGGCAACGGCTCGGTGTTCCGGATGGTGCCGAGCGTGTTTCTGGCCCTGCACCTGCTGCGGGCCCAAGGCAAAGGAGAGGAAGAAATGGCAAAAGCCAAGCGCGAAGGCGAAATCGAAGCCGCGGTCGCCCTGGGTTTCACGGCGGCCATCGCGGCGCTCGGCCTGTTCTTCATTCCCATGGCAGTGGGCGTGTCGCTGGAGGCCACCGGCAGCCCGCGCGCGGCGTGGTACGTATTTATCGCCTTCTACCTGAGCTGCGCCCTCGGCACCTGGCAGTGGTACCGGCGCAAGGATGCCGAGATTCGTTGTGATTGAACGCAGCAAGAAACAAAAAGGCCTGCGAATGCTCGC
This sequence comes from Burkholderiales bacterium, assembly GCA_046313915.1. Classification (GTDB taxonomy): domain Bacteria; phylum Pseudomonadota; class Gammaproteobacteria; order Burkholderiales; family SG8-41; genus CAKKQX01. Next base: position 4,446 of record JBKBXX010000100.1, on the reverse strand, counting down.
AGGCCTTTTTGCCTGAAACTGGCGCGCCCGGCAGGATTTGAACCCACGACCCCCTGGTTCGTAGCCAGGTACTCTATCCAACTGAGCTACGGGCGCTTCGGAAGGCGGATTATATCAAAAATAAAAACGGCCCACGAGGGGCCGTTTTTGTTTGGCGGAGAGAGAGGGATTCGAACCCTCGATAAGCCTTTTGAGCCTATACTCCCTTAGCAGGGGAGCGCCTTCGACCACTCGGCCATCTCTCCGGTAACCGTTATCTGTATCTCGTCGCAATCTTTTCTTTCACCGTTTGCGCCACGTGGTAGCGGCGCTCCGGCGCCGGATTTGACGACGACTCCACCGTGACCACCCGGCCCTCTCTCCGCTAACCGCCGACCCTGTCCCACGCCCTTCTCGGTCGTTCCAGCCGGCCTAGGATATCACAGCGGGTCCGCGCGCTGCTTACTCCGCGGCGTGTTCCAGCCCGAACGCCTTGTGCAGCACCCGCACCGCGAGCTCGGTGTATTTTTCGTCGATCACGACCGAGATCTTGATCTCCGAGGTCGAGATCATCTGGATGTTGATTCCCTCCTCGGCCAGGGTGCGGAACATGGTGCTGGCGATGCCGGCGTGGGAACGCATGCCGACGCCGACCACCGACACCTTGGCGATCTTGTCACCGCCGATCACCTCGCGCGCCTTGACGTGCTCCTGCACCGGTTTGAGTATCTGCAAGGTTTTCGCATAATCGTTGCGGTGGACCGTGAACGAAAAATCGGTGAGTCCGTCGTGGCCCACATTCTGCACGATCATGTCGACATCGATGTTGGCTTCGCTCACCGGGCCCAGAATCTGGTATGCGATGCCGGGGCGGTCCGGTACGCCGAGCACGGTGATTTTCGCCTCGTCGCGGCTGAACGCGATTCCGGAAATGCTCGCTTTTTCCATTTTCTCGTCTTCCTCAAAAGTGATCAGCGTGCCTTCGCCTTCTTCCTCGAAACTCGACAACACGCGCAGCCGGACATTATATTTGCCCGCGAATTCCACCGAACGGATCTGCAGCACCTTGGAACCCAGGCTTGCCATTTCGAGCATTTCCTCGAAGGTAATGGTTCTCAGCCGCCGCGCCTCGGGCACGATGCGGGGATCCGTGGTATAGACGCCATCGACGTCGGTATAGATCTGGCACTCGTCGGCCTTGAGCGCAGCGGCAAGCGCAACACCCGTGGTATCGGAGCCACCGCGCCCGAGCGTGGTGATGTTGCCGGCCTCGTCCACGCCCTGGAATCCCGCGACGACGACGATATAGTCATCCTCAAGGTCAGCGCGCATGCGCTGCTCGTCGATGCTGACGATGCGCGCCTTGGTGAAAGCGCTGTCGGTCAGGATCTTGACCTGGCCGCCGGTATAGCTGCGCGCCTTGAATCCGAGATCCTTCAGCGCCATCGACAGCAGCGCGATCGTCACCTGCTCGCCGGTGGAAACCATGACGTCGAGCTCGCGCGGATCGGGCTGGGCCTGGATTTCCTTGGCAAGCGCGATCAGGCGGTTGGTCTCGCCGGCCATCGCCGACACCACCACCACCAGTTGATGCCCCTGCTTTTTCCATTTGGCAACACGCCGGGCGACATTCTTGATGCGCTCCGTGCTGCCGACCGAAGTGCCGCCGTATTTTTGTACAATCAGGGCCATGCTCGTAATGTCCGGGGGCCGAAAAACTGCATATTTTAATTGATTTCTCCCCAAAAAACGAGCGCGCGCCCGGCAAGTGGCATCGCATCGCCGGACAGCGCGCGGCAGTCCGGCGTTTCGAGTCATGAAATCTGCAACCGGCTGCCGCAGTGCCATGCTCCGGCCGGGACACCTCGGGAAACGAATGAACCTATCCGGCGCTCGCATGTCAATTGAATATCGTCTTATCGTTACCGAGAGCCCGAAAATGAAACCTTTTGACCGTATCAGCAACCCTCGTGAGATCCGCCGCAAGCTGCGCATGAACCAGCAGGAATTCTGGTCGCGCATCGGCGTCACCCAGAGCGGCGGTTCGCGTTATGAAAGCGGTCGCACCATGCCCAAGCCCGTGCGCGAACTGCTGCGGCTGGTGCACATCGAAGGCATCGCCCTCGACAAGGCCAAAGGCGAGGATTTCGAGGTGGTTTCCTACCTCAAGACCGCCAATCCGCGGCTGTACCGCAATCTCAAGAAAGCGGCGCAGAGCCGCAACCGCCGCAAGAAATAAGGCCGCCCCCCCTTCCGGGACGCCAAGCACTTGCGTCCCGGAACCGCCTCGCCTCGGGGCGCTTTCAGCCGCTCTGCTATAATCCGCCCGCCATGCGAATCACCCGCAGGCTGGAATTCGACGCCGGCCACCGCATCCCCAATCACGGCAGCCAGTGCAGGCACCTGCACGGCCATCGTTACGCGCTGGAAGTCACGCTGTCGGGCAGGATCGTCACTACCGCCGGCGCCGCCGAGCAGGGCATGGTGATGGATTTTGCCGAAGTCAAGGCGATCGCCATGCAGCACGTGGTCGAAGCCTGGGACCACGCTTTCCTTGCCTGGCGCGGCGACAGCGAGATCGTTGCATTTCTGCGCACCCTTCCCGGCCACAAGACGGTGCTGTTCGACGCGCCGCCCACCGCGGAGCTGCTGGCGGTCACGGCGTTTCGTATCCTCGAACCGGCCTATCGCAGCAAGTACGGCAACCGTCTGCAGCTGGAAAACGTCAGGATCTACGAAACGCCCAACTGCTGGGCCGACGCGGGAAGATCGTCGCTTTCGGAGTAACCGTTTTCAGAAATACGCCTGGCCGCGCCTGACCGGCGGCGTCCAGTCGCAATCGCTCCACGGACCGTCGCCGTGTTCGCGGATGTATTTGATCGCGCCCCGTTTCGTCGGCTTGCGCCTGCCCGAGAACACCGCCTTGAACCAATCCAGCACGTAGTCGTGACAATCCATGCCGCCCAGATTGGGAATCCCCCATAGCGGGTGATACTGGTTTTCGATCACCCACATCTCCTTCGGCACCTTGAGATCGCCGAAGGCCTCGATCGCGTCTTCCAGCGGGCACAAAGGGTCGAATTCGCCGGTCACCAGCAGCGTCGGACACTCGATCTTGTCCAGGTAGCCGCGCACCGTCATGCCTTTGGCGACTTCTTCGTCGAACTTGTCCTCGTCATCATAGCCCGCCATGTACATGAACATCTGTTTGAAGCGCGGCGAGGACTGGGTGAAGATGGTGTTGTTGGGGTTGAAACATGCCACTGAGCTCACCACGGCGGCAGCGCGGTGGTCGTAGCTCGAAAGCCGCAGCGACCAGTAACTGCCCATGCTGATGCCATAGATGCCGATTTTCTTCCGCTCCGCTTCCGGCCGCTTCATCAGATAGCTGATCACCGCAGCGCCGGCGCGCTCGTAATTGTCGCCCACCGCGCGGATTTTCTGCATGTTGGAGCTGCCCTGCCCCGGCCCGTCCATGGCGATGACGTGGAATCCGCGCGACAGCGCGATATTGTGGAAAGCCTTGGGAAACACTTCCTTGGTCTGATCCATGCCCGGCACGTAGATGATCACCGGCGCCTTGCGGCGGTCGGGCAGCAGGTGAAACAGGCATGAAATCGTCTTGCCGCCGTCGAACGGCACTTCGACGCGTTCGATCGGATAGCTCGCCACCCGCGAACGGCGATCCACCATTTCCGAGAGCTTGCGGTAGAGATATTTCTTGACCGGGTGGTTGTCGAAATAGATCGGATGCTGCGCCATGCGGTAGGCTTCTATGGCATGGTCATAATGATAGGTGGCGACTTCGTTGGCGCCCTGGGCCTCGGCCCGGCGCGCCAGACGTTCCTGGCGCTCGGCAGCCTCGCGCCATACTTTCGGCAGCATGCGGTAATTGCGGGCGCGCTTGCCTTGCGGCACTTCCAGGTCGTCACGCTCGAAATTCTGCACCCGGCCGCGCATGTTGAGCGCCAGATCGAGCATCCATTGCTGGTTGTCGCGCTGTGTTCTGAGCTTGCGAATCATCCCCTCTCCTTGTAAATGGACCGGCCCCACACCCACTGCCCCTGGCCGTGAGCGCAGCAGCCCCGCACATCATAGCGACGGCGCTGGCGGGCGCGCCGCACCCCCTCGTTGAAGCTGAAGGAATGCCGGATGGCGGAGGGTGAGGGATTCGAACCCCCGGTAGGTTGCCCTACAACGGTTTTCAAGACCGCCGCATTAAACCACTCTGCCAACCCTCCGCGATGCTGCAAAACAACGGTTTTGGCTCCGGCCGCGCCTCGCGGCGCTTAACCTGCAAGCAGGTTAGCCTGCGCCGCAAGAAGCTCGCTCGCGCGAGCGTCTTGTCAAGACCGCCGCATTAAACCACTCTGCCAACCCTCCGCGATGCTGCAAAACAACGGTTTTGGCTCCGGCCGCGCCTCGCGGCGCTTAACCTGCAAGCAGGCTAGCCTGCGCCGCAAGAAG
>JBKBXX010000099.1:0-11857 GCA_046313915.1 Burkholderiales bacterium | reverse complement strand
GGTATTCGCGACGCGGAACTGACCAAGTATGCCGCGAATGCGATGCTGGCAACCCGGATTTCATTCATGAACGAAATCGCCAATCTGTGCGAGCGGCTGGGTGTCGACGTCGAAAACGTCAGGATGGGGATAGGTTCCGACAGCCGCATCGGCTATTCATTCATCTACGCCGGCTGCGGCTACGGCGGTTCGTGCTTCCCCAAGGATGTGCAGTCGCTGATCCGTCAGGCAAGGGGCGCGAAGCTGCGGCCGCGCATTCTGGAGGCGGTGGAAGAGACCAACGAAAACCAGAAGCTGGTCCTCTACCGCGCCATCACGCAGCGTTTCGGCCGCAAGCTCAACGGCAGGACCATCGGCGTGTGGGGCCTGTCGTTCAAGCCCAATACCGACGACATGCGCGAAGCGCCGGCGGTGGTGCTGATCCGCAAGCTGATCGAGGCCGGTGCGCGGGTGCAGGCGTACGATCCCGTCGCGATGACGGTCGCCCGCCGCACTTTGCCGAAACAGTGGTTTGCCTCGGGAACGCTCAAGCTGGGCAAAGACCAGTACGCGGCGCTCAAAGGCGCCGATGCGCTGGCGCTGGTGACCGAGTGGAAGCCTTTTCGCGCCCCCGACTGGCACCTGATGAAAAAAATCATGCGCCAGCGGGTGATTTTCGATGGCCGCAACCAGTACGACAAGGCGGCCGTGAAAGCCGAGGGCTTCGAATACCGCGGCATCGGCCGCTGAGCCGCAGCCGGTCCGTCAGTCCATGAGCTGCCGCGCCTCGGCGGTGTGTCCGCGATAGGCATCGAAAATCAGCTTCAGCGCCTTGCGCATGGTGATCCGCGGCCGCCAGTCGAGATCACGGCAGGTGTTGTCGATTTTCGGCACGCGGTTTTGCACGTCCTGATAGCCTTTGCCGTAATAGGCCTGGGAGGTGGTCTGTACCAGGCGCACTTTGGCGGCATTCTTGCCGTATTCGGGGTAGGTTTTGGCCAGTGCCAGCATCATCTCGGCGAGTTCCCTGATCGAGAAGTTGTTGCGGGGGTTGCCGATGTTGTAGATATTGCCGCTGGCGATGCCGTTTCTGTTTTCAATGATTTTGAGCAGCGCGTCTATGCCGTCATCGACATAGGTAAACGACCGCCGCTGCGTGCCGCCGTCGACGAGCTTGATGTTTTCGCCGCGCACGATGTGACCGAGAAACTGGGTGATGACGCGCGAGCTGCCTTCCTTGGGGGCGTTGATCGAGTCCAGCCCCGAGCCGATCCAGTTGAAAGGCCGGAACAGCGTGTAATCGAGCTTTTGTTCCATGCCATAGGCGTGGATCACGCGATCCATCATCTGTTTGGCGCAGGAATAGATCCAGCGCGGCTTGTTGATCGGGCCCAGCACCAGTTCCGAGGTTTCGGGATCGAACTGCCGGTCGCGTGACATGCCATAGACTTCCGAAGTCGAGGGAAAGATCAGGCGCTTGCGGTGCTTGACGCACGAACGCACGATCGGCAGATTGGCTTCGAAATCGAGCTCGAACACCCGCAGCGGCTCCTTGACGTAGGTCGCTGGTGTCGCGATCGCGACCAGTGGCAGCACGGTGTCGCACTTGCGGATATGGTATTCGATCCATTCGCGGTTGATCGTGATGTCGCCTTCGAAGAAATGGAAGCGTTTGTCACCGAGCAGGTCGGAGATGCGTTCGGTGCTCATGTCCATGCCGTACACTTCCCACGGCGTGGCGGCGAGGATGCGTTTCGAAAGATGATGGCCGATGAAGCCGTTGACGCCGAGGATCAGGATTTTTTTCACTTTGAATCGTTCCGTTCAGTTGGTCAATATGGTGATGCCGCTTCCGAAAATCTGCGTATAACGTGCCGCAGTGAGCGGTGTGCCGTCGATCTCGGCATTGAGCACCTTGAGCACGCCGCCGTCTCGGCAGCAAAGGTACAGCATGTCGTTTGCCACGAACAGCGTGGCGTTGCCGCCGCCGTCCGTTTTCCGTCCGGTGAAAAGCGTGCGCAGCAGGCGCAGTCGCCGCTTCCCGACCGGCGCAAAAGCGCCGGGGTAGGGCGGGGCCACCGCCCGCACCAGATTGTGAATCGACCACGCATCGCGGCTCCAGTCGATACGGCCGTCTTCGGGGCGCCGGCCGCCGAAATAGCTGCCGCGCGCCAGATCCTGTGGCGACAGTCGGGCGCGACCGGCGAGCAGGGCGGGCAGGCTGCGGTCGAGGACCATTTCCGCGGCAAACGTGACTTTGCGGAAGACCTCGATCGCCAGATCGTTCGGCAATAGCGGCACGGCCTGCTGGTCCACGATGCGCCCGGCGTCGGGTTTTTCGACCATTTCGTGCAGCGTGGCGCCGGTTTCGCGCTCGCCGTGCAGGACTGCCCAGTTGACTGGTGCGCGGCCACGATATTTGGGAAGCAGCGAGCCATGCATGTTGAAAGCGCCGCGGGTCGCGATTTGCAGCAATTGCGGTTTGAGCATCGAGCGGTAGTAAAACGAGAACAGGAAGTCGGGTTGCAATGTGCGCACCTGTGCCATGACTTCGGCAGCATGGGGGTCGGCGGGGGTGAGTACTGCAATGTCGTGCTGTTTTGCCAGTTCGGCAACGCTGGCGAACCAGATGTTTTCCGCGGGATCATCCTGATGGGTGATGACCAGCGGCACATCGACACGGTGGGCGAGCAGGACGGAGAGGCAGCGCACCCCTACATCGTGATAGGCAAACACCACTGCGCGGGTCATCGCCGCCCTCTCGTGAGTGCTGGTAGCGCATCGGGTCCGGGGTGCGTTGCGCCGTGTCCGCACCGGGGCTGCGCCCACCGTGAGCCGGCGCACACCCCTACGTCGTGAGAGGCAAACACCACTGCGCGGGTCATCGACGTGCGGGCGGCTCGTCCGTCTGCTCGAGCACCGCAGCGACGAGATAACGCGGCCGGGCGCGGACCTGTTCGTAGATCCGTCCCAGATATTCGCCAAGCAAACCCAGGCCGAACAGCATGATGCCGATCAGGAAAAACGCGAGGATGTCGCGGTCGAATACCGCCTGCAATCCCTCCCAGAAACTGCCGGAATGCAGCCAGCGGCTGATCATGACGATCACATAGGACACCATCGAGGCGAGCGACACGAGGATACCGAGCAGCGAGAACAGCTGCAGCGGCACGATCGAGAACCCGGTCATCAGGTCGAAATTGAGCCGCAGCAATTTGTAGAACGAGTACTTCGATTCGCCGGCAATGCGCTCTTCGTGCCGGACTTCGACTTCGGTTGGATGACGGGCGAAAGTGTAGGCGAGCGCCGGAATGAAAACGTTGACTTCGCGGCAACTGTTGATGGCATCGACGATCTGGCGGCTGTAGGCGCGCAGCATGCAGCCCTGGTCGGTCATCTTGATCTTGGTGGTGCGCTCGCGCAGCGCATTGATGAGGCGCGATGCCCAGCGGCGAAACAGGCTGTCGCGCCGGGCAAGCCGTATCGATCCGACGTAGTCGTGGCCTTCCCGCATTTTTGCGACGAGCTTGCCGATTTCCTCGGGCGGATTTTGCAGATCGGCGTCGAGCGTGACGACGACTTCGCCGCGACAGCGCTCGAAGCCGGCCATGATGGCGAGGTGTTGGCCGAAGTTGCCGTTGAGCAGAACGACGCGGGTTGCTTCGGGCCTTTTTTCGAACTGCTCGCGCAGCAGCACCGGCGAACGATCACGGCTGCCGTCGTCGACGAAAATGACCTCGTAGGGCGTGCCCAGAGAGTCGAGGGCGGGATAGAGACGTTCGAACAGCGCCGCCAGACCGGCTTCCTCGTTGTAGACGGGAATCACTACCGACAGGTACGGCACGCTCACAAACGCGACTCCCTGAAGATATCGGCCACCGCGCGGCACACGCGCTCGACATCCGCGAACTCCATGGCGGGAAACAGCGGCAGAGTGATGGTTTCGCGGCCGATGCGTTCGGCATTCGGGAAATCGCCTTCCTTATGGCCGAGCCGGCGGTAGAGCGTGAACAGATGCAGGGCCGGATAATGGATGCCGACGCCGATGCCGCGCTCGTGCATGGCGCGGATGAACTGCGGGCGGTCGATGCGCAGCCTGTCGAGCGGTAGCAGCGGCGCGAACATGTGCCAGCTGTGGCCTTCGTCGCCGCGCTCGGGCATGAGCAGCGGTGGATCGGTGCGCAGATGGGAAAAGTAGTGCATGGCCAGTGCGCGGCGTTTGGCGTTGAATGCGTCGAGATGTCCGAGCTGGCCGATGCCGACGCGGGCCGCGACGTCGGTGAGATTGTACTTGCCGCCCGCCAGCACCACGTCGAGGTTGCCTTGCGGGTCCTTATGGATGCCGTGGAAGCGCTGCAATTCCACCGCGCCGGCCTCGGCGTCGCCGGGCAGCGACAGCGCGCCGCCTTCGATCGTGGTCATGTTCTTGTTGGGATGAAAGCTGAACGAGACCAGATCGCCGAAACTGCCGATTTTCCTGCCGCGCCAGGCGCTGCCGATGGCATGGGCCGCATCCTCGATCACGCGCAGCCGGTGTTTTTGCGCCAGCGCGTAGAGCCGGTCCATGTCCACCGGCAGACCGGCGAAATGCACCGGCATGATGGCCTTGGTTCTGGCGGTGATCGCTTTCTCGGTCTGGTCGAGATCGATGTTGCGGCTGGTGAGGCCGACGTCGACGAACACCGGGCGGGCACCGACGCGCAGGATGACATTGGCGGTGGCAGCAAAACTCAGCGCGGGCGTGATCACCTCATCGCCGGGGCCGATGCCGCATGCCTGCAGCGCGACTTCAAGCGCGCCGGTGGCCGAGGTCAGGGTGCGCACCGTGCGGCCGCCGAGATAGTCCGACAGCGCCCGTTCGAGCGCGAGCACCTGCGGGCCGCTGGTGATCCATCCCGAGCGCAGCACTTCGGCTACGCCCTCGATGGTTTCTTCGTCTATGGTGGGGCGGGTAAAAGGCAGAAAATCCATCGTTGTTGTTGAATGTTTGTCGCCGGCTCAGCTGCGGGCGACGAGAAAAACGCCGACGATGATGAAGCCGATGCCGGCCAACCTCATCGTCGTCACGGCTTCGCCGAACAGATACCAGGCGGCGATGGCGTTGACCACGTAGCCGATGGACAGCATCGGGTAGGCGACGCTCACCTCGACCCGCGACAACGCCATGATCCAGACCACGACGCTCACCACATAGCAGGCCAGACCCGTAACGATATGCGGTTCCGAGGCGAGTTTCCATCCGACCGGCAGGACGTTTTCCCGCGAGAACTCGAAAGCGCCGACGGCGTTGGTGCCGGCTTTGAGCAGCAGTTGCGCCGCGGCGTTGAGCAGCACACCGCATAACACGAGTGAAAAACTGAGCGCATTCATGGGCGGCGGTCGTCCGCTTTGGCGGAGGCGTGAGCGACAGTCGTGACGAATACCCGCCGGCTATCGCGGGCAATGATCTGCATCGGCAGTCCTTTTTCCTCGAACCGGGTGTAGGTTCGTGGCGTCATCATGGCGAGCGCGTAGGAGCTCGCGCGCCAGGCGCGTTCGAACTCCTCGTCATCGCGCAGCCACAGCTGCGGTTCGTGGGCGAGACCATAAGCCATCTCGTCGGCGAAAGCAACCAGGGTCACCGGACGTTTGATGTAAAACGGCAGCGTCTGTTCGTAAGTGCCGACGCTGTAAAACGGTGCATCGGGCCTGAGGTAGGGTTTGATTTTCTGCGCGACATGATAGGCGGAAGAGGCGGGCGACAGGCTGTCGTGCCCCATCATCGCTAGTTGTCCCGCAACGAGACTCGAAATGCCCAACGCGATCAGTGCCGGCGTCGGAGCGCCGCGCAGGCAGCGGTAGAGGGCATAGCCCGATCCGGCGAGAAACACCGCTCCCGCCCCTTGCAGCCATGGCACATAGGCTTCGTACAGCGCAACCGGCACCTCGTCGCTGGCAAAGCGCACCGCCTGCGAGGCGGCGCCCATGATCAGCAGGCCGAGCAGCGGCAGCGGCGCGAGTTGCCAGCGCAGTCGCGATGCTGCAGCGCGGCTCAGATAATGTCCGATGAGCAGTGCCAGGGCGGGGAAAACGGGCAGGATGTAGGAAGGCAGCTTGGAGCCCGACAGCGAAAAAAAGGCGAAGATCAGTAGTGTCCATATCACGAGCAGCCGTTGCGGCTGGAAGCCGGCGGACGTTTCCCTCTTTTTCCAGCTGCCGGGCAGTGCGGCGAACAGGGTGGGCAGCCACGGCAGGATGGCGAACGCCAGCACCGGGAAAAAATACCACCACGGGCCGGGCCGACGGTGACCCTGGGTGAGGAAGCGCTGGAAATGTTCGTGGACGAAAAAAAAATCGAAGAACTCGGGATTGGCAATGGAGACCGCGACGAACCACGGCGCGGCAATGAGCAGGAACAGCAGGCTTCCCGACAGCAGGTGCATGCGGCGCAGCAGGCCGAAATCGCGCTGCAAAACGATATAGGCGCCCAGCACCGCGACCGGCAGCACCACGCCGATCAGCCCTTTGCTCAAGGCCGCGAGCGCCATCGCCGCCCACGCGACGTGTATCCACAGCCGGTTGGCGGCAGCGGTCGCGTCCTGGCCGAGGCCGAGCAGCAATCCGGTCAAAGTCAGCGTCATGAAGAAAGTGACTCCCATGTCGAGAGTGGCGACGTGGGCGACCAGGACATAACCGAGGCTGCTCGACAGGACTACCGCGGCATAGAAACCGGCCAGCGCGCCGAACAAAGCGGCGCCGGCGAAGTAGACGACGAGGATGCCGGCAAAACCGGTGAGCGCCGGCCACAGCCGTGCCGTCCATTGGTGTTCGCCAAACGCGCGGTACGCCGCGGCGGTCGCCCAATATTGCAGCGGCGGCTTTTCGAAATACTTGATGCCGTTTAATCGCGGTGTCAGCCAATCACCGCTCGCCGCCATTTCGCGCGGGATTTCCGCATAGCGCCCTTCGTCGGGTCGCACGAGTTTCCGGTAATCGAGATTGCCGAACCACAGGACGGCGAGGACGGCGAACAACGCGATCAGGAGGCTGCGTCGGGGCGGGGAATGGCCGGGCATCGGAGCGGAGAGAAGGCGGTTACGTGTCGGCAAGGCAGCGCCGGGCGAGCGCCATGAATCGTTCGTCCCGCGCTTCATCCAGCGTGAGCCGTGGCGCCCGTTCGAGCGCCGGGTAGTGCTTGAGCGTCGAGCGGGTGTAGGCCGGATCGTAGTGCCTGAGCAGCAACTCCTCGACGAGCGGATCCCATTGCCCGGTCGATGCCAGATTTTCCCAGCGCGTGATGGTGGCGCGGCCGTAAAGACCGGCGAGGCACTCCAGTTTCGCATTCAAGGTGGCGGGTCGCTCCAGGAAATGCGCATATTCCTGCTTGAGCAGGGTGACGCGAACCTCCAGCGCTGCCTCGAGTAGCACGCACTCACTGCGCCACATCGCGTCCATCAGCGCTTCCGGCACGCGCAGATTGCCGATTTTCCTGCTTTCGGCTTCGACGTAGACCGAGCGTTGCGGCGAGAAACCGCGCAGCTCATTCCACACCAGGCTTTCGAACATTTTCTGCGACGGCTGGGGGGCATCGGGCAGATTGCCCAACACCGAACCGCGGTGCGCGGCCAGGGTTTCGAGATCGAGCACTTGCGCGCCGCAGGCCGTGAGCGCGCGCAGCAGGCGGCTTTTGCCGGAGCCGGTCAGGCCGCACACGACGCGCCAGCGGAATTTCTGCGGCAGCGTGGCGAGATCGGCGACCACCGCACGCCGATAAGCTTTGTAGCCGCCTTCGAGTTGGCCGACACGCCAGCCGATGCGATGCAGCACATGAGCGAGTGCGCCGCTGCGGCTGCCGCCGCGCCAGCAATAGACCAGTGGCCGCCAATCGCGCGGGCGGTCGTGGAAACGCTCGCGCAAGTGGCGGGCGATATTGGCGCTGACCAGCGCTGCGCCGAGTTTCTTGGCTTCGAACGAAGAAACCTGTTTGTAGAGTGTGCCGACTTCGGCGCGCTGCGCGTTGTCGAGCACCGGGCAGTTGACCGCGCCCGGAATATGATCCGCGGCGTATTCGTCTTCCGAACGCACGTCGATGACCTCGTCAAACTCGGACAGTTGTGCTACGGTAACCGCAGCCGGCTCTTTGGCAGCGACGACGTGCAGGGGCGGGTGTTTTTTGAGTGGGCTGCCGACGGGATCGGCGGCCATGGAATCCGTTTTGACAGGCATGGCTTATTTTACATGAACAAACCTCGCGAACCCGCACCGATCAGGCTGACCCAGCTCTCGCACGGCGGTGGCTGAGGCTGCAAACTCACGCCAGCGTTGCTGAGCGAAGTTCTTTCCGGGTCGCCGGTGGCGCGGGCCTTTCCCGACTTGCTGGTCGGCGCCGAATCGAGCGACGATGCCGCCGTGTATCGCATCAACGAGACGCAGGCGATCGTTGCGACCACCGATTTTTTCCTGCCGATCGTCGATGATCCGTATGATTTCGGGCGCATCGCGGCGACCAATGCCATCTCCGACGTCTATGCCATGGGTGCCAGGCCTTTTCTGGCGCTCGCGCTGCTCGGCATGCCGGTCGGGAAAATCCCGGTCGAGGCCGTCCAGCGCATCGTGGCCGGCGGCCATGCGGTGTGTGACGCCGTCGGCATTCCGATCGGCGGCGGGCATTCGATCGATTCATCGGAGCCGATCTACGGCCTGGTGGTGCTGGGGCTGGTGCATCCGGACAAGGTGAAACGCAACGATCGCGCGCAGGCCGGCGATGCGCTGATCCTCGGCAAGGCGCTCGGCGTCGGCGTCATGAGCGCGGCGCTCAAAAAAGGCCAGCTCGGTGAAGAAGCGTACGGCGAGATGCTGGAGACCACCACCCAGCTCAACACACCGGGCATGGCGCTCGCCGAGATGACCGGCGTGCACGCGCTGACCGACGTCACCGGCTTCGGCCTGCTCGGCCATCTGCTCGAGATCTGCAGGGGTTCCGGGCTGGGTGCCGAGATCGTTTTCGAGCGGCTGCCGATCCTGCCCGCGGTGCGCGAGCTGCTCGGGCAGGGCCACGTCACGGGCGCCTCCGAGCGCAACTGGGCGAGCTATCAGCGTGAGGTCACGCTGCCTGCCGACGCGCCGGCGTGGCACAAGAAAATCCTGACCGATCCCCAGACGAGCGGCGGACTGCTGGTCGCCTGCGATCCCGCCGTCGCACCGGCGGTGCTCGAGATTTTCAGACAGCAGGGATTCAAGTATGCGGTGCAGATCGGCCGTCTCGGCGCGGGCGCGCCGGTGGTCACGGTGATCTGAACGCGCCGCGGCCGGGACAGGCGCCGTTTCACAGCAGCGGCCGCAGTTTTTTCCATACCGTTTCCAGCATCAGCGGCTGCGCCCGCGCGGTCGGATGCAGGCCGTCGGCCTGGAACAGCTCGCGATCGGCGGCGAATCCTTCGAGCAGGAAAGGCACCAGCGGCAAACCGTATTTCTTTGATATGTCATTGAATATATTATGAAATTTTTCGGAATAGCGTGCGCCGTAATTGGGCGGCAGCCGCATGCCGACGAGCAGCACGCGGGCGCGGGACTTGCGGCACGCCTGCACGATGACTTCGAGATTGCGGCGGATGGCATCGGGGTCATGGCCGCGCAAGCCGTCGTTGGCGCCGAGCGCCACGCTCACGATCGCGGGACGGTACAGGTCGAGCACGGCCGCGCTGCGGTTTTTGCCGCCCAGCGTCGTCTCGCCGCTGATACTGAGATTCTCTACTTTATAATCCAGATTTTCGTCCCGCAGTTTTTTCTGCAGCAGGCTGACCCAGCCCTGTTCCCGCGGCAGCCCGTAAGCCGCCGACAGGCTGTCGCCGTAGACCACGATGGTCGCGGCGAATCCCGCCGCCGCCGGCAGCATCAGCATCAGGACGCAAAGGATGCGCGATATCATGACTGAAGGTTCGGGTGCGCCGCTGGTGCGCGTTTCGGCATTGGGCAAGCAGGTTACCACCGGTGACGCGCAGTTGACCATTCTGAGCGACATCAGTTTCGAGGTGGATGCCGGCGAAGCGGTCGCCATCGTCGGCGCATCGGGTTCCGGCAAGTCGACTTTGCTCGGCCTGCTGGCGGGACTTGATGCGCCGAGCGCCGGCTCGGTTCATATCGACGGCCAGGATCTGTTCGCGCTCGACGAGGACGGGCGCGCCGCGCTGCGCGGGCGCATGGTGGGTTTCGTTTTCCAGTCGTTCCAGCTGCTGCCCGAATTCACCGCGCTCGAGAACGTCATGTTGCCGCTCGAGCTTGCCGGCGACGGCAACGCGCAGGCGGCGGCGCGCGACCTGCTCGAACGCGTCGGCATGGGGGGGCGCCTCCATCATTATCCGAAGCAGCTCTCGGGGGGCGAGCAGCAGCGCGTTGCCATCGCGCGTGCGTTCGTCACCCGGCCGGCGCTGCTGCTCGCCGACGAGCCGACCGGCAATCTCGATGTCGCAACCGGAGCGAGAATCATCGATCTCATGTTCGAACTCAATCGTGAACGCCGCACGACCCTGCTGCTCGTGACCCATGACGAAGCCTTGTCGCGGCGCTGCGGCCGCGTATTGCGTCTCGTCTCGGGCCGGCTGGAGGACGGCGCAAAATGATTGGCCTTCGAGGCGTGTTTTTGCGCTTCCGCGGCGAAGTTTTGGGGTTGATATGAAGCGCTTCAAGGAAATCGGGCTGGCGTGGCGGCTGCTGGTGCGCGACGGTCGCGCCGGGGAATTGCTGCTGATCGGCGTGGCGTTGGTGATCGCAGTGGCGAGCGTCACCACCATCGGTTTTTTCACCGACCGCGTGCATCGCGCGCTGAACCGCCAGGCGAACCAGTTGCTGGGCGCCGACCTGGTG
The DNA here is from genome assembly GCA_046313915.1 of Burkholderiales bacterium. Taxonomy (GTDB): domain Bacteria; phylum Pseudomonadota; class Gammaproteobacteria; order Burkholderiales; family SG8-41; genus CAKKQX01. The sequence goes on along the minus strand of JBKBXX010000099.1, from coordinate 1,036 downwards.
GTGGCAGCCGACCGTCCGCTGCCGGTCGAACTGGAAACCGAGGCGGTGCGCCGCGGTCTGGCGGTGACGCGCGTGATGCGTTTTCCGAGCATGGCGGTGCGCGGCGAGAGCAACGTGCTTGCCAGCGTCAAGGTGGTGGCGGCCGGCTATCCGCTGCGCGGCGAATTGCGCGTCGCCGACGGGCCGTATGCGGCGGATCGTCGCGCCGCCACGATTCCGGAGCGCGGAACGGTGTGGGTGGACGAAAGGCTGTCCGGTCAGCTCGGGCTCGCCGTCGGCGAGGACATCGGATTGGGCGCGCGCAGCTTCAAGGTGGCAGCCCTCCTGACCCACGAGCCCGACAGCGTGATCGGATTCATCAACGCCGGTCCGCGCGTCATCATGAACGAGGCGGACATCGCGGCGACCGGACTGGTGCAGACCGGTAGCCGCATCGGCTATCGCCTGCTGGTTGCGGGAGCGGCCGTGACGGTGGCGGCCTATCGCGAATGGCTGCAGGGCCGGCTGCAGCCGGGCCAGCGCGTCGAGGGCATACGCGACGCGCGTCCCGAAATCCGCGCTGCGCTCGACCGTGCGGAAAAATTTCTCAGCCTCGCGGCGCTAACGAGCGTGGTGCTCGCGGCCGTGGCCGTCGCGCTTGCTTCGCGGCGTTTCCTGCAACGCCATCTCGACGGCTGCGCCATGATGCGCTGCCTCGGTGCGAGCCAGGCGCTGGTAGTGCGGCTTTATCTTGCGCATTTTGCGTTGCTGGGGGTGGCGGCAAGCCTCGCCGGCTGCCTGATCGGCATCGCCGCGCAGCTGTTGCTGGCGCACTGGCTGGGCGGTCTGATCGCCGTGGAACTGCCGGCACCCGGCGCGTTGCCGGCGTTGCACGGTCTGGCGACGGGGCTCGCGCTGCTGCTCGGTTTCGCCTTGCCGCCGCTCGCCGGCCTGGGCAACGTGTCGACGCTGCGCGTGCTGCGGCGCGAACTCGGCGTGCCCGGCGGCGGAGGGCTGGCGGGTTATGCGCTGGGTTTGGCGGTGATCGCCGGCATGA
>JBKBXX010000098.1:0-11893 GCA_046313915.1 Burkholderiales bacterium | reverse complement strand
CGGCCGAAAGCAACCGCCGGCGCGGGCTGCGTGCCTGTCCCGCTTCGCCTCGAATACGGCAGCACGCTGGATTCCGGGACTACTCCGGTTTGGCCCCGGACGCCCTGATCACCTTGCCGAGCGTCGTGACCTCGGCGCGGAACTGTTTTTCAAACGCCGCGGTCGTCCCGCCTTCGGGATCGATCCCCTGCCGCTCGAACTGCTCTCTGACGGCGGGCAGCGCAATGATCTTGTTGACCGATGCATTGAGTTTGGCAATCAAATCGCGCGATAACCTGCCCGGACCGAAAAGCCCGTACCACGTCTCGAAATCAAAATCCTTGACGCCCGCCTCGATCATGGTCGGGATGTCTTTCATGGCGGTCGCACGCCTGGCGCTGGTCACCGCGAGCGCGCGCAGCCGTCCATTCCTGATATGCGGCACGGTGGCCGGAAGCGCCCCGACCATCGCCTGCGTTTCGCCGGAAAGGATCGCGGTCAGCGCCGGTGCCGTGCCTTTATACGGCACGTGCAGCATTTTGATGCCGGTGAGCAGCTTGAGCATCTCGGCCGCAAGAAATGCCGTGCTGCCCGTGCCCGCGGAAGAGTAGGCAATCTTGTCCGGCTGCGCTTTCGCGAGCGCGATGAACTGGGCGGCCGATTTCACCGGCAGCGACGGATGGATCACCAGGATGTTGGGCGTGGAGCCGACTTTCACGATCGGCGCGATGTCCTTCAGCGTGTCGTAAGGCAGTTTGGGATAAAGCGTATGGTTGACCGCCAGCGAGTTGTTGGTCACGAGCAGCGTGTAGCCGTCCGGATCCGCCTTGGCCACCGCATCGACGCCGATGATGGTGCCGGCGCCGGGCCGGTTCTCGACGACGAACTGTTGCTTGTACATCTCGGAAAGCTGTCTTGCGACGATGCGCGCCGCGATGTCGTTGCCGCCTCCGGGCGAAAACCCCACGATGATGCGGACGGTTTTGGAAGGATAATCCTGGCTGAATGCAGGCGGGGCGGCGAAAATGCCCGCGACGCACGCGAGCAGCACAACAGCAGTTGATTTAGTCACGGAATCACTCCAGAAAGTTACGTCTGCCTGAAAATCAGGCAAAGCGCGCGACCAGGCAGTCGCGCAAGAACCGAGGCCAACATCCAAAATTGTACATCGAAGCCGCGCCCGGCAAAACCGCCGGGCACGCTTCGAAAGTACGGCGTTTGCCTTGCGAAGTCCAACCAAAAAAGACCAACTTTTGATATGGATCAGTACTCGGTCAGGGAGACATCAGGGGACACCGGGGTCGCGTCTTGTATTATGACATTTTTTCCATCGCCTTGATGATGCGGCTCACCGTGGCGTAGTGCAGGCCGGTTGCGCGACCGATCTCGGCGAGCGTATAGCCATACGCGAGGTAAGCCCGCGCCATCGCCTTGTTGCGCGCCGCCTTCGTTCGCGCTCCCGCCAGCAGTGCCGCGAGCGCCGGGCGGTGCAACAGCCGCTGTCGTTTGGGAATTTCGAGCGTGGTCGAACTTTCCTTGAGCTTGGGCGCCATTTTTTCGATGAAGGCCTCGCTGCCCAACAGCACCTGGCCCTTTAATTGTTGCCACGGAGAAGCATGACCGATCCCGGCGTGCACGAATTCCGCATAACGCTTGCGCGCGGCGGGCCGGGTGGCGGCAAATTGCTCCAATATCCAGTCGGGCGTGAGCGCAGCCGGCATCGGCGCCAGGCCAAGCGTCGGGCGGTAACTGCTCCAGGCATAGCGCTCCGGCGCCTTCACCATTTTCGCCCGCACCGGGTTGAGCACGATGTAGCGGGCCAGCTCCAGCAAATAGCTGTCCTTCTCCACCAAAATGGCTTTGAACCGCCCCTGGAACAGATGGCCGGCTTTCCGGTGACGGCGATTGAAACCCTGGGTATAGACGCCGTTCAGCTGCCGCATGCCGCGGGAGAGGTTGGGCTGCGGCGTTTCGATCAGCAGGTGAAAGTGGTTGTCCATCAGGCAGTAGGCGTGGCAGCGCCAGCCGAATCGCTCGACGACCCAGGCGAAGGTGGCGAGGAAGGTCTCGCGGTCCTCGTCATCGCGGAAGATCTTCTGACGCGCGTTGCCGCGCGAAGTGACGTGATAGACAGCGCCGGGAAATTCGATGCGGAGCGGGCGGGCCATGACGGAAGTCTATCACGAAAATGTCATATTACAAGATGTGACCCTATTATGCTTTCTTTGCTTTTTGCTTTTGTGCTTTTGCTGTTATGTTCGTGTTTCATTGAATCTTCGCACTCTTGCTTAGATTGTGACGAGCACAAAGTAACTGGATATTTTCAGCTTTCAGCGATGTGCCACCCTTCGAAAAGGGAAGGATGTGATCGAAGTGCAGTTCGTCGGTTGCACCACACGTCACGCACTTGCCGCCGTCGCGGGCCCACACTTCAAGCTTTACGCTGGTTGGAATAATGCGACTACGCTCGACAAGGCGATGGGCATTTTCTTCCGGTGCTGATTCGTCAGACACGCTTACTACAGCCACAAGTTTGAATTTGAAAACATTCCTGATGCCGTCGTTCTCGATCCAAGAATCCACAAGATGAAAGAAGCCGTTATCAGTCCAAATGCCAGCTTTGATCTTTTCGTATACCTGAACAATATCAGGGCCCTTTTTACCTGCTTTGAACTGTTGCGCGGCCTGATGGAATTTGCCGTTCTCGGTACGAGTCCCACCAGGTTGCCGTTCTGGCTGGTCGAGAGATTTGGGATCAGAAACGCCTTTGCGTTTCGGCTCATCATGCCCTTCGTAAATGAGCACCGTCCCATCATCCTGCACCTCGTCTCGATATGGTGAATTGGGACGAACAGACATGAGGATGACTGAGTGATGTCCCCTCAAACGGAAATTCATCCCTCGCTGCAGGCTCGTGCCTTCTTTCTGGCACATCTCAATGTAGGAGATGACATTACCTCTCACTCTTCAACTCCATATAGAACATAACTTTCAAGTGGACGGCCGAAAAGCCGTCTTATCAGAATAAATAGGGTCACAGAATAAATAGTAGGGTCACATCTTGTGTTATGACATTTTAAAATGAGGCCCCGGATTCCGCCCGCAGCTGCATCCGGGCTACGTTCGTTTTTGCCGGATGCTCGCCACGCTTTCGAGCGCCGCGCGTTCGCGTACTTCGGGGGAATATTTGTTTGACTTGCTCATGGCTCCATTCTCTCAAGAATTAGAGCCTCCTCAAAATCCGGGGCGATTCACTATACGGGATTTTGCTGCAGCCCTGCGGCAAAATCCTAGTCGATGCGGTACTTCTTGAGCTTGCGCGCGTCGAGCGTGAGACCGATGCCGGGGCCTTCGGGCAGGATGAGGTGCCCGTCCTTGATGACGATATCCTGTTCGACGAGGTGGTCCCGCGCATCGATGAAGCTGCTGAACTCGTGGGCATGGGGTGTGGTATAGGTGCAGGCGAAGTGCGCCGCACCGACGCAGCCGATCTGCATGTCGGCCTGGGTGCCATTGTGCGCCGGCGTGTAAAACGACTGGGCGAGCGCGAGGATCTGCCGCGACCGGGTGTAGCCGGTGCGCGCGCACTTGATCACCAGCGCGCGGATCGCGCCGAGTTTCAGCTCGTGCAGCACGTCGTCGGGTGTCATGCACGAATCGTCGCCCGAAATCGGCACGCGCATGCGCGCGGCGCACACGAGCTTGCCCGCGCCGTCGCGCGCCGGGATCGGCTCTTCGACCAGCGCCACGCCGACTTCCTCGAAATACGGCGCCTGTTCGAGCAGCACCTGCGCGCTGTAGCCCTGGTTGCAGTCGATGGCGATTTCGTGGTCGTCGCCCACCAGCTTGCGCAGCGCGCGCAGCAGCGTGATGTCACGCTTGCGGTCCATGCCGCATTTCACTTTCCACGCGCGGAAACCGTAGCGCTTCATCATCTGCTCGGCCTCGGCGAGCATCTGCTTGTTCGACCCCAGCATCAGCCGCCGGTTGACCGGCAGCGGTTTGACCGTGCCGCCGAGCAGCTGCGCGCACGAGATGCCGAGCGCCTTGGCCTGCGCGTCGTGCAGCGCCATGTCGATCGCCGCTTTCGCCGCCGGATTCCAGGCGACGGCGTCGAGCACCGACCACACCGCCGCGAGGTCGAAAGCATTGACGCCTTTCAGCTTCAACGCGAAGTGGTTTTCGATGATGGCGGTGATCGATTGCTGCGTCTCGCCGTAGATCGTCGGCCGCGGCGGCGCATCGGCAATGCCCTGGGTGCCGTCGCTGAGCGTCACCACCACGATGACGTTGTCTATGGTGTTGATCCTGCCGCGCGCCCAGACGATCGGGTGGAGCAGCGGCACCGCGACCGGGATCGCCTCGATGCTGCGGATCGCGAGATCGCGATGGGCGGCGCGGAGCGGGACGGTGTTTTTCACATTGTTCATGTTGCGTTCAGTAGCTCGTTGGCCAGTTGGCAAGCCGATGCTCGCCGATGCCGTTGTTCCTGCGCAAACGGTGCACCTCGAGCGTGCGGATCAGATACTCGCGGGTGTCGCGCGGGTCGATGACGGTCTGCGCTTCGTAGAGTTCGGCGAGCCCCCACGCCGAAGTGTCGCGCTCGACTTCGGCCTTGAGCGCATCGAAGCGCTCGGGGTCGTCCTCGCGCTTCACGCCGTAGAGCACGTTGACCGACACCGCCGGATCCATGAAGCCGAGATCGGCGGTGGGCCAGCACGCGACTTCGTCGGCGTTTCTGCCGCCGCCCATGTTGATGTAGGCCTGGCCGTAGCTCTTGCGCATGATCACGGTGATCCTGGGCACGGTCACGAGCGACAGCGCGTTCATCCAGTTGATGACCTTGCCCGGCATGCCGCGGATCTCGCCTTCGACCCCGACCAGGAATCCGGGGACGTCGACCAGGAACACGATCGGGATGTTGAACGAATCGCACAGCACCATGAAGCTCGTGACTTTCTGGCAGGCGTCGGCATCGAGCGCGCCGCCCTTGAACAGCGGGTTGCTGGCGATGAATCCCGCGCTTTTGCCGTCGAGGCGCGCGAGCACCGTAGCGACCGACTTGCCGAAGCGCTCCTTCAGTTCGAAACACGACTCGCGGTCGGCGATCGCGGCGACGATCTTGCGCACGTCATACACCTGGCTGCGCGACTCCGGCAGGATGTCGAAAATTTTGCGGCACGCTTCATTGGAACCTTGCGGCACCGGATGCTCGGGCGGCGGCGCCAGGTGGTGGCTCGGCAGATATGACAGGAATTTCTTGATCGCGGCGAGCGCCTGTTCATCGCTGTCGACCGCCATGTCGGCGAGACCCGACACCCCGGTGAGCAGCTTCCAGCCGCCGAGCTCTTCGGGGTCGACCGGCTTGTTGATCGCGATCGAAGTCACGTTGGGGCTCGCGATCGCCATGATCGCGCCTTTGCGCATCACCACGAAATCCGACATCGCCGAATACCACGTCGAGGAGCCGTAACACTGGCCGAGCAGCGCCGACACCCACGGTGTTTCGCGCAGCCGCTGATACTCGGCGGGATCCTGGGCAATGATGGCGCGGCCCGCCGCGCCCATGCGGTCGGGCATGCGCGCGCCGGAGGATTCGCCCAGAAAGATCAGCGGCAGCCCGCGCTTGCTGGCGGTCTGCTTGACGTGCCTGATCTTCTTCATGTTGATCACCGAGGAAGATGCGCCGAGCACGGTGAAATCGTTGGAAACGACCGCGACTTCGCGGCCGTCGATGCGCGCGAAGCCCGCGATCTTGCCGTCGGCCGGCGTCTTGTGTTTGACTTCGGGCCGGATCGCGCGCGCGTAGCGCCCCGATTCGATGAAGCTGCCGGCGTCGACCAGTTTTTCGATCCGTTCGCGGGCGTTGAGATGGCCTTCGGCCCTGCGCTGGGCGAGCTTGTCCGCGCCGCCCATCGCCAACGCGGCGGCATCGCGATTTTTCAGCTCTTCGATCAGCTTTTCAAAAGCCACTGCGGTTCCTTCGTTCCCGGCCCGACCCGCATTTTATAACATGCGCTGCTGCCTTCGGAGCCGCGTGGAACACCATGGATTCGCCATCCCTGCGAAAGCGGGAAACCGGATTGTTTGCTGGTTTGCCGCAGCCCCGCCTGCGCGAGGACCGCGCGGGCGTGCTTAGCGCTTGGCGCGCATCATCTGGCGTGCGATCACCAGCTGCTGGATCTGGCTGGTGCCTTCGAACAGGCGGAACAGCCGCACGTCGCGGTAGAAGCGCTCCACCGCGTATTCCTGCATGTAGCCCGCGCCGCCGTGGATCTGCACCGCGCGGTCGGCGACGCGGCCTGCCATTTCGGAGGCGAACAGTTTGCAGCACGAGGCTTCGAGCGTGATGCCGTCGCCGCCGTCGCGCTTGCGCGCCGCTTCCAGCGTCATGCTGCGCGCGGCGTAGATTTCCGCCTGGCTGTCGGCGAGCATCGCCTGCACCAGCTGGAATTCCGCGATCGGCCGGCCGAACTGCTTGCGTTCGAGCGCATAGGCCAGCGCCTCGTCGAGCAGGCGCTGTGCTGCGCCGACGCACACCGCGGCGATGTTGAGCCGCGCCTTGTCGAGCACCTTCATCGCGGTCTTGAAGCCTTCGCCTTCCCTGCCGCCGATGAGGTTGGCCGCCGGCACGCGTACATTGTCGAAAATCACATCGGCGGTGTGCGAGCCGCGCTGGCCCATTTTGCGGTCAGGCTTGCCGACCGACAGCCCCGGCGTGTCGCGTTCGACGATGAAAGCCGAGACACCGGCCGCATCGCGGCTCGCCAGATCGGTGCGCGCCATCACGGTAAACACGCCGGCTTCGGGCGCGTTGGTGATGTAGCGCTTGGTGCCGTTCAGCACGTAGTGTTCGCCGTCGCGCCGGGCGGTGGTGGTGAGCGCGCCGGCGTCGGAGCCGGCGCCGGGCTCGGTCAGCGCGAACGAGCCGATCAGCTCGCCCGCGGCGAGCCGCGGCAGATAGCGCTGTTTCTGCGCCTCGGTGCCGTCGATCACGATGCCCTGCGAGCCGATGCCGTTGTTGGTGCCGATGATGGAGCGGAATGCCGGCGAGGCGCGGCACAGCGTCATCGACACCAGCACTTCCTCTTCCATGGTGAGCCCCAGCCCGCCGTACTGCTCGGGAATGGTGAGCCCGAACAGCCCCAGGGCGCGCATTTCCTGCACGATGTCGGCGGGGATCTCGTCGGTTTCCGCAACCACCCGCTCGCTGGGAATCAGCCGCTCGCGCACGAAACGCGCGAGGGTGTCGAGCAGGATGTTGAACGACTCGGGATCGCGGATCATGGTAGTGCTGTGATGTGTAATGCGTGATGAGTACTGTGGGAAAGCCACCCGGCCCTGCTATTTTACCCATTCCCCATCACTCGCCGCAGCCTCAGTCACGATTGTCACCAAAATCATGACTCTTCGTTTCGGCCGCTCGCGCGCCTGGCACGGTCGCATCCCGCGCGCGGGCCCCTGCTCCACGTTCCAGCGCGCTACTGCAATTCGACCTTGGCGTCCTTGATCACTTTCGCCCATTTCACGGTCTCGGACTGGATGAACGCGGCGAACTGCCCGGGCGTGCCGCCGACCGGCTGCGCGCCCAGCCCCGACAGCCGCTCGTTGACATCGGGCAGCTTGAGGATGCGCGCGGTTTCGGCCGAAAGCTTGTCGATGATGGCTTGGGGTGTGCCTCGGGGCGCGGCCAGGCCGAACCACGACGCGGCGGAAAACCCCGCGATGCTCTCGCCGACGGTGGGCAGTTCGGGCGCGGCCGGTGAACGCTGCTCCGAGCTCACCGCGAGCGCGCGAATCTTGCCGGCCCTGGCCTGCGGCAGATAGACGGGCATGTTGTCCATGCTGAGCGAAATCTGTCCTCCGGCGAGATCGGCGAGCACGCCGGCGCTGCCCTTGTACGGCACGTGCACCATGCGAGTGCCGGTCATGGTCTGCAGCAGCTCCATCGAAAGATGCGCGGTGCTGCCGTTGCCGGGCGAGCCGAAGTTGAGCTTGCCGGGATGGGCCTTGGCATAAGCGACGAGTTCCTTCACGTTCCTGACCGGCAGCGCGTTGTTCACGCACAGCAGGTTGGGCACGATGGCGACCAGCCCGATCGGCGCGAAATCCCTGACCGCATCCCACGACAATTTCTTGTAGAGCGTGCCGTTGATGCTGTGGGTGGCGGCGGTCGCCATCAGCAAGGTGTAGCCGTCGGGCGTGGCGCGCGCCGCGATCTCGGTGCCGATGTTGCCGTTGGCGCCGGGGCGGTTGTCGATGATCACCGGCTGGCCCCAGGCCTCGGTCCATTTCTGGCCGATGGCGCGCGCCAGAATGTCGGTGGTGCCCGCCGGCGTGTAGGCGACGATGATGCGGATGGGCTTGCTCGGATAAGCTTGTGCAAAAGCCGCCGCGCAGCCGCCGGCCAGCGCCAGAAACAGTGCCGTTCTTCCGATTCCCTGCATGGTCTCCTCCCGTGATGAGCGATCCGTTTTTGCCCGGGGGCGCGGTTACTTTTATAAGTCTTTGTTTTATTTGTATTTTTTTGTGCGCCGCGGCGCCTTGGGCTCGAAGCCTTTTTCGTAATGCGGGCCGCTCATGGTGCCGTCGACGGCCTGGCCGATGATGCCCTGCGACAAGTCCTTGATGGCGATGAAAATCACGTCCTCGTCGGCGGTCGACACCAGTTTGTGCGGCGCGCGCGCCGGAATATAGATCAGGGTTCCTGCCGGCGCGACCACGCGTTTGCCGTCGACCGTGCCCTTGAGCGTGCCCTTGACCACGTAATTGAACTGCTCGTTGGCGTGGAAATGCAGGCGCGAGCCGGTGCCGCGCGGCTTGTGGATCCAGCCCACCAGCATGCGCTCGCCTTCGACCACGCCGCCGTGCGAAGTCGAATAACCGGTTCCGGCGGGGATTTTCTTCAGCCGCGCCAGCGGGAACTGGTATTTGCCGTCGCCGCCCTTGACCGCGCCTTCGGTCTTGGTTTTCGGCTGGCGCGAGGCGGCGGTTTTGGTGATGCGCTTGCTCTTGCTGGCAGTGGAACGCTTGCGGGCTGTCGCCATGGCGGCTCTCCGTGTCCGGGGGTTTTGCGTTTCGCGAATTACAGGTAGTCGATGATTTTCCAGTCGCCGGGGTCGACGTTGACCACGTTCCTGTTCCTGCCCGGCCGGCGGTCGGCGTAGATGCGGCCTTCTTTCATCACCAGCTGAATGTTTTTCTTTTCCTGCAGCACGGCGATGTTCCTGAGCGGATCGCCGTGGACGGCGATGATGTCGGCAAGCTTGCCCGCTTCCACCGTGCCGAGTTCCTTGTCGAGCTTGAGGGCGCGCGCGGCGTTGCGGGTGGCCGTGAGTATCGCTTCCATTGGCTTCATGCCGAGCTTGACGTAAATTTCCAGCTCGCGCGCGTTGGTGCCCATCTCGGGATCGAAACCCATGTCGGTGCCCATGGCGATGTTGACGCCCGCCTTGTGCATTTTCTGGAAAGTCTCGAAACAGTATGGCTGCAGCGCTTTCATCTTGTTGATCACGAACATCGACGTGCCCTGATCCTTGCGCGTCTCGATGGCGCGGTCGGTGCGGTGCAGCAGCGTCGGCGTCACCCACACGCCCGCGTCCGCGATCATGTCGATCGTCTCCTCGTCGTGGAACACCATGTGCTCTATGGTGTCGGCGCCGGCTTCCAGCGCCATGCGCTGGCCGTTGGGCGTGAAGCAGTGTACCGCGGCGACCTTGTGGAAAGCGTGCGCCTCGTCGACAATGGCGTTGATCTCCTCCTGCGTCATGTTGCGGATATCGGGTTCTTCCTTGTCGGTGCCGCCGCCGCCGGTGGCGCAGGTCTTGACGATGTCGCAGCCTTGCAGAAGATTGGTGCGCGCGAGCTTGCGCAGCTCCCACGGACCGTCGGCGGTCTGGAAACCGTAGCGTTGCGCCGCGCGCGGCTGGATCAGGTCGAGGTGCGAGCCGGTGATGGTGGTGAAGCCGCCGACCAGCATACGCGGGCCTTCGATGACGCCGGCGTTGATCGAGTCGCGCACCGCGCACAAATGGGGAGTCAGCAGGCCGCGGCTAGAATTGAGCCCCAGATCGCGCAACGTGGTAAAACCCATGTCGAAGCACAGCTGGGCGTGAAACAGGCCGTACATCTGCTGCAGTTCGGGCGTGATTTCCCACTGCGCGACGCGATAGTTGTGGAAAGTCAGGCAGTTGAACATCATGGTGTGCAGGTGCACATCCATCAGGCCGGGCATCAGCGTGAGTTTGCCGCAATCGATGATCTCGGCGCGCGCCGGAATTTTGATTTCGTTCTTGCTACCGACCTGTTTGATGCGGCGGCCTTCGAGCACGATGACGGGATCTTTGAGCGGCTTGCCGCCGTTGCCATCGATCAGCGTGCCGCCCTTGATGACTTTGATCGCGCCTTTCGCTTCGGGCACCTTGTAATCGAACATGTACGGAACTCCTCCTCGAACCGGCTGCGGGCGGGCGCTCATGCAAGCGTTTGCAGCAAACCCCGGAAACTAATTATTCGAGCCGCAAATGTCAAGCCGGCCCGCGGCTTCAGCGGAATTTCTCCATCGCCGCGAGGAATCTGGCGTAAGCCTGCGGATCGAGCATCTGCCGTGGCTGCCGCGGCGTGTCCTGCCAGCGCAGCACGTCGAGCGTCGCCTCGAGGTCCTCGCGCGCCATGTCGCGCGTGATGAAGACCAGCCGCGAGCGGCGCTCGGCGTCGGGCCAGCGCGCGAGCGCGAGCGGTTCGTGGATCAGCGTCTGCACGGCGTGAACCGCGAGCGGGCTGCCTTCGACATTGAGCAGACCTTTCACCCGCAGCAGCCGCGCGCCGCGCAGCGAGGCGAGCGCGGTGAGCCACGCCGTGAGACCGGCGCGGCTCACCGGTTCGTCGAGATACAGGGAAAAACTCCGGATGCGGTCGTCGTGGCGCATGCCGCCGCCACCCGGCGCGCGCGCGCCCGCACCGCGCGCCACCGCGGCCCCGCCCAGCCAGCGCATGACTTCATCGCCGCCGGCGGCGCGGTCGAGGGCGGCGCCGAACAGGCTGTCGGGCGCGATTTCCCCGTGCGTGACCACGAACTGCCGCGCGGCGGGGTTGAGGCGCGCCAGGCGCGCCCGCAGGGCGGCGATGGCCGCGGGCGGCGCGACGTCGCTTTTGGTGAGCAGCAGGCGGTCGGCGACCGCGGCCTGTTTGACCGACTCGGCCTGCTGATCGAGCTGGAAAGCGCCGTTGACGCCGTCGACCAGCGTCATCACGCCGTCGAGGCCAAAGCGGGGCGCCAGTTTTTCGTCGGTGATCACGGTCTGGATGATCGGCACCGGATCGGCGAGACCGGTGGTCTCGATCACCACCCGGTCGAATGCCGGAATGGCGCCGGCATGGCGCTGGCGCCAGAGATCGCGCAGCGTATCGACCAGATCGCCGCGCACCGTGCAACAGATGCAGCCGCTCGACAGCAGCACCGTGTTTTCATTGGGGGCGGCGACCAGCAGGTGGTCGAGGCCGATTTCGCCGAGCTCGTTGATGATGACCGCCGCGCCTGCCATGCCGGGATGCTGCAGCAGACGATTGAGCAGCGTGGTTTTGCCGCTGCCCAAAAACCCGGTGATGATCGAAACCGGCGTGCGCTCCGGCAAGGTGTTCATCCGGTTCGCGGAGGCGCGCAACGCTTGCGCGAAGGTTTTATGAACGGCTTTCTGTGCGCGCTCCCCTCGCCGTGGCGCAGAAGGCGCTCAAGCGGCAAGCGCCTGTTTCTCCAGGTCGGCCGAATACTTGCCGAGCGCGGCGAGCCCGTTCATGCGCGCGCGGTGCAGCAGGGCCGCCTGGGCGGCCGCGACATTGGCGGCGCTGCCTTTCCACGCCTTGAGCGAAGCCTGCTGCAACGCACGGCCGTACGAAAACGAAAGCGGCCACGGCA
>JBKBXX010000097.1:0-12138 GCA_046313915.1 Burkholderiales bacterium | reverse complement strand
TGCCCGATCACTTGCATGCGATCTTCAAGCTGCCGCCGGGCGACGCCGATTTTTCCGGGCGCTGGCGGCGCATCAAAAGCCTCTTCACCCACACGCTCGTCGCGCGCGGCGTGCCGCTCGCTAGAAACCGCAAGGGCGAATACGGCCTGTGGCAGCGGCGCTTCTGGGAGCACACCATCCGGGACGACGCCGATCTCGAACGGCACGTCGATTACATTCACTTCAATCCGGTGAAACATGGTTTGGTGGCACGCGCAAAAGATTGGCCCCATTCGTCATTCATGCATTACGTCAGGCGCGAGACGTTGCCGATAGATTGGGGTGGTAGCGCAGGCCTCGATGCGGGTGATTTCGGGGAGCCCCTTTAGCCTGATCCCGGATTACGTCTGCGGCTGCATCCGGGCTACGCGGGTGATCATGCGTTAGCCGCCAAAGCCGTCGGCGACCATCACTTCGATGAGTCGCGGGCCGCCGCTGTGCACCGCCGCGGCGAGCGCCGGCGCAACTTCGCGCGGATCGGTGATGCGCTGCGCCGCCACGCCGAGCGAGCGCGCAAGGCCGGTGTAGTCTATCGCCGGTTCGCGCAAATCCATGCCGATGAATTTTTCGGTGTGGCGCAGCGCAACGAGCCGCTCCTTGAGGATGCGGTAGCTGCGGTTGTTGGTGATGACATAAGTAACCGGCAATTTGAGGTGCGCGACGGTCCATAGCGCCTGGATGCCGTACATCGCGCTGCCGTCGCCGACGATGGCGACGACGGGGCGGCCGGGCAACGCGAGCGCGACACCGGCTGCGCCGGGCAGACCGAAACCAAGTCCGCCGCTCGCCAGTCCGTAGTAGCAACGCGGATCGCGGAATGGGAAAAAGCCGAGCAGCGATTGCGTCGAGGTGAGCCCTTCTTCGACGATCACCGCGTGCGCGGGCAGCGTTTCGGCGATGCATCTCATCAGCCAGCGCGGATCGATCGGCTGCGCTTCGGCGGCGGCCTGCGCCTCCTGCCGTGCGCGTTCGCGTTGTGCGCACCAATTGCGTGTAGCGAGTTCGGTGAGGCGCGTTGCGGACTGCGCTGCGCGCTCGGCGCTGCGCCGTGCGCGCAATACCGGCAGCAGGGCGCGCAGCGTTTCCCCGACATCGGCGCGCAGCGCGATTTCCGCGGGATAGTTTTTCCCCAGCTCCCAGTCGCGCTCACCGATCTGCACGATCGGCAGACCTGGCGGCAGCGCGTCGAGCGGGCTCCACACCGACATGCGCAGCACGTCGGCGCCGAGGCACACCAGCAGGTCGTGGGGTTTCAAGGTGTCGCGCACCTGGCGCTGGCTGCGCGTGAGCGCACCCATGAAAGCCGGATGCTCCGAAGGAAAATGCGCGGCATACGGGCAGGTCTGCTGGTAGACCGGCGCGCCCAGCAGTTCGGCGAGCGCTGCGGCCTCGTGCCACGCTTCGCGCGTCGCGAGTTCATGGCCCGCGAGCAGCACCGGATTGCGCGCGGCGAGCAGCCGCTGCGCGAGCCGTTCGAGCGCGGCGTCGCCGGGCCGCACCGCGGCGTCGATGCGCGTCGGCTGGCCGGGATCGATTTCGCCTTCGGCATCGAGGATGTCACCCGGCAGGCTGATGAACACCGGGCCGGTCGGCGGTGTCAGTGCGACTTTGGCCGCACGGTGCACCACGCGCGGCAGGTCGGCGAGCCGCGTCACTTCCACCGCCCATTTCACCATCGGCTGCGCGATCGGCAGCAGCGGGTCGTAGAGCATCGGTTCGGTGAGCCCGTGGCCCTGCTCCTGCTGCCCCGCGGTGACGATTAGCGGCGAGCCATACCACTTGGCGTTGTAGAGCGCGCCCATCGCGTTGCCGAGCCCCGGCGCAATGTGCACGTTGCACGCGGCGAGCCGGCCCGAGGCGCGCGCATAGCCATCGGCCATCGCTACCACCACGGCTTCATGCAGGCCGAGCACGTAGCGCAGTTTGGGATGCGCGCCGAGCGCCTCCATGATCGCGAGTTCGGTGGTGCCGGGATTGCCGAAGAGATGGTCGATGCCTTCGTCTTCGAGCAGCGTGAGAAAGGCCGAGCGGCCGGTGAGCATGGTCATGTCTGTGCAAATTCGGAAATTTCGGAACGGTTGTCGTGCGCATCTTAACGCACCGTGCGCGTATTTTGGGGCTACGCTTCCGATGCAGTCAGTGGATATTGCCGTCAAATCGGGAGCGAGGCTGATCCCGGATTGCGCCTGCGGCTGCATCCGGGCTACGCGGGTGATCGTGCGCTAGTCGGTAGCCCGGATGAAACGAAGTGCAGTCCGGGGAACGCGCCGTTCGTGCGTCCGGGTCCCTTCCGATGCAGTGGATATTGCCGTCAAACCGGGAGCGAGGCTGATCCCGGATTGCGCCTGCGGCTGCATTCGGGCTACGCGGGTGATCATGCGCTAGTCGGTAGCCCGGATGAAATGCAGTGCAATCCGGGTTA
Source organism: Burkholderiales bacterium (assembly GCA_046313915.1). Lineage (GTDB taxonomy): Bacteria > Pseudomonadota > Gammaproteobacteria > Burkholderiales > SG8-41 > CAKKQX01. Next base: position 9,677 of record JBKBXX010000097.1, on the reverse strand, counting down.
GATGTGAATATAACACATTGTTTTTAATAACATTTTTATACGAGGCTGCGCACCAGCAAGGATACGCCCATCAGCACCAGCAGCACCGCGATGAAGCGCAGCAGTACGGCGTGCGAGACGCGGCCGTGGATGCGGCTGCCGGCCCACAGCCCGGCGAGCGCGAACGGTGCGAGCAGCGCGAAAGCGACCAGCCGGTCGGCGAGCATGAGCCCGCTTGCGGCGAACACCAGCGCGCGGATCGACACCGACAGCAGCACCATGTTGGACAGCGTCGCGCGCAGCGCCGCCTTGTCGCCGAGGCGGCGCGAAAGATAGATCGCGTAGGGCGGCGCGCCGACGCCGAACAGCGTGCCCATGGTGCCGCCGGTGAAACCGGCCACCGGCGCCCAGCGCCGGCTCACGCGGCGCGCGGGCACGCCTTCGTGCAGCGAATAGGCGCCGTAGGCGAGCAGGAAAGTGCCGAGCGCGGCGAGCGTCGCAGCGCGCGGCAGCGTCACGAGCAGCGTCACGCCGAGCACCGCGCCGGCGAGCGAGAACGGCGCGAGCCATTTCAGCTCGGATTTGTCGGCCTCGCGCGAAAAACGCCGGCCGAGCGCAAGCGCCGCGCTGACGTCGAGCAGCACCGACATCGGCAGCACGAAATCGAGCGGGAAGAAATGCGACAGCAGCGGAATGGTGAAAAGCGCCGCGCCGAAAGCCGAAATGCCGAAAACCACGTATGACGTGGCGACGATGGCGGCGGCCGCGCAATACGTCGGCAGGTCAAAAGGAATGGTCATGGAAAAAGCCGGCGGTTTGCGCACCGGCTTCCGTTGATCCATGCCGGTTGAACGGCAACGTTACTGTCCGTTCGGGCCTGCATGTTTGATTCGGCGCACGGCGTCCGAATCAAACGATGTTCAGATGCTCGATGCCGCTCATTACGTCCTTTTCCTTCGCATCCCGGCTGTTCAGCTTGATCATGAGCCGCAGCTCGTTCACCGAGTCGGCATTGCGCAGCGCGTCCTCGTAGCTGATCGCGCCGGCCTCGTAGAGATCGAACAGGTGCTGGTCGAAAGTCTGCATGCCGAGTTCGCGCGACTTCGCCATGATCGACTTGATCTCCTGCACCTCGCCCTTGAAAACGAGATCGGCGATCAGCGGCGAGTTGAGCATGATTTCGACTGCGGCAACGCGCCCGCTGCCATCCTTTTTCGGAATCAGCCGCTGCGAAACCAGCGCGCGCAGATTGAGCGAGAGGTCCATCAGCAGCTGGTTGCGGCGTTCCTCGGGGAAAAAGTTGACGATGCGGTCGAGCGCCTGGTTGGCGTTGTTGGCATGCAGCGTCGCCATGCACAGATGGCCGGTCTCGGCAAAAGCGATCGCATAGTCCATGGTTTCGCGGTCGCGGATCTCGCCGATCAGGATCACGTCAGGCGCCTGGCGCAGCGTGTTTTTGAGAGCGGCGTGCCACGACTCGGTGTCCACCCCTACTTCGCGCTGGGTGATGATGCAGTTGCCGTGCTCGTGCACGTATTCGATCGGATCCTCGATGGTGATGATGTGGCCGTAGCTGTGCTCGTTGCGGTAGCCTATCATCGCCGCGAGCGAAGTCGATTTGCCCGAGCCCGTGCCGCCCGCCATGATGATCAGCCCGCGCTTGGCCATCACCACGTCCTTGAGCACCGGCGGCAGGCCGAGGTCTTCGAGCCCGGGAATGGCGGTGGTGATGGTGCGCAACACCATGCCGATGCGTCCCTGCTGCACGAAAGCGTTGACGCGGAAGCGGCCGATGCCGGCGGGGTTGATGGCGAAATTGCACTCCTTGGTCGCCTCGAACTCGGCCGCCTGCTTGTCATTCATCATGGCGCGAGCCAATGCGGCGGTGTGCTGCGGCGTCAGCGCCTGGTTCGCAACCGGCGTCATCTTGCCGTCGAGCTTGAGCGCGGGTGGATAGCCGGCGGTGATGAAGAGATCCGACGCCTTCTTCGCGACCATCGCCCGCAACAGGTCGTGCATGAATTTGACTGGCTGGTCTTTTTCCATACGGTCCACCTCGTGCAATGCCTGCCGGCCCGCGCCGCCTGCTCAGACCACGGGAAACAGGTCCTTGTTCACCGCCTTGCTGCGCGCCTCGGCGACGGACACGACGTTGCGCTTGACCAGCTCCTGCAGGTTCTGGTCGAGTGTCTGCATGCCAAGCTGCGCGCCGGTCTGGATCGCCGAATACATCTGTGCCACCTTGTTCTCGCGGATCAGGTTGCGGATCGCCGGCGTGCCGATCATGATTTCGTGGGCGGCGACGCGGCCGCTGCCGTCCCTGGTCTTGAGCAGCGTCTGCGAAATCACCGCGCGCAGCGATTCCGACAGCATGGCGCGCATCATCTCCTTTTCCTCGGCCGGGAACACGTCGATGATGCGGTCGATGGTCTTGGCCGCGGAGCTGGTGTGCAGCGTGCCGAATACCAGGTGGCCGGTCTCGGCCGCGGTCATCGCGAGCCGTATGGTCTCGAGATCACGCATCTCGCCCACCAGGATGATGTCGGGATCCTCGCGCAGCGCCGAGCGCAGCGCATTGGCAAACGACAGCGTGTGGGGCCCGACTTCACGCTGGTTGATCAGGCATTTCCTGGGTTCGTGCACGAACTCGATCGGATCCTCGATGGTGAGGATGTGGCCGTATTCGTTCTCGTTGATGTGGTTGATCATCGCCGCAAGCGTCGTCGATTTCCCCGAGCCGGTCGGCCCGGTGACCAGCACCACGCCGCGCGGCTGGCTCGCGATTTCGGCGAAGCTCTTCGGCGCCTTGAGGTCTTCGAGCGACAACACCTTGGACGGGATGGTGCGGAATACCGCGCCGGCGCCGCGCTGCTGGACGAAGGCGTTGACGCGAAAGCGCGCGAGGTTGGGGATCGAGAACGAGAAGTCGCACTCGAGGTTTTCCTCGTAGAACTTGCGCTGGCCGTCGTTCATGATGTCATAGATCATCGCGTGAACGTCCTTGTGCTCCAGCGCCGGAAGATTGATGCGGCGCACGTCGCCGTTCACGCGGATCATCGGCGGCAGCCCCGCCGACAGATGCAGATCGGAAGCCTTGTTCTTGACGACGAAGGCCAGCAGCTCGGAGATGTCCATTATAATTGCCCCGTCAGACCGAAGGCAGACGAAAATCGCGGATCGACGGCTCGATTCTACACTGAACGGCCCGTCCCGCGCTTCCAGGGATTATGACCACCATCGCCGCCAATCTGCAAGCCGTACACGAGCGCATCGCGCGCGCCGCGCAGGCCGCGGGACGGCCGGCAGCCGCGATCACGCTGGTCGCGGTCAGCAAGACTTTCGGCGTGGAAGAAATCAGGGAAGCCCATGCCGCGGGCCAGCGCGATTTCGGCGAGAATTACGTGCAGGAAGCCGTGACAAAAATCACACAGCTTGCGCACCTGCCGCTCGTTTGGCACTTCATCGGCCCGATCCAGAGCAACAAGACGCGCGCGATCGCGCAACATTTTCAGTGGGTGCACAGCGTCGAGCGGGAAAAAATCGCGGCGCGCCTTAACGCGGCGCGGCCGCCCGGCCTGCCGCCGCTCAATGTCTGCATCCAGATCAACGTCAGCGGCGAAGCAAGCAAAAGCGGCGTCGCGCCGGGCGCGGAACTCGCGCTCGCCCGCGCCATTGCCGCCTTGCCGCGGCTCAGGCTGCGCGGATTGATGGCGATCCCCGAGCCGACGCCGGACAGCGGACTGCAGCGGCGGCGCTACGCGCTGCTGCGCGAAATCCGGGATGGCCTGGCGGCCGCCGGCTTTGCCCTCGACACTTTGTCGATGGGCATGTCGGACGATCTCGAGGCCGCGATCGCCGAAGGCGCGACGATGGTGCGGGTCGGCACCGCGATTTTCGGCAGAAGACGTGAAACGTGAAACGTGAAATGTGGGACAATGCCCTGACAACCATTAGAATACCGTCATTGCGTCGCGCGTTTCACGGTTCACTTTTCACGGTTCCTGCATGAACATCGCATTTATCGGCGGCGGCAACATGGCGAGCGCGATCATCGGCGGCCTGCTGCAGAAAGGCTGGCGCGCCGACGCCATCCGCGTCGCGGAAATCGACCCCGCGGCGCGCGCGCGGCTGGAGCGCGATCTGGGCGTCGCGGCGTTCGCCGACGCCGGCGCCGCGCTCGCCGGCAGCCAGTGCCTCGTGCTGGCGGTCAAGCCGCAGCAGTTGCGCGAGGCCGCCCGTACGCTGCGCGGGGCGCTCGCCTCGCAACTCATCATCACCATCGCCGCTGGTATCCGTTCTTCCGATCTGTCGCGGTGGCTGGGAAATTACCCGCGCATCGTGCGCGCCATGCCCAACACGCCGGCGCTGGTGCTGGCGGGCGTCTCCGGCCTTTATGCGATGCCCGCGGTGTCCGCCGCCGATCGCGCGCAGGCGGAGCAGATCATGGGCGCGGTCGGCGCCACCTTGTGGCTGGAAAGCGAAGACCAGATGGACGCGATCACCGCGGTGTCGGGAAGCGGCCCCGCCTATGTCTTCTATTTCATCGAAGCTCTGCAGCAGGCCGCTGCCGAACTGGGTTTCCCGCCAGCCACGGCGCGCAAGCTCGCGCTCGACACTTTCGCCGGCGCGGTGAAACTCGCCGCGGCGAGCGGCGAAGATGCCGCCACGCTGCGCGCGCGGGTGACCTCCAAAGGCGGTACCACCGAGCGCGCGCTCGCGCTGCTCGAAACCGAAAACACGCGGCAGATCATCGTCCGCGCAGTGCGCGCGGCAGCGCAGCGCTCGCGCGAGCTCGGCAACGAACTGGGCGGAGACTGACCTCACATGTTATCCGGCGCGTTCATATTTCTGATCGAAACCGCATTCGGACTGTTCACCATTGCGCTGCTGCTGCGCTTCTACCTGCAATGCGTGCGCGCCTCATACCGCAATCCGCTCGCCGAATTCCTCAACGCCATCACCGATTTCGCGGTGCGCCCGGCGCGGCGCGTGATTCCCGGCCTGTGGGGGCTCGATCTCGCCACGCTGGTGCTGGCGTGGCTCGCGCAGTTCGTCGAAATCCTGCTCGTGATCCAGGTGAAGGGCCTCCAGCCGGGATCGGCCATCGCGAACGCGCTGCTGGGACTCACCCTGCTCGCGCTGCTCCTGCTCGCCAAGCTCGGCCTCTACATCATCATGGTGGCGGTGGTGATCCAGGCCGTGCTCTCCTGGATCAATCCCTACAGCCCGGTGGCGCCGCTGTTGAACGCCATGACGCGGCCTTTCCTGCGCGTTTTCCAGCGCCTGATTCCGCCGGTCGGCAACGTCGATCTGTCGCCGCTGTTCGTGATCATCGCCTGCCAGCTGCTGCTGATGGTGCCGGTCGCCTATCTCGAAATGTCGCTGTCGCGCCTGCTGTGACGATCGCCGAACCGGCGTGGTGCCGCTTCGATCCCGCTGCCGCCCGCATCACGCTCCATGTCCACGTGCAGCCCAACGCCAAGGCGAGCGCGATCGCCGGCCTGCACGGCGATGCGCTCAAAATCAGGATTGCCGCCCCGGCCGTTGACAACAAGGCGAATGCCGAGCTGATCGATTTCCTGCGCCGCCTGTGGCGGTTGCCGGCGGCGCGGATCAGCGTGCGTCACGGCGCGCACGGTCGCCGCAAGGTGGTGGAAATCGCGCCGGCCGATGCCGCTTTGCACACGCTGGTCAAAAACGCCGCCGGCTGAGCGGCGCTCAGTCTCCTTCCCTGTCCTGCGCCGCGCCGGCAGGCGAGGCGCGCGTTTCTTCCGCGATTTCTCCTGCGCGCTGCGCGCGTAGCTCCTGCGCCCTGATCAGCAGCGTCACCGCGGTCCACGCGCCGATCACCGCCAGCGGCAGCGCCACGAGCCACGGCCAGACGGCGACGATCGCGGCGAGCCCCAGCAGGGCGAGTCCCACACCCGTCATCACGCCCGCTTCCGCCGGCCCCAGCAGGCGGCGGTTGGCGATCGCGGCGCCGACGGTGTTGCCGATGCGCAGCGCGCCGGCAGCCGCACGCGAGGCGCTGCCGCCTTTTGCCCGCGCACGCCGCTGCCGCGGCGCGGCAGGGCGCACGCGGTTGCGCGCGGCGAGCACGATTTCGGTGGCGTTGGCGAGATCCTGCTCGTACATGTCGTGCATGGCCTCGGCAAAAGCCAGATCATCGACCGCGATGTCGAGCTCGTAATTGCCCATCCAGCTCGCGATATTGAGATTGCTCGATCCCACCCGCGCCCAGTGACAATCGGCCACCGCGGTCTTGGCATGCAGCATCGGACCGTTCCATTCGAACACCCGGATGCCGGCTTCGAGCAACGGTCGGTAGCCTGCGCGCGACAGCGGAGAGATGACCGGCACATCGCTCGTCCCCGGCACGAGCAGCCGCACGTCGACACCGTCGAGCGCTGCGGCCCGCAACGCCTGCACGTACGCCGCAACGCCGACGAAATAGGCGTCGGCCAGCCACAGCGTCCTGCGCGCCATGGCGGCGATCAGCTGGTCGAGCCGGTAGAGCGCCGCGACATTGGGCTGGGTTGCCAGCACTCGCAGCGCCACGTTCCCTACCGCGGCGATGGCGCCGGCATCGCTCAGCTCGTCTTCGGGAATCGGCGGGCCCGTCGCCGCCCACACTTCGGCGAAGGCCTGTTCGATGTCCGCGACCGCCGGGCCGCGCACCTCGATGCCGGTGTCGCGCCACGGTTCCATCCCGAGCAGCGGGTCGCCGGCCCATTTGCGGCTCACGCACAGGCCCGCGACGAAACCGACCTCGCCGTCGACCACCACCATTTTGCGGTGATCGCGCGCGAGCCAGCCGAAAGGGCTGTCGAAGCGCGGCGGATTGAAACATCTGACCTCGCCGCCGGCGGCGGCGACGGGTTGCAGCACGCGCCGCGAAGCGGCGCCCAGCGCGCCCATCCAGTCGTAGATCACCCTGACCTTCACCCCGGCGCGGGCGCGCTCGGCGAGCGCCGCAGCAAATTCGCGCCCCACCGCATCGTCGGCGATGATGTAGTTCTCGAACAGGATGCTGCGCTTCGCCGCGCCGATGGCGGCGAGCCACGCCGGGTAGTTCTCGTCCGCATTCCTGAGGATGCGCACGCTGTTGCCGCCGACCAGCGGCGCGCCGGCGGCGCGCGAAAACGCCCGCTCGGCGAACTGCCGCACGAGCAGGGTGGCTTCGCGCGCGGCGCGCGGCGCGTCGGGCCGGCTCGCCGCCATTACAATTTTATATTAAAAATCAATGACATATAAATACAAGCGAGGCCTTTCCGGCCGTGCCGCTACATGAGCACGATGTCGAACTGTTCCTGGTTATAGACGCTTTCCACTTGCAGCGATACCGGCTTGCCGATGAAATCGGAGAGCATCGCGAGGCTTTGCGATTCCTCGTCGAGGAACATGTCGATCACCTGCTGGGAGGCGAGGATACGGAATTCGCGGGCATTGAACTGGCGCGATTCGCGCAGCAGCTCGCGCAGGATCTGGTAGCACACCGTGCGCGCCGTCTTGAGCTGGCCGCGGCCTTCGCACACCGGGCACGGCTCGCACAGCACGTGCGCCAGCGATTCGCGCGTGCGCTTGCGCGTCATCTCGACTAGCCCAAGCTGGGTGAAGCCATTGATGGTCATGCGGGTGCGGTCGCGCGCCAGCGCTTTCCTGAATTCGTTCAGCACGGCGTTTTTGTGTTCCTCGCTGTCCATGTCGATGAAATCGATGATGATGATGCCGCCGAGGTTCCTGAGCCGCAGCTGGCGCGCGATCACCTGCGCCGCTTCGAGGTTGGTCTTGAAAATGGTGTCGTCGAAGCTGCGGCCGCCGACAAAGCCGCCGGTGTTGACGTCGATGGTGGTGAGCGCTTCGGTCTGATCAATGATCAGGTAGCCTCCCGATTTGAGATCGACGCGCCGCGCCAGTGCTTTTTCGATCTCGTCTTCGACGCCGTAGAAGTCGAACAGCGGACGTTCGCCCTGGTAATGCTCTATGCGCTCCGCCCCCGCCAGCGTGAACTCGCGGGCGAAATCCTGCATGCCCTGGAAGGTTTCGCGTGAATCGACCAGGATGCGCGTGGTCTCCTCGTTCACGAAATCGCGCAGCACCCGCAGGCTGAGATCGAGATCCTGGTAGAGCAGCGCGGCGGCGGCCGCGGTCTGTGCCTTCTCGAGGATGCCGTGCCACAGCTTGCGCAGATATTCGATGTCGAGGATGAGCTCGCGGTCGGATGCGGTCTCGGCCATGGTGCGGATGATGAAGCCGCCTTTCTCGTCGGGCGGCAGCAGTTGCTGCAGCTTCTCGCGCAGGTGCTGGCGCTCTTCCTCGTCTTCGATGCGCTGGGAGATGCCGATGTGCGATTCCTGCGGCAGATAGACCAGGAAACGGCCGGCGATGCTGATCTGGGTGGAAAGCCGCGCGCCCTTGGTGCCGATCGGGTCCTTGATCACCTGCACCATCAGGTCCTGGCCCTCGGCCAGCAGCTTTTCGATCGGCGCGCTGGGCTCGCCGTTGCGGTTGCTCCAGATATCGGCAACGTGCAGGAATGCCGCGCGCTCGCCGCCGATGTCGATGAACGCCGACTGCATGCCGGGCAGCACGCGGATCACCCGCCCCATGTAGACGTTGCCGACCAGCCCGCGCGACAGCACGCGCTCGATGTGCAGCTCCTGCGCCACGCCGTGCTCGATGATGGCGACGCGCGTCTCCTGCGGTGTGACGTTGATGAGGATTTCTTCGGCCATCCGCCGCGTCTTGCGCCCGTTACAGGATTGCGATGTCGAATTTGTGCAGCAGCTCGGCCGTTTCGGCCAGCGGCAAGCCCATGATACCCGAATAGCTGCCTTCGATACGCGTGACGAAGGCGGCGGCGCGTCCCTGGATGGCATAGCCGCCGGCCTTGCCGAACGGCTCGCCGCTCGTGATATAGCGCCGGATCTCGGCCTCGGCAAGCTCGCGGAATTGCACCGTCGAAACCGAAAGCCGCGTCTCGATGCGCTCCCCGGCCGCGATCGCGACGGCGGAGATCACGCGGTGGCCGCGCCCCGACAACGCCTTGAGCATCTGGGCCGCCTGCGCCGCGTCCGCCGGTTTGCCGAGAATGTGCTCGTCGAGCACCACCGTGGTGTCGGCCGCCAGCACCGGGTGAAACGGCAGGCCGCGCTGGGCGATCTGGCGCACGGCGATGCCGGCCTTGGCGCCGGCGACGCGCAGCGCATAGACATCGGCCGGCTCGCCCGGAAGCGGCGTCTCGTCGACATCGCCGCCGCGCCGCGGATCCTCGCGCAGCAGCAGCAGCTCGAAATTCACGCCGATCTGCTTCAAGAGCTCACGGCGGCGCGGACTGCGGGAAGCGAGATAGATGCGTTTTTCCATTTCAGAATCTCCCGGCGCGCGGCATACGGTCCGGCAGCGGCCACTCGCCCCGTCCCGCCTGGCGAATGCCGCCTTTTCACTCCCGGTGGTACGGATGACGGTTCAAAATCGACATCGCCCGGTACAGCTGCTCGGCGAGCACCACGCGCACCAGCGCGTGCGGCAGCGTGAGCGGCGACAATGACCATAGCATATCCGCTTCCCGCTTGAGCGCGCCACAAATGCCGTCGGCGCCGCCGATGATGAAAGCGACATCGCGCCCGGCGCCGCGCCAGTGACCGATGCAGTCGGCAAGCTCGCGGGTGGACAAGCTTTTTCCGCGCTCATCGAGC
>JBKBXX010000096.1:0-12210 GCA_046313915.1 Burkholderiales bacterium | reverse complement strand
GATGCCGGCGGCAAGCGCCGAGGCAAGCAGCAGCAGGCCAAACTCGCCGCCATGGGCGAGAAGAAACGCACTGCGCCACGCATCGGTGATCCCCAGCCCTGCCACGCGCAGGACGGGCCAGGCCATGACGAGCTTGAGCGGAATCAGGCAAGCGAGCCAGCCTGCCACCGCGAGCGGCGCACCGAGGAGCTGGCGCAGATCCAGCTGCAGGCCGACGGTAATGAAAAACAGACCGATGAGCAGGTCGCGGAAAGGCCGGATGTCGTCTTCCATGCGATGGCGGAAATCGCTCTCTCCCAGCACCACCCCGGCGAGAAAAGCCCCCAGCGCCGCCGACACGCCCATCGCATGGGCGCCATAGGCCGCCGCCAGCACCACCAGCAGCGCGCTGAGCAGGAACACTTCGGTGCTGCCGTGACGCGCGACCCACGCCAGGACGCGCTGCAATACGGGCTTGGAAAACGCTGCGGCAACGGCGAACAGCGTCAGCACGCCCAGCACCTCGCCGGCGATGGCGAGCGGCGCGGGCGAGGCGCCGCGCTGCCAGATCGCCAGCAGGGTCAGAAGCGGAATGGTGGCCACGTCCTGGAATACCAGCACGGCAATCGCCATGTGACCATGGCGGGTGGTGAGCTCGCCCTGTTCCGCCAGCTGCTTGGCCGCGATGGCGCTGGAAGACATGGCCGCGGCGCCGCTGAGCAAAATCGCCCCCCTCACGCCGACGTCCGCCCAGACCGCCGCTGCGCCCACCGCCAGGCCGCAGCTCAATACCTGCAGCCCGCCTGCCAACAGCACCCGCCGGCGGGTAGCCCACAGCTCGATGACGGACAGCTCCAGTCCCACCATGAACAGCAGCAGCATCACCCCCAGCTCGGCGAGGAAGGTGAGCGCCGGGCCGGGTTGCAGGACGCCGAACGCCGACGGCCCGAGCAGCGCACCCGCCGCCAGATAGCCCAGCAGGGTAGGCAGGCGCAGCCGCGCCGACACTGCCGCCGAAACGGCGCCCGCGGCGAGCAGTACGAGAACGAAGGAAAAGAGATCCTGCAAATTTCCCCCGTGCGTATCCCTTCCGCTCCAGCGGATTTACTGCAAATGCGCCTGCACCCAGTGCACGATGTCCTGCGCCCCCATGGCGCCGGACTGGCGGGCGATTTCGCGGCCGCCGCGGAACAGCAGCAGCGTCGGGATGCTGCGGATGGCATATCGGGCCGCCAGCACCGGTTCCGCTTCGGTATCAACCTTGGCCAGGCGCACGCGCGGCTCGAGCAGGCGCGCCGCCTGCTCGAACTGCGGGGCCATCATTTTGCACGGCCCGCACCACGGCGCCCAGAAATCCACCAGCACCGGAATGTCGTTGCGCTCGAGGTGCCGCGCGAACGTGGCCGGGGTCAGGTCCACCGCACGGCCCGCGAACAACGCTTTATGGCACTGGCCACAACTCGGATTGTGGGAAATACGCGAGGCCGCCACCCGGTTCACGGCGCGGCAATAGGGACAGACGACATGCAGAGAATCGTCCATGGAGCATCATCGTTCCGAAATGGTGTCATGGAACTAGATGGGGCCTTGTTGCGCCGCGCCAAGAGGCGGCCGGCGCAAATCATGCGTGAGCTCGCCCAGGGCTTGCTCGTCCAGCGTTTCCTTCGCGAGCAGCTCGCGCGCGCAGCGTTCCAAGACCGGGCGATTGCTCTCGAGGATGCCGAAAGCACGGGCAAACACGTTTTTGATGATGCCGCGCACGGCTTCGTCGATGCGGGTCTGGGTGGACTCGGCCACGCGGCAGCCGCCGCTCACCATCTCCGGCACATCCAGAAAGCGCGGCCGCTGGGCCTCGTACGCGACGTAACCCAGATCCTCGTCCATGCCGTAACGGGTGATCATGTCGCGCGCGATGTCGGTCGCCTTGGCGAGATCGTCGGCTGCGCCGGTGGAAAGCTTGCCGAACACCAACTTCTCGGCGGCGCGGCCGCCCAGCAGCACGGCGATCTTGTTTTCCAGCTCCTCGCGGCTCATCAGGTAGCGATCCTCGGTGGGGCGCTGAATGGTGTAGCCGAGCGCGCCTATGCCGCGCGGAATGATGGAAACCTTGTGCACCGGGTCGGTGCCGGGTAGGCTCAGCGCCACCAGAGCGTGGCCCATTTCGTGATAGGCCACGGTTTCCCGTTCCTTGTCGTTGAGCACGCGGTTTTTCTTTTCCAGGCCGGCGACGATACGTTCCACGGCGGCGGTGAAATCGGCCAAAGTCACCGCTTCGGCGTGGCGGCGAGTGGCCATGAGCGCGGCCTCGTTCACCAGATTGGCCAGATCGGCGCCGGAAAAACCGGTGGTGAGCGCGGCCACTTGTTCCAGGTCGACGTCCGGCGCGAGCTTGATTTTCCTTGCGTGGACCTTGAGGATGTCCACCCGCCCTTTCTTGTCCGGCCGGTCCACCAGCACCTGGCGATCGAAGCGGCCGGCGCGAAGCAACGCCGGATCGAGGATCTCCGGCCGGTTGGTGGCGGCGAGAATGATCAAGCCGACGGAAGAGTCGAAACCGTCCATTTCCACCAGCAGCTGGTTCAACGTCTGTTCCCGCTCGTCGTGGCCGCCGATGGGCCCGGCAGCACCGCGCGCGCGCCCCAGCGCATCGAGCTCATCGATGAAAATGATGGCCGGCGCCTTCTCCCGCGCCTGCTCGAAGAGGTCGCGCACCCGCGCCGCGCCCACACCCACGAACATTTCCACGAATTCCGAGCCGGAAATGGAGAAAAAAGGCACTTTGGCCTCGCCAGCCACCGCCTTGGCGAGCAGGGTCTTGCCGGTGCCGGGCGGACCCACCAGCAACACGCCTTTGGGAATGTGCGCGCCCAGCCTGCCGTATTCCTGGGGATTTCTCAAAAAATCAACCACTTCTCGCAGCTCTTCCTTCGATTCGTCCACCCCGGCCACGTCATCGAAAGTCACGCCCGTGTCCTTCTCCACATAGATTTTGGCGCGGCTCTTGCCGATGGTCATGAATCCGCCCATGCCCTGTTTTTCGGCGAACTTGCGGAACAGGAAAAACCACACCGCGAAAAACGCCACCGCCGGCAGAATCCACGATAGGACATCGCGCAGGAAAGTGCTTTCCACCACTCGCGCATAAGGCACGTGATACTGCGACAACCGCGCGGCGAGATCGGGCTCCACCCTCGTCGCCACGATCACCGTCTTGCCTTTGGCATCGGGCGACTTGAGTTTGCCGGTCAACGCCTTGTCGGACACCAGCACTTCCGCCACCCGGCCATCCTGCAGGGCCTGCTCGAATTCGCTATAAGGCACCGGTTCCACTGTGCGCGCCGCCTGCCACCAGTCCTGCAACAACAACAGTAAAAAAGCCGCGACGAACCAGTAAATCATGTTCCATTGGGTTTTCTGTTCCATGATTTTCTCTTTCTGTAGTATTTTCAACGCCATACGCCGCCGGGATACCACCGGGGCGAGTTACGCGACGGGACACCGGGCCGCAACGGATGTTCCTGCTCCCACAATGCTTCCGGCGCCGCACGTGACACGACGCGCAGCCGCTCGATGCGCTCTTCGGTGGCGGGGTGTGTGCGCAGCCACGACGGTTCCGGATTGCCCCACCCCGGCAGCAGCCAGGCACGCCACGAGCGGTTCACGCGCTCGATTTTGACGAGCGCCGAAGCCAGCGCCTCGGGATCGCCAGTGAGCCGCGCGGCCGCGAGATCGGCGTCGAACTCGCGGACCCGCGACAGGCCGAGCTGGGCCAGCAGCGCGAGCTGCGGCGAAAACAGCAGCAGCAACAGCCCCGGCCACCGGATCTCTGCCGCCCCCACGAGCCACCAGGGCAGGCTCGCCAGCAGCGAGATCTGGCCCGCCAGCGCAAACAAGGCGGTAAGCCGGCTCACGTAGTCGGCGAGCCCCATTACCCGCAGGTCGTCGTGGGCGATGTGCGCGGTTTCATGGGCCAGCACGCCGACCAGCTCACGCGCGCTCAGCGTGCGCAGCAGGCCGTCGGTAAGGGCGATGGCCGCATCGCGGCGGTTGCCCACAGCGAAGGCGTTCACCAACGGACTCGGCACGTAATGGGGCACCGGCACCGCGGGCAGTCCGGCGCGCGCGGCGAGAGTGTGCAGCACGCGCCACAGATCCGGAGCCTCTGTCGCAGTGAGCGGCCGGGCACGGTACCACGCCAGTGTCAGCCGCGACACCGCCACCGGCTCGATCACGAGCGCCATCAGGCTCGCCCCCAGAGCGACCCACAGGCCGGTCTCGCCGAACAGTAAACCGCCCGCCACGGCGCTGATGCCGAGCAGCACCACCACCAGCAACAGCGTCTGCAGGCGGTTGGCGGCGGCGTGACGATGCCACTCGGCCACGTTCACTCCCCGCCGCTGCGGCGCGGATGCGCACGCAGGCTGTCCATTTCCTCCAGCAGGTCGGCCACCAGGGCGGCAAGCTCCGGCACCGCCTCGAAGTCGCGCTCCAGCTCGCGCATGCGCCGCGCCCGCACCAGCGCCGCGCCGGTGAAGCGCCACACCCCCGCCACGCTTTCCGCGTGAGGAAACAGACCCGCTTCGATGTGAGCGAGCAGCCACTCCGGCTCCACGGCGCAGGCGGCGGCGACCTGTTCCAGCGTGAGCCACGTCTCGTCCATCAGGGTGCCGATCAGGATGTCCTCGTCTCGCATGGTCTAGCTCCCGGCACGCGGGTCGAAGGCGAGTTCCCGCGCCATGGTTTCATAAAGTTCGCGCGCGCGAGGCGTATTGACCGGCGGCACCACCACTTCCAGCTCGAGCAACAGGTCTCCCGGCGGCTGCCCCGGAATACCCCTGCCACGCACCCGCAATTGCCCGCCGCCGCGATACCCTGGCGGAATGCGCACCTTGACCGTGCCGTCCGGCAATTCCACGGGAACCACTGCCCCCAGCGCCACTTCCCATGGCGCGACGGGCAGGGTCAAGTGCAAGTCGCGACCTTCGACACGAAAGCGGGGGTGGGGCCTGAAATGCACTTCCAGCAGCAAGTCGCCAGGCATGCCCCCGCCTACGCCCGGTGCGCCTTGGCCGGCGAGCCGGATGACTTGGCCCTCGCGCACGCCTTTGGGGATTTTCACGTTGAGCGTGCGCGTCTCCAGCACCAGCCGGCCACGAGCGTCGAGCCGGGGCACGCGCAAGCTGATCTGCCGCACCGGACCGGTGAACGCATCCTCCACGTCGAGCACCACCTTGGCATAGTGGTCACCGCCGTGCACGGCGGAGGAACGCCCGCCGCGGTAAAAGCCGCCGCGTCCGCCCATGCCCGCGCGGCCGAACAGCTGCTCGAAGAAGTCTGAAAACTCTGCGGCCTCGTGGGGCGCAAAATCGTGTCCGGAAAATTCGAATCCGGCATCCCAGTCCGGCGGCGGACGGAATTCCTGACCGGGCCGGTAGGCGCTGCCCAGCTGGTCGTAGGCGGCGCGCTTCTCGGGATCCGAAAGCACCGCATACGCCTCGTTCACTTCTTTCATGCGCGCTTCGGCATCTTTCTCCCGCGACACGTCGGGATGGTATTTGCGTGCGAGCCTGCGGAAGGCTTTCTTGATGTCTTCCGCCGTCGCGTCCCGCGCCACGCCGAGTATTCCGTAATAGTCCTTGTATTCCAACTGGCGGCTCCCTCTCCAACGCAGGTCCTGTTACATGCGGGCTGCCCCTGCAGCGATCAAGGGGTTGAATCCGGTGGCGCCGCACCCATTAAAGACGGAAAGCAAAACGATTTTATCCGGAATCGGGAATTCAGGAGGGAGAAGCCATGATATACAACGTGTACGGTGATTGGTTTGCCCGCGATCTGCTCGGAGAGTTCGAACGCATGCAGCGCGAACTCGACCGGGCTTTGGGCCTGTCGTCCAGCATCCGCGGCGTGCCGCGCGGTTTCCCGGCAATGAATGTCGGCAGCGCTCCCGCCGCCGTGGAAATCTATGCTTTCGTTCCCGGTGTCGATCCCGCGAGCCTCGACGTGCAGATCGAGAAAGGCGTGCTCACCGTTTCCGGCGAACGCAAACCGGTGACGGTGCCGGAAAAAGCAACGGCGCACATCAACGAACGTTTCTCTGGCCGCTTCCGGCGCGTGGTGGCGCTCGCCGACGACGTGGACGCGAACAAAGTTACCGCGAAATATCGCGACGGCGTGCTTCGCATCAGCATCGCGCGCAAGGAAACCGCGCAGCCGCGCCGCATCGCAATCCAGCAGTAAAAAAGGAAGGAGCGATGATCATGAACGACAATACCAGGACCGCACCGTCCGCAACCGAAGACGCCGCCTTGCTGCCGGCCGTCGACGTGATCGAGGATGCCGGCGGCATCACGTTGTATGCGGATCTGCCGGGCGTGCCCAAGGACGGGCTCAACCTCAAGGTGGAAGCGGACACCCTGACCATCGAAGGGGAGATCGCGCTCGAAATACCCGAAGGCATGGAAGCGACTCATGCCGAAATGGGGCTGCCGCGCTATCGCAGGGTGTTTACCCTTTCCAGGGAACTGGACAGCGAAAAAGTCGGCGCGGAATACCATCAGGGCGTGCTCAAGCTGCGCATTCCGAAAGCCGAGCATGCCCAACCGCGCAAAGTGCAGATCCAGGTGGAATGACTCGCGGTCACGGCGGCCGCGCGACAGCAACAGGAGAATGCGCATATGAAGCTCGACAATCTCAAGGAAAGCTTTGGAACGTTGTGGGGAAGCGTGGCGGACGGCTGGCGCCACCTGTGGCAGTCCGCTGCCGGCGCGCTGACGCGCTTCAAGCCGGGTGAAAAAACGGATCTTCCCGCGCCGGCCGAAGTGGACGATGCTTCCTATCTGCCCGGCCGGAGCTGGGCCATGCTGGGTGGCGATGTATTCGAGGATGACAAGCGCCTCGTGGTGCGGCTGGAAATTCCCGGCGTGCAAAAAGAAAACATCAACATCGAACTGCTCGATGACTCGCTCGTCGTCTCTGGCGAAAAACGCTTCGAGCGCGAAGAAACGCAGGGGCGCTGGCGGGTCATGCAGTGCGCCTACGGCAGTTTCCGCCGCGTCGTGCCGCTGCCGGCGCGCGTCAAAGCCGAAAGCGCCAGGGCGAGATACAGGAACGGCGTGCTGCGGGTGGAAATGCTCAAGGCCACGCCTTCCAGGCCCAGGGCCGTCACCATCAAGGTCTCGTGACCAACGCGCCGCGCGCGCGGCTGCGGCGCGCCATCCCGTCAGGACGGCAGCTCGAGCACGTACTTGGCGAGGATGTTGCGCTGGATTTCGCTCGAACCGCCGTAAATCGTCGCCGGGCGCGAATAGTAGAAAGGCGAGAGCACGTCGACCGCCACACCGTCGAAATCGATCTCACCCGCGACACAGCCGCATTCGTGCGCCGTTTCCATCAGCAGCTCGGTCAGGCGTTGCCACGCCTCCATCGCCCAGATCTTGAGCATGGAGACGTCCGGCCCGAGCGGCTCGCCGCGCCTGGCGATGGCCACATAGCGGCCATAGAGCGCAGCGAGGTCTTCGAGATCGAGCTTGAGCCGGATGAACTTGTCGACAAAAGCCGCGTCGTCGAACAAACCTTTCGCGCGCGCCAGCATCTCCAGCCGCTGCAGCGCGTACTGCGGACGGCGCGGGCTGCCGATGTTGAGCCGCTCGAATGACAGCAGCGCTTTCGCCACCGTCCAGCCCTCGTTCAGCCTGCCGACCAGCGCCTCGCGCGGCACGCGCACCTGGTCGAAAAACACCTCGCAGAACTCCTCGTGCCCGGCGAGGTTGCGGATTGGGCGTATGGTGATGCCCGGCGTTTTTAGATCGACCAGCAGAAAACTGATGCCCTCCTGCTTTTTGGCCCGCTTGTCACTGCGCACCAGCATGTAAATGTGGGTGGCATCGTGCGCGAGGGTGGTCCAGACTTTGCGGCCGCTGATCACGAATTGTCCGTCGTCGATCACGGCTTCGGTGCGCAGGCTCGCGAGATCGGAACCGGCATCGGGTTCGGAATAACCCTGGCACCAGATGAATTCGCCGGACAAGGTGCGCGGCAGATAGTATTGCTGTTGGGCCGCCGTGCCGAATTTCATGAGGATGGGGCCGACCTGGGTGATTCCGTGGTCGGGCGCGCGTGCCACCCCCCAGCGCTCCATTTCCTCGAGATAGATCACCATCTTGCCGGCATCGAGCCCCATGCCGCCGTGCTCGCGCGGCCAGTTGGGCGCGATCCAGCCCTTTTCATAAAGCCGCCGCCACCAGTCCTTCATTTCATCCCAGCGCGCGCGGCGCAGGATGTAACGCAGATGCGAAGGATAGTGGTGTTCGAAAAAGGCCCGTACCTCGGCGCGGAAAGCGGCATCATCCATCGCATTGTAATCAACGGCAAGCGCTGCCATCACGGCCGCCCTCCCGCCGCGAACTGCGCGTAGCGCCGCCGATGCCATGCGGCGTTGCCGAGCCACGCGGCCAGCACCACCGCGCGTTTGAGATACAGCCCGACATCGTATTCGTCGGTGAAACCGATCGCGCCGTGAATCTGGATCGCTTCACGCGTGATTTTCAAGCCGGCATCGGAGCAGCGCGCCTTGACACGGCTTGCCCATGCCGCACGGCTCGCGGCGGCGGGATCACGATCGAGCGCGCGCAGCGCCTCTTCCAGCACCGCCGCGGCAAGCTCGCGCTGGATGTAAAGATCGACTGCTCTGTGCTGCAGCGCCTGAAAGCTGCCGATCGGCTTCCCGAACTGGACGCGCGTTTTCATATAATCGAGGCTCATTTCGAGCGCGCGGTCCATCACGCCGCACAGCTCGGCGCCGGCGATCACCGCAGCATGATCGAAAGCCTTTTCCAGGGCATCGCGCGCCGCGTCGCCCTCCGCCAGGCGGTTTTCGCCGGCCACCGCCACCCCGGACAGCGTGACCACGCCAAAATGCCGGCCGTCGGCCAGCGTCTCGAGTTCGAGTCCGACGCCCGGGGTATCGCGCGCGACCCAGAACATCGCGATGCCCCGAGCGGTTTTTGCGGAGACGATATAGCCGTCGGCGCCCGCGGCGCCGGCAACGAAGCGTTTGCCGCCTTCGAGAAGGAATCCGCCCCCGGCCGGCACGGCCCGCGTTTCGATCGCGGTGGCATCGGTGACCCCCGCGCGTTCCTGCCACGCGAGCACCGGAATCAATGCGCCGGACACCAGTTGCGACAGCAACGCCCGTTTCAGCGTTTCGTTATCGCTTGCCGCAAGAACGGAAGCGGCGAGCACCGCCACCGCGGTAAACGGCTCCGGCGCCAGGGCGCGCGCCAGCTCTTTGGCGACGATCGCGGCCTCGGTGAGCCCCAGCCCCGAACCGCCACAGGCTTCGCCGACCAGCACGCCGAGCCAGCCCATTTGCGCCATCCGGCTCCACACGTCCCGCTCGTATTCCTGCGGCGCATCCCGCAGGCGGCGCGCCCGCGCCAGGCCGCTGCCGCGCCTGACGAAATCGGCGACGCTCGCCTGTAGCACGGCGCAGTGGCCGCTGTTTTCCGGACCCCTCATGCTCATGGATTCTACCGCCTCTCCCGTCGCCTCGCTCCAAAAAGACGAGGCCCGCCCGCGGCCCTGCAAGGCCGGTCTTGCCGCTTTCGCGGCAGCAACGTCGGCGCGGGAACCCTCCATCCCGCTTTTGTCTTAAAATCTGCGGGCGGAAAATCCGAGGCGACGAGGAAACCCTGCTCGTCCAGGCGCGCCCCGGCTGGGGCCATCCCCTGAATGGATCGTACGCGGAGAGGCTTTACCTCATGATTACACCTGCAACCGGCATGCTGTTTTCACCTTACACGCTCGGCTCGTGCGAATTGCGCAACCGCCTGGTCATGGCACCGATGACGCGCAATCGCGCCCTCGGCAATGTGCCGAACGCGCTCATGGCCGAGTACTATGCCCAGCGCGCAGCCGCCGGGCTGATCGTCACCGAAGGCACTTCGCCGTCGCCGAACGGCCTGGGCTATCCGCGTATCCCCGGAATTTTTTCGCCGGCGCAGGTCGAGGGCTGGTCGGCCGTGACCCGCGCCGTGCACGCGCGAGGCGGAAAAATCTTCGTGCAGCTCATGCACACCGGCCGCATCGGCCATCCGCTCAATCTGCCGCCCGGCGCGCGGCTGCTGGCACCGTCGGCAATCGCCGCGGCCGGCGAGATTTATACCGATGCCGAAGGCATGAAACCGCATCCGTTGCCGCAGGCCATGACCGAAGCCGACATCCGCATCGCCTTGCAGGAATTCGTCGAGGCGGCGAAAAACGCCATGGCCGCCGGTTTCGACGGCATCGAACTGCACGGCGCCAACGGCTATCTGCTCGAACAGTTCCTGCGCCCCACCTCGAATGTCCGTACCGACCGTTACGGCGGCGGCATCGAAAACCGGGCGCGTTTCGTACTCGAGGTCGCTCGCGCCACGGCCGAGGCCATCGGCAGGGACAAGGTCGGCATACGCCTTTCACCCTTCGGCGTATTCAACGACATGCCGCCGTATGACGGCATGGAAGCCGATTACACCTACCTCGCCGGAGAACTCGACCGCATCGGCCTCGTGTATCTGCACCTCGTCGATCATTCGTCCATGGGTGCGCCGCCGGTGCCGGATTCCATGAAACAGACCCTGCGCCGCGTATTCAGGCGCACGCTGATCCTCTCCGGCGGCTATGATCGGGCGCGCGCCGAAGCCGATCTCGCTGCGGGCAAAGGCGACTTGATTGCGGTCGGCCGCGCTTTTCTGGCCAACCCCGATCTGCCGGCGCGCTGGCAGGCCAACGCGCCATTGAACACGCCCGACATGGACACTTTCTACACGGCGGGCGTCAAGGGTTACACCGACTATCCTGCCGTGGGCAAGTAGCCTCCCCTCGGCCCCGGAAGGTGCTTGGGGCGCAGCGCCTGTCGCAGACTTCGATCGCAACCGAACGACCGCTTGCCCCGCAGCATTCATTTCTTGCCGCTGCCGCGCGGGCACGGCCCGCCACGCGCAACCCTGCCCGCGGCGCAAAAGAAAAGGCCAGAGCATGGTCTGGCCTTGGGAATATGGTGGCGTGCGGTTTACTACCGAACAACTCGCTGTTGGGGCCCATGAGCACTGCTGCGGGTGTCTGCGGCAACGTGCTCACGAGCCCTCGATTACCCGTGCCACGTCGCCGTGACACTCGGCACATTTACCCACCAGTAGTAGATCGCCACCCTTGATGGTCCCGCTGAAATTGGTGATCGTCACTTCGTGGCGGCATTGCCCGCACCAGACGTTGGCCAGCAGGCGCTGGCGAATATCGACGGGGATGGACTCCCAGCGCTGGCGGGCGGGGCGGGTGAAGGTGGGAAGGGACTCGCCGGCCATAGTTCATTTCTCCGGATTTCAACTTGCGCCGCCACCGGGATGCGTATCCAGCCAGTGCTGCCCGAGGGGAGTCAGGCGGTAGCGCTGGCTACGACTGTTTGGCTTGTCGGGCAGGGTCATTTCGATGACGCCCTGTTCCAGCGCTGGTGCCAGATAGGTCTTGCGGAAATGCTCCCGGTCGGCCAGCCCCAGAGCATCCTGAATGGCTTGCCGTGTCATTTCGCCATTAATCCGCGACAGGAGCATTCCCACTTGCGGGGTGACTTGCGGGGAGTCTGCTGGAGGAACAAGCGCCAGAGGATATCTCGGCAAGCGGATCACGAACGAGATGCGGTCGTCGTCTGTCTCGAACAGCGGCGCGGGCGAGCCGTTGGCTGCCATTTCCTTCAGAATTTTCGGGATGCCGGTGGAGCGCCCTTCGGTCATCTCCAGTTCCTTGAGGAACTCCCCAATCCGCCGGTTGCGGTAACGGCGGCTGACAATACGCCCCGCCTGAAAGTCCTCCAGCCGGATCGACCGATCCGGGCCGGGGAAACTCAAGATGACCAGTTCTTCGTTGCTGATGCGTACCTCGATGGGCTCACGCTCTTCGTAAGACCGGTGGTAAACCGCGTTCACCAAGGCTTCCTCGATGGCGGCGTAGGGGAAGTTCCAGACCCGCGTGGCCTCGGCGCGGTTGGGATGCTTGATGACCGTCTCGCGCAGGTAGTTGCGCTGGATGTAGCTCAAGGCCTCGCGCGTCATCCGCGCCAGCGGGCCCTTGAAGATTTTTTCCTCGAAGCGATCACCGCCCGCACCTTCGGGAAACCAGACCACATCGATCTGCACACCGGGGAAGAACCGCTCCGGCGTCTCATTGAAAAACAGCAGTCCCACGTTCTTGGGCCAC
>JBKBXX010000095.1:0-12212 GCA_046313915.1 Burkholderiales bacterium | reverse complement strand
GCCGGCGCGCGTGTGCCCGGTAACGAAAGTGACGCCGTGCACGCAATCGCGATGGGTGAGCGGAATGCCGAGTGTCGCGGCAGCGCCGATTCCTGCCGTGATGCCGCAGATCGCCTCGGCATCGATGCCGGCGCGACGCAGCGCCGCGAGTTCCTCGCCGCCGCGGCCGAATACGAACGGGTCGCCGCCCTTGAGCCGCGCCACGACGTGGCCGCGGCGCGCGAGCCGCACCATCAGCTTTTCGATGTAAGCCTGGGGAGTGGAGCGGCAGCCGCCGCGCTTGCCCACTTCGATCACGCGCGCCTGCGGCCGCGCAAACTGCAGCACATCGCGGTTCACCAGATCGTCCACCAGCACCGCGTCGGCGGCGCCCAGCGCACGCACTGCCTTGAGCGTCAGCAGCTCGGGATCGCCGGGGCCGGCACCGATCAGATAGGCTTTGCCCTGTTTCATGGACGAACTCATGCTGCCGCTGCGCCGCAGGTCTCCAGCGCGACGATTGCCTTGGCCTGGTTGAAATCCTCGGCGTAGCCCGAGCAGTAAAGGCAGCACGCGAGCTGGTTGACGATGGGCAGTGGCAGCGATGCTGCGCCCTCGAGCACTTTTCTCGTCCACACCGCGGTTGCCCTGATTTCGGCAGCGCAGGTCTTGACCACGGTTGCCATGCGCTCTTCCTCGAACAGTACCGTGCGCTTGCCGGCATCGTGGAATTCGATGCGCGGACGCTTGCGTGGATTGGCAAACGCCTCGCCCTCGGTGCCGCGCATCAACAGGGCGCTCTCGCCGGTGGCGGCAAAAAATTCGCCGAGCTTCTGCAGATAATCGGGATGGGTGACACCGACCAGCCGCACGCCGGCGCCGCCGAACGGATCGATGAGCTTGGCGAGCGTGTGCGCGCTGTTGCGCACACCAAGACGGCTGCGCAGCGCCAGCAGCCCCGCCAGTCCCGGTGACAGAACCGCAGTCGGCACGAATGCGACGCGCCCCTCATCGAGCGCCTTTTGCGCCTGGCCCAGCGTGGCGCACGGCAGCACGCCGAGCTCGCGCAGCACATAGGCGCTGGCGCTGCGTCCGCCGCCGTCGAGTGTGCCGTGCATCAGCACCGGCACGTCGAAGCGCTCGAGCAGCAACGTGATCAAGGGCAGCAGGTTGGGCTGCTTGCGCGTGCCGTTATAGCTCGGGATCACCAGCGGCCGCGGTTTTCCGGACGGCGCCTCGAGACGATGCAAGCGCGTGTTGATGGCGTTGTAGAAACCGATCAGTTCCGGCAGCGACTCGGTTTTCATGCGCAGCGCGAGAGTGATGGCGCCGAGCTCGAGTTCGGGCACGCCGCCGTCGAGCATCGCCGCGTAGAGCTGTTCGGCATCCGAGATCGACAAATCGCGCGCGCTATGGGTGCCGCGGCCGATTTCCCTGATGTAGTTCGCGTAATTCATCGTCCTACGCCGCCGCGCCGACCGACTGCGCCGATCCCGCGCACAAGCGCCGCAGTTCGGGCAGGCAGGAACCGCACGCGGTGCCGCATTGCAGCGCGCGCTGCACCGCTTCGAGAGAAGCCCCCGCCGCAACCTGCACCAGAATCTGGTCCTCGCCCACCCCGAGGCACGCGCACACGGTATGGCTGCGTGTTGCGCATCGTTCGGGCGGTGCCGCGAGCGGCGCGAGCATCCAGCGCCGCACCGCCGCGGTCGCGGCGCCGTTTGCCATCACTTCCTTCAGCCAGTCGCGGGCAGCGGTTTCGCCGCTCAGCCGCACGCCTGCGAGTCTGCCGTCGCGGATCAGCACGCGCTTGATGATGTTGCGCCGCGCATCGCGATATTCCATGGCGCAATCCTCGGCGTCGATGCCGAGCAGCGCATCGAGCGCGGCGATCGTCTCCGCTGCCGGCGGCGCGCTGGCGGCTACGCGCAGGGCGACGCAGTCCGTATCGCGCCCGAACAGCGTCAGCGCAGCATAGGCAAAGCGCGCAAGGCGAGGCTGCAGCTCGACCAGCGCCCCCAATCCGCGCTCGAGCCGCGCCAGGATCACCATCTCCCACGGCAGCGTCACCGGCTCGACCCGCACCGCCGCGTGCTTGAGCTCGGGCTGCCCGGAAAACGGATCGCGGGCATCGAGCATCAGCGCATTGACGCCCGCCCCCGCCATGAACTGGCTGCCCCAGTGCATCGCCATGAACGCCTGCGCCGGCCGCATTTCATCGCTCGCCGCCACCCGCACCACGAGCTCACCGCGCCGGCTCGCGACCCGCGCCAGCGCGCCGTCCCCGAGTCCGTACCGCACCAGATCGTCGGCGTGCATGGCGAGCGTCGGCTCGCCGCTTTCTACGCACAGCCGCGCCACGGTACCGCTGCGGCTCATGCCGTGCCACTGGTCGCGCAGCCGACCGGTGGTGAGATGCAGCGGATAGCGCGCATCGACGTTTTCCGCCGCGCCGCTGTGGCGCGCCTCGACGAACCGTGCCCGGCCGTCGGCGGTGGGAAAAATGCCATTCCCGTAGAGCCGCGCCCGCCCGCTGGCAGCGCCTTCCGGATACGGCCATTGCTGCGGCCCCGCGCGCTCCAGCAGCGCATAGCTCAGGCCCGTGATGTCGAGATCGCGGCCGCGCGTGCTTGCGCGATGCTCGTTGAAGATTTCCTCGACTCCGAGGTACGGGAACAGCGCCATCGCCTGCGGCCGCTTGAGCCGCAGCGCGAGCCGGCGCGCAAAGTCGACGGTGATCTCCCAGTCGGCACGCGCTTCCCCCGGCGCCGCCACCGCGGCGCGCACGCGCGAAATGCGGCGTTCGGAATTGGTGACAGTGCCTTCCTTCTCGCCCCACGAGGCGGCCGGCAGCAGCACGTCAGCGTAAGCCGCGGTGTCGATATTGCGGTAGGCGTCCTGCACCACCACGAACTCGGCTTTTTCCAGCGCCGCGCGCACCCGCTGCTGGTCCGGCATCGAATGCGCGGGATTGGTGCAGGCGATCCAGATCGCGCGCACGCTGCCTTCGGCGAGCGCGTGAAACAATTCCACCGCCGTTTTGCCCGGCCGCGCCGGAAGGTCTTCCACGCCCCACAGGCGCGCGACTTCGGCGCGATGCGCGGCGTTGGCGGGATCGCGATGCGCCGCAAGCAGGGTCGCCATGGCGCCCACTTCGCGTCCGCCCATGGCGTTGGGCTGGCCGGTGAGCGAGAACGGCCCGGCGCCGGGACGGCCGATGTGGCCGGTCGCCAGATGCAGATTGATCAGCGCACAGTTGTTGTGAGTGCCGTGAGCCGACTGATTGAGCCCCTGGCAATAAAGTGAAAGCGTGGCCCTTGATTGCGCAAACCAGCGCGCCGCGGTCACGATGTCGGCAGCGGCAACGCCGCAGATCTGCGCCGCCGCGTCGGGCGGGTATTCCCGCAGCGTCTGCTGCAGTCCGGCAAAGCCCGTGGTGTGTTTCCGGATGTAGTCCTCGTCGACCCAGCCCTCCCGCAGCATCACGTGCAGCATCGCGTTATACAGCGCGATGTCGGTGCCGGGGAAAATGGCGAGATGCAGGTCGGCTTCGGCCGCGGTCGCGGTGCGGCGCGGATCGACGACGATGACCTTGAGCGCCGGATTGCGCGACCGCGCATCCTCGATGCGGCGATAGATGACCGGATGCGCGAATACGGTATTGGAACCGGCAATGAACAGGCATGCGGCGCAATCGATATCCTCGTAGCACGCCGGCGGCGCGTCGGCGCCCAGTGACCGCTTGTAGCCGGCGACCGCCGAAGACATGCACAATCGCGAATTGGTGTCGATATTGTTGGTGCCGACGAGCCCCCTTGCGAGCTTGTTGAAAACATAGTAATCCTCGGTCAACAGCTGCCCCGAGACATAAAAAGCCACGCTGTCCGGCCCGTGCGCGGCGATGATGTCGGCGAAACGCTGCGCGCAATGGTCGAGCGCCTCGTCCCAGCTCGCGCGCCGGCGCGGCGCAACGCGTTCACGCCGCAATTCGGGATGAAGCGCGCGCAGATCGTGGCGCGCGCTCAAGTGCAGGGTCGAGCCCTTGGCGCACAAACGCCCGGAATTGGCAGGGTGCTCGGGATCGCCGCGAACGCCGGTGATCACGCCATCGTCGGCAGCGATCACGACGCCACAGCCGACGCCGCAGTAACAGCATGTCGATCTCGTTTCGCTCATGCCGTCGGCAAAGCAATCGCCGTGCCAAAATAAATATCATTATAAATCAATATGTTATAAATAGTCTTGGGATCCTGGCGCCTGCCGGTGGTGCATGGACTGCGTCAAGTTGGTGCGAACAGGCGTTGCCGCCTTCCGCCCCGCCGGCAAGCGCTTGAAAGACAGCGATCGAGAACATGCGGACAGGGGAAAACCCGCGTGCGCGATCGATCTCACGGTCGAGGCTCGACTTGCCCCCCCGCCAGATGCCGCATGGGGCCCGAACCAGCACGCCCTCTGACAAGCCGCTGTTTCTGTTAAAATAACGGCGATCGTCAGGCGCCGCGCCTCGAACCGTCGAAAACCGCAGAAACGAGATGGCAACAAACGACACAGACCAGCCGCTGGCCCTGATCGTCGAGGATGACGACCAGATCGCGTATTTATTGCGGTTCATCCTCGAACGCGAAGGGTTCACGGTGCGGCTTGCACGCGACGGCCGCAACGCCCAGCGCCTGATCGAAGAACTCGAACCGCCGGCGCTGATCACCCTCGATGTCATGCTGCCTTACATCGACGGTTTTCAGTTGCTGGGCCTGATGCGCGACCAGCCCGCATGGGAAAGCGTACCCATCCTGATGATCACGGCCAAATCCCAGGAAAAAGACATCGTCCGCGCGCTCGACGCCGGTGCCAACGACTATATCGTCAAGCCGTTCAAACCCGACGAACTGCGCGCCCGCATCAAGCGCCTCGCGAGATCCGCATCGTGATACCCCGGACAACCACGCCCGCTCTGGCCGCAGCGCTGGCCGCCGTCGCAGCGTGCCTGCAATTCGGCAACGCCGGCGCCGCGCTTGCCGGGCCGCCGCGCCTGATCCTCGCGCAAGCGGTGCCGTCGGTATTGCGGCCCGAGCCGGCGGCAGCGGGCCTGAAACCGCCGCGCACCGAAGCCGAGTTCGGCTTCAGCCGCGAATCGCTCTCCAACAATCTGCCCGACTGGAAAAGCACTTATCTCGAAGCGGCTCGCCGGCTCGGCAACCGCCATGTGCTGTACGGCGTGCTGCGCGAAACCGAGCGTTTCGGGCTGAGTGACACCGAAGCTGCCGGCGGCCTCTATTATCCGCTGGACACAACCTGGACCGCGCTCGCGGAAGCGAGTGCAAGCCCGACGCACGAAGTGCTGCCCCGCTATTCGCTGTTCGGCCAGCTGCACAAGAGCCTGCCCGGCGGCTGGGGAGTGGGCCTCGGTCTGCGTCACAGCGGCTACAGCCGGGCCGCCACCAACACGTTGTCGCTGCTCGCCGAACGCTACTGGGGCAATTTCCGCGGCGCCTATACACTGTATTCCGGCCGCCCGGAAGGGGCTGCTTCGGCCTCGAGCCACCGTTTCCAGCTGAGCTATCATTATGGTGAGCGCAGCAGCATCGGCCTGTCGTATGCAACCGGCAGGGAAGTGGAGAACATCGGCCCGCCGCGCGGCGTCATTTCCAGCGACGTGCAGAACTGGACGTTGAGCGGCCGCCACTGGTTCGCGCCCAACTGGGCGCTTACCTACGATCTGCTCACCCAGGAACAGGGCACCTTGTATCGCCGGCAGGGACTGCGGCTTGGCATCCGCCATAGTTTCTGATTCACAAGCAGGCCTTTCCTTGCTGCCGCCGGAAATCTCCGGCGTCGTGCCGTTGCCTTCCGATCCGCTGCTGGCGCTGGCATTCTGGACCGGCATCGGTGCCATCGTCATCGCGCTGCTCATGCTGGCGGCGGTATTCGCGCTGCGCGTCCGTCTGGTATTCCGTCAGCGCCGCGAGCAGCGTTTCATCGCGTGCTGGCGACCGCTGTTCATCCAGTGCATAGACAGTGTACCCGAGCAGCTGCCGCCGGTCGCGACCGCCGATCGCTACATTTTTCTCAGGCTGTGGAATCATTACCACGAATCGCTGCGAGGCCAGGCCTCACACAACCTCAATCTGCTGGCAGCCGCGACCGGCATGGATGCCGTGGCGCGCGACATGATTCTGGAACGGAGCGTGCGGCTGCGCCTGATCGCGGTGACCAGCCTCGGACATCTGCGTGACAAGACCCGCTGGCACGAGCTGCGGCTGCTGGTCGATGATCCGTCGCCGCTGCTGTCGCTTGCCGCGATGCGTGCCTTGCTCAAAATCGATGCCGCGACGACGCTGACATGGCTCGCTGCGCTGATCGGCAAACGCGAAGACTGGCCGCTCGCAAAAGTCGCGGCCATCCTGGAAGAAATCGGCCCCGACCGCATCACGCTGCCGCTCATCAGCGCGGCCGAAACCGCGGCGGCGCAAAACGCCACGGCGGAACTGATACGTCTGCTGCGCCTTCTCGAAGTCGCACACGCGGAGCGCGTGGTGCCGGCGGTGCGGCGCATTTTGCAGGGTGCGAGCGACGAGCGCGTGATCGCGGCCTGCCTGCGGCTGATGAACGACCCGCGCGACATCGGCCTCGCGCGCCGTTACACTGCCCATCCCTCGTGGATCGTCCGCCTCGGCGCGACCCGCGCGCTCGGCCGCATCGGCATGCCGGAAGACCGCAAGCTGCTGGTTGACATGCTCGGTGATCCGAGCTGGTGGGTGCGCTATCATGCCGCGCGTGCGCTGGTGGCGCTGCCTTTCGTCAGGATCGACGAACTGCAGAAAATCCGCGCCGTGCTGCCCGACCGCTTCGCCGCCGACATGCTCGGCCAGGTCATCGCCGAAAAGCAATCTACATGAATACCGCGGACTGGATCATCGCAACGCAATGGCTGTTTCTGCTGTATTTCATCGGCATCAACAGCGGCTACATCATGCTCACGCTGCTGTCGCTGGGCAATCTCAGACGCTATGTGGAAGAGCACAGCCTCGACGACCTGCCGCGCAGCTATTCCGGCTTCGAACCCCCGGTATCGATGCTGGTCCCGGCCTACAATGAAGAAGCGACCATCGCCTCTTCGGTACGCTCGATGCTGCAACTCGATTACCCGGAATTCGAGATCATCGTCATCAACGACGGCTCGAAAGACGGCACGCTCGCGGTGCTGCAACGCGAATTCGCACTGGTGCCGTTTCCCGAAGCTCGCTGGCAGCGCCTCGGCACCCAGCCGGTGCGGGCCGTGTATCGCTCGACCACGCATCCGGGCCTGCGCGTGATCGACAAGGAAAACGGCGGCAAGGCCGACGCGCTCAACGCCGGCATCAATCTCGCACGCTACCCCTTGTTTTGCAGCGTGGACGCGGATTCCGTTCTCGAGCGCGAAAGCCTCAAGCGCGTGATCGAACCTTTCCTCGAAAACCCGCTCACCATTGCCTCCGGCGGCACCGTGCGCGTTGCCAACGGCTGCCAGGTGAGCGGCGGTTTCCTGGTGGGTGTCGGCCTGCCCGCGAATCTGCTGGCCCTGCTGCAGATCGTCGAATACCTGCGCGCCTTTCTGTTCGGCAGACTGGGCTGGTCGCCGCTCAACGCGGTGCTCATCATCTCCGGCGCGTTCGGCGTGTTCCGCAAGGAATCCGTGATCACGGTCGGCGGCTACCGTTCCGATACCGTCGGCGAAGACATGGAACTGGTGGTACGCCTGCACCGCTGGCACCGCCTGCGGCGCCTGCCCTACCGCATCACCTTCGTGCCCGATCCGATCTGCTGGACCGAGGTTCCCGAGTCGCTGCGCGTACTCAAGAACCAGCGCGTGCGCTGGCAGCGTGGCTTGTGCGAAAGCCTGAGTTCGAACCTGAAGCTGCTGTGCCATCCGCGCGGCGGCGCACCAGGCTGGATCGCCTTTCCCTTCATGGCACTGTTCGAGTGGCTGGGCCCGTTGATCGAGGTCGTCGGCTACATCTTCATGGTTGCCGGCTTCATGTTCGGCGTGGTTTCCGGCGAAGCTTTCGTCACCTTCATGATCGTCGTTTTCGGCTTCGGTCTCATCCTGTCGGTGAGCGCGCTGCTGCTTGAGGAGCTCTCGTTCCATATCTATCCCAAACTGCACCAGCTTGCCATACTATGGGTCATGGTGATCGTGGAAAATCTCGGCTATCGCCAGCTCAACTCGCTGTGGCGGCTATGGGGATTCATGCACTGGATGTTCGGTTCGAAGGGAGCCTGGGGCGCAATGACGCGCACCGCAGGCTGGCAAAGCGAAAAATGATCACGGCAACCAGCGAAACATGCAGCCACCTGCCATCGTGAAACGTGCACTGGAAATCTTCCGCCCCCGGGGCCGGCCCTACGATCCCCTGGTAATCGCCGTTGCGGTACTGCTTCCCGTTGCGCTGACCTTTTTCGCATGGCGCACCGCGCTTGATGCCGCAAACCAGGATGCGCGCAGCCGTTTCGAGGTACGGACGGGGCAGATGGCCGAAGCGATCAAGGGCCGTCTGCTCGCCTACGAGCAGGTTCTGCGTGGCGCAGCGGGACTCTTCGCCGCGTCGGACAATGTCAGGCGCAGCGACTGGCGCGCATACTTCGAGAACCTCGGCATCGACACACGCTATCCCGGCATCCAGGGAATCGGATTCGGGCAGCGCGTACCGCACGAGGAACGGCAAACGCATGTTCAAACGATACGCGCGGAAGGCTTCCCCGCTTATGACATCCGCCCCGACGGACGGCGCGACGAGTATGTGCCCGTGGTTTTTCTCGAGCCGTTTCTCGGCCGCAATCTGCGGGCCTTCGGCTTTGACATGTACTCGGAAGCGGTGCGCCGCGCCGCCATGGATCAGGCGCGCGACAGCGGCAAAACAGCGCTTTCCGGCAAGGTGACCCTGACGCAGGAAACGGACAGCGCCGTGCAGCACGGTTTCCTGATGTACATCCCGGTCTACCGCAAAGGCCGCGACCTCGCCAGTGTCGAGCAGCGCCGCAGCGCCCTGACGGGCTATGTCTATGGCGCGTTTCGCATGGACGACCTGATCCGTGGCATCCTCGCCGACGAACACGAACAAGGAATCGCACTCGCCATATACGACGGCGCCGGCACCGGCGCGGCGGCGTTGCTCTACGACAGTTTGCGTGACCGCGGCGGCGAGCGGCGGCGTGCGGAACCGCTGTTCAGGGCAGCCGTCAGCATCGTCTTCCGCGACCATCCGTGGACGCTGCGCATGGCCTCGCTGCCGGCTTTCGAGGACACGGTGGAAAAGGACAAGCCGCGGCTCGTGCTCTACGGCGGCATCGCGCTCGACCTGCTGTTTTTTGCCGTGATCTGGTCGCTGTGGCAAACGCGGCAACGGGCGCTGCGGCTCGCCCGCTCGATGAGCGCCGAAGCGCGCGCGCGGCAGGCGGAGCTCGAAGCCATGAACGACGCCTCGCCGCTCGGCATTTTTCGCATCGATACTGCGGGTAACTGCGTCTATGTCAACCGTGCCTACGAAACCATTTCGGGCCTGTCGATCATGCAGGCATTGGGTCACGGCTGGACACGGGCCGTCCACCCCGACGACCGTGAACGCGTGCTCGGACAATGGAACGATGCAGTCTGCAACCACCGGCCCTACGAAAGCACGCACCGCTTCCTGCGCCCCGACGGCAGCGTGATCTGGGTGAGCGTCAAGGCAGCGGCGATCCGCGAGGAGGGCAAGCTGCTCGGCTATACCGGCAGCGTGGAAGACATCACCCGGCACCGGGAAAGCATGGAAGCGCTGCGCGAAAGCCGCGAGCAGCTGAGTCTGGCGCTCGAAGGATCGAACCTCGCGCTGTTCGACTGGGATCTCGGCAGCGGGCGGGTCCATCTGAGCGAGCGCTGGCAGGAGATCGTCGGCGGCGAGCGCCGGCCCACGGTGACGACCATCGAGGAATTGCAGGCGCTGGTGCATCCCGAAGATCTGCCGGCCCTGCAGCAAAAGCTCCGCGAAGTGTTGAAAGGCGCCATCCGCTACTACCAGGTCGAACATCGCGTCAGATGCCGCAACGGCGAATGGAAATGGATACTGAGCCGCGCCAAGGTGGCGCAAAGGGATGGCAGCGGGCACGCGCTGCGCATCACCGGCACCAACGCCGACATCAGCGCCAGCAAGGAGATCGACCGCCTCAAGAACGAATTCATCGCCACCGTCAGCCATGAGCTGCGCACGCCGCTCACCGGCATCATCGGCGCGTTGAGCCTGATGCGGGAGGACAGCCGCGCACTGTCCGGGGAATCGGCGATGTTTCTCGACATGGCCTACCAGAACAGCGAACGGCTGGCGTCTCTCATCAACGATTTCCTTTATCTCGAAAAAATCGAATCCGGGCAGATGGAATTCCGCATCGAGCCTGTCGATGTCGCCGCCGTCCTCGAAAAGGCAGTACGCCTCAATACCGCCTACGCCGAGCGGCTGGACGTGCAATTGCAGTTGCAAAAACCCCTGCCGACAGCCAGGGTCCGCGCCGATGTCGAACGGCTGATCCAGGTGCTGACCAATCTGCTGTCCAACGCGGCGAAATTCTCTCCTGCGGGCATGGCGGTCGAAATCTCCGCCGCGGTGCGCGATTCGACGGTGCGCTTCGCGATACGCGATCACGGCCCCGGTGTGCCGAGCGATTTTCGCGACCGCATTTTCCAGAAGTTCGCCCAGGCCGACGGTTCCGACACGCGCCAAAGGGGAGGTACCGGCCTCGGCCTTTCGATCTGCAAGGTGATCGTCGAAAAAATGAACGGTAGCATCGGCTTCGAGTCGGCGCCGGGACAGGGTGCAACCTTTTATTTCGACCTGCCGCTCGCACCGCAAACCGCGGACGCGTAGCAAAGCCGCAAACCGCGGGCGCCGCCCGTCCTGCGGCTTCCGTTTTTTTCCAAACAGCCGTGTTGCCACGCGCGGTCGCGCCACAACGCCGCGCCGGATACTGTGGCATTGAAAATAAATTATTTATAAACAATATGTTACATTATGATCGCGCCTGCCGCTCAAGTCGCCCGCGCAAACGCCGTAAATTCTCTTGCATAAAAATCCAGGACCCCTCGCTCATGGCTGCCCCCTTCCTTTCCCGCGCCGCCACCGCGATCAGCGGCAACGGCGGTGCCTGGATCGCTTTCGCCATCGCCTCGTGTATCACGCTTGCGGCATGGGACGGCACCGAAAAGCACGTCGCCACCGAGGCACGGCAGCAGTTCGAGTCCCGCAAGCAGGAGATTGCCTTCAACCTCGCTCGCCGGCTCGAGGCTTATGAGCAGGTGTTGCGCGGCAGCGCGGGCCTGCTCGCCGCCACCGACATCGACCGCGGAAAATGGCAGCGCTATTACGCCGGTCTGCGCCTCGACCAGCATCTTCCCGGCGTCCAGGGTCTCGGTTACGTGCAACTTGTTTCACACCGCGACAAGGAAGATCACATCCGCAAGATGCGGACCGAAGGGTTTCCCGATTACGCTATTGCACCCGCAGGACACCGCGATGTCTATGCGGCAATCGTGCTGCTCGAGCCCTCCGAGATATCCGGTCGGCGTGGCCTGGGCTACGATGCCAATTCCGAACCGCAACGTCGCGCTGCCATGGAGCGCGCGCGGGACAATGCCGCGATCGCGATTTCCGGCAAGGTATTCCTCGAGGCCGGCGAGAGCGCCTCCCGCCCCGCTTTTCTGATGTATCTGCCGGTATACGGCAGCGGTGCGGACGTTGCGACCGTCGCGCAACGACGTGCCGCAATCCACGGTTATGTTTTCATCCGGTTTCACGTCGATGCGCTGATGGAAGGCGTTCTCGACAGGAACAATCTGGATGTGAGCGTTGCTCTTTATGACGGAGAGGAAACTGATGCGTCCCGGCTCTACAGCTCCGACCACGCTTTCGGCCTGGCCCCCGGCGCCACTCCGCTGATGAGCTCGACAACGGCTATCAATGCCCATGGCCGTCCATGGCTGCTGCGCGTGGCAAGCCGCCAGCCGTTCGAAATAATGATCGATTCCGGCAGATCACGGCTGGTGCTCGTCACCGGCCTGGTTCTGAGCATGCTGCTGTTCGTCGTCCTGCGGGCGCTCACGGCCTCGCGCGACCACGCCCACGCCATCGCGCAAGACATGACCCGCGAGTTGCGCCAGACCACGCTGGTGCAGCGCGCCATCCTCGACAGCGCCAACTACTCCATCGTTTCGACCGATGAACGGGGCA
>JBKBXX010000094.1:0-12340 GCA_046313915.1 Burkholderiales bacterium | reverse complement strand
GCGGCCAGAGTCTTGAGCGGCCGCGTGACCCAGCGCACTGCAATCAGCGTCAGCGCGATCACCGCAACCAGCAGAACGCTCAGGCTGAGCAGCAGCCGCAGCGGCCAGGTCACGGTATCCAGCGGCGGCCTCGAATCGAAAGTGACCAGCGCGCCATCCTTGAGGCGCGCCTGCACCACGAACGAAATACCGCGCGGTCCGGCGCCTGGCGGTCCATACCCCATTCCGGGCCCCGCCATCATGCCCGGTCCCTCCATCATGCCGGGCCCCATCATCATGCCGCGTCCCGGGCCCAGACCCCGGCCCGCACCGCCGTAAGCCGCCCACGCCGGCGGCGCGCTGGTGACATTGACTACTATCGGCCATTCGTTCCCCAGAAAATACCTGAGCATGGCCGAGAAGTGTGTGGCCTGTTCCGCCTTGTCGGGATCGTCCCGCACGGCCGCGAGTGGCGGCTGGGTCAGCGATACCCGCAGCGGCGGAGCATCGATGATGTTCACGATCCGCCCCCGCTCCGCGGCAGACAGCGGATCGATCAGCCTCACGATGTCGGCGATGCGCTGCGCCGAACGCATGCCGCCGGTCTGCAGCACGAGCTGGCCACGCTCCTGCCAGTAGATGGCGAAGCTCACCAGTTGCGCGACGATGAGCCCGCCCAGCAGGATGAGCACCATGCGGCTGAAAAGCGAGCGCGGCAGCCAGCGCACGGTCATTGCGCCTCCACCGGCACCGCCAGCACATAGCCTTCGCCGCGCACCGTCTTGATGATCGCAGGCTCTTTGGCCTCCTCGCCCAGCCGATGCCGCAGCCGGCTTACCTGGACATCGATGCTGCGATCGAAAGGCGACGCGTCACGCGACAGCATGAAATCGATCAGCTGGTCGCGGTTGAGCACACGGTTCGGGTGCGCCAGGAAAATGCGCAGCAGCCTGAATTCGGTGCCGCTCAACGCCACCACCACGCCCTGCGGGGAAAGCAGGTTGCGCGCCTGCAGGTCGAGCGTCCATCCGGCGAAACGGATGACGCGCGCCGTCTCGGGCTGCAGATTGTCCGGAAGCGTCCGGCTGCGCCGCAGGATGCTCTTGATGCGGGCCAGCAGCTCGCGCGGATTGAAAGGCTTGGCCAGATAATCGTCGGCACCGATCTCCAGTCCCACGATGCGGTCGGTTTCCTCGCCGCGCGCCGTGAGCATGATGACCGGCAGACTGGAACGCGCGCGCAGATTGCGGCACAGCGTGAGCCCGTCGTCGCCGGGCAGCATCAGGTCCAGCACCACGATGTCCACCCGGCCCGCATCGAGCGCAGCCCGCATGCCCTTGCCATCGGCGACCGCGGTGACGCGATAGCCGTTTTTCTGCAGGTAATCGCGCAGCAAAGCGCGGATCTCGGCGTCGTCGTCGACCACTAGAACATGATCTGAGTTTGCCATGGCTTATGTATATCGCATTCCGGACGATGATGGGTGCCGGAAAATTGTATCGCAGTGTAACAACCCCGGCGGATGAAGGCTTGCGATACAAAAAAGGGGGGTAATTGACATCCTGCAGTTACATCGTGGTGATTCAATAAAATCGCCGACAAGCCATCGGGCAGGAAAAGACGAATGCCGATGACCCGGAACACACGCTTCTCAACCAACAGGATTGGAGATCGATCATGAAAAACACTCGGAAAATTCTGACTGGCGTGGCAATCGCCACAGGTCTTGCCATTGGATCGGCCATCGTTGATGCGGCTCCCCCCGGAGGATTCTGGCCGGGCGCGGGCGGATGCGCATTTTACGGGGCAGAGGGTGGCGGTTACGGCCCGGGCATGATGGGTTACGGCGGCGGTTACGGCCCGGGCATGATGGGCTACGGCGGCGGTTACGGCCCGGGCATGATGGGTCACGGCGGCAGCTACGGCCCCGGTATGATGGGCTATGGCCCGGGTGCGGCAGCAGGCGTCGGACCGGTCGAGCGCATGGACGCGCGACTGTCCTTCCTCAAAGATCAGCTCAAGATCACCGCCGAGCAGCAGGCAGCGTGGGATGCCTATGCGGCGCAGGCCAAGGCGCAAGCCGCCGCGATGGAAAAGTTCTTCACCCAGCCGCCCGTCGCTGCTTCGACCCCGGCCGAGCGCATCGAGCAGCGCGCCGAACGCGCCAAGCTGCGCGCCGAGCAGATGAAAGCGATGAGCGCCGCGCTGAAAGACCTGTACGCAGCGTTGGCGCCCGAGCAGAAGGCCGTCGCCGACCGCTATTTCGGCGGTCCGCGGCTGAGCCAGGGCGGCCCGCGCGGCTATGGACGCTGGAACTGACGACGGCCGTTTGCCCGCGGTTTCCCGGCGGCAGAAAGTGCCGGTTTCCTGAAGGGACCGGCACTTTGCTTTTCAGTCAGCGCGTTCTAGCCATCGAGTTCGGGATAGTGGCGAAAAATATCCTCGTTACTGAAAGGCAGACGGCGCGCGGAGGCGAGGTAGGCGGCGATGCGCGGGCGCGCCATGACCCGCTCGTGCAGCGCCCGCAGTCGCGGCCATTGGGTTTTCCCGCGCGCCATCGCGCGCGGAAAGGCATAGTCGAGCCCCGCGATCACCTGAAACATCGACAGATCGACATACGACAGGGACTTGCCCACCATATGGCGGTCGCCGCCCGGATTGCGTTCGAGCACGCTTTCAAAATAACCAAGAAACTTCGGCAGGCGCTCGCTCCTGAAATGACCGGTGCGTCGCTTCGCTTCACGCTGCTGTTCGTGGTAATACAGCCCGCCCGAAATCGGATGGTGGGTATCGTGAATTTCGGCGACGAAGTCGGCGAGCGTGAGCTGCAGCTGGTGCGCCCACAGTCGGGTCGCCTCGGCTTTCGGCGCGAGCCCCAGGCGCGGCCCCAGAAACAGCAGGATGTTGGCGCTCTGCGCGATCACCTGGCTGCCGGCCCTGAGTATCGGCGGCGCGAACGGCGGGCGCCTCGCCGCAGGGTCTTCCAGCAGACGCAGCAGCGCCGACACGCCCATGCCGTCGCGCTCCGGCATGCGCGCGACATCGACATAATCGGCTGCGGCTTCCTCGAGCGCGAGACGGACGAACTCGCCGCGCCCCTGGATTCCCGGCCAGTAATAAAGTTCGTAACGCATGGCGGATGCTCCCCGATATCGTGCAGCAAATCACAGCATTTCCAGCGGACGCGGGCCGGTCGGCGGCGGAAACAGCGCATCGAGCTCCGCAAGCTGCTCCGCCGTCAGATGGCGCTCGAGAGCACCGGCGTTTTCCCGCAGGCGCTCGCGGTGGGCGCACTTCGGTATGACGATCACATCGTCGCGCGCGAGCAGCCAGGCGAGCGCCGCCTGCGCCGGTGTCATGTCGTGGCGGCGGGCGAAGGCGACCAGCTTCGCGTTCTTCAGCAACCGCCCCTGCTCGAGCGGTGAATACGCCATCACCGGAATGCGCCGCTCGCGCAACCACGGCAGCAGATCCCATTCGATGCCGCGGCGCGCCAGATTGTAGAGCAGCTGGTCGGTCGCCACGCTGCTGCCTCCGGCGGCCTGCCACACCTCCTTCATTTCCGCGAGATCGAGGTTGCTCACGCCGTAGTGGCGGATCTTGCCGGCTTGCTGCAGCGCCATCAACGCCTCGACCGTTTCCGCCAAAGGCACGCTGCCACGCCAATGCAGCAGATAAAGGTCGATGCGGTCGGTCCCGAGGCGCTGCAGGCTCCGTTCGCAGGCGGCGACGGTGCCGCGCCGTGTCGCATGCTGCGGCAGCACCTTGCTCACCAGAAAAACTTCGTCGCGCCGTCCGGCGATGGCTTCGGCGACGAGCTGCTCGGCCCGGCCGTCGCCGTACATCTCGGCGGTATCGATCAGTGTCAATCCCAGATCAAGACCGAGCCTGAGCGCTGCGATTTCCCCGGCGCGCGTCGCACGGCTCTCGCCCATGTACCAGGTGCCCTGACCCAAGGCCGGGATGCGCTCGCCGCCAGGCAGGGTGACGGTTTTCATGCGTGGGTTCCGAGCCGGATATCGCGGTCAGGATGATGACGATCTGCGGGCAATCACTCGACGCGGGTGCCGGTCAGCGCGATGAGCTTGCCATATTTCTCGTAATCCGAACGGATCCGGGCAGCGGTCTGTTCCGGGGTCATGTACCACGGCTCGTAGGCTTCCATCTTCTTCTTCATGTCCGGGCTGTCCATCGCCTTCCTGATTTCGGCATTGAGCCGCTCGACGATGGCCTGGGGTGTGCCCGCGGGCGCGAGCACGCCGACCCAGCCGCGAAACTCGTAGCCGGGAACGCCGGCTTCGGCAACAGTGGGCGTGTCGGGGAACTGCGGCAGCCGCGTGTCCGAGGTCACCGCGAGCAGCCGCAGGCGTCCGACAGCGAGCGGGCTCAATACCGCCGCCGGGCTGCCGACCAGCAGCTGCGTTTCTCCGGAAACCATGGCAGTGGTCGCCGGCCCGCCGCCTTTATAAGGCACGTGCAGCATGTTTGTCCCGGTCATGGAGGTGAACAATGCGATTGCCAGGTGCGAAAAACTGCCGCTGCCCGAAGAAGCGTACAGGATCTGGCCGGGACGCGCTTTCGCCAGCGCGACGAGCTCCTTGACCGATTTCACCGGCAACGACGGATGCACCACCATCAGGCCGGTCTGCGCCACCAGCAGCCCGACGCCGCTGAAATCTCTCAGCGTGTCGTACGGCAGCTGCCTATAAATGTGCGGATTGCCGACGTGGGTGGTGGAATGCACCATGATGGTATAGCCATCGGGCGGCGCCTTGGCGACGAGATCGGCACCGATGGTGCCCGAGGCGCCACCGCGATTGTCGACGATGAACTGCTGACCGAGCTGCTCCGAAACCTTCTGGAACACGATACGCCCGACGACATCGGTCAGGCCGCCCGCGGGCCACGGGATCACCACGCGCACCGGTCTCGCCGGATACCGCACTGTGCCCGTTGCAGCCGTTTGCGCTGCTGCGCTGCCAGCCATCGCCAGCAGCGCAGCGGCGGCAAAAACGGGGACGGGGAATGCCTTCATGGCTGGCTCCTTCCTTGGCGTACAAGCCCGCTGTCATGGCGCGAATCGCGCCCCGGGAAAGTCTACTCCGGGTGGCGCCGCTCAGCCAGCCGGGCAGGGAAACCGGCCCGTCACCGCGCCGCTCTGTTGCCTGCCAGCGTGTCCGCGAGCGCCTGGCGGATCGTTTCCGCCACCGCCGTCTCGTACGCGCGGATGAATTCCACGCTGCCGCGCTTGAGACGGTGCTGCTTCATGAATGCCTCGGGCTCGGGCTTGAGGCCGTCCACTTGCCTGAAGAAAGCCACGGTGCGCGCCACGTCGCGGCCCAGCGCATCGAACACGTTTTCCATCAGCGGATAGTGGCGGCTGTAAGTCATGTCGTTGGCGATACCGATATTGTTCAAATCACCTTTGGTCCACGCCAGCGGCTTTGCCGCGTTCCTGAAAATCACGGCGCGTTCGCGCAGCAGCACGTCCGGGGAAATCTCCCGGCGTCCGTAGCGCGCGTAAAGCGCCTCGAGCTGACTGTAGTAGGCGATGGTCGCGCGGGTGATTCTGGACTGCGCATCGGCGTAACGCAGGATCGCCCGGTATTCGTTCGCCTGCGTCCCGAATTTCTCCCGGGCAAAGACTTCCATCCCCTTATAGGTGATGAGATCGCACAGCGCTTCTTCGATGCCGTACGGCAATTCGAACTGGTCGTGGCAATCCTCGTGGATCACCAGATAGATGAAGCGGTCGAGCTGGCTGGTGATCATCGACGGGGTGACCGGCGTGCCGATTTCGCCCCACGCCTCCACCGCGCCGTAATATGTGTCGGCGCCGCGTGCAGCCGCACGGCATTCCTCCTCGGTTTGCGCTTCGCTCCAGGTGATTGCCGGATCCTCGTAGGAATACGGCAGCACGAGCGGCGAGGCATGGCCGCAGAAAACAAACGCCTCGTGCTCCGCAGCAAGGTCGGCGAAATTTTCGGTATCGTCGAAGCCGATGCGGCGCTCGTAGGCGCGTATTTCATCCAGCAGCGCCTGCCATTCTTCGGACACGTAGGGAGACGGCGGCGCGGCGATTTCGCGCAACAAGGTACAACCGGCAGCAAACGCGACAAACAACAACACAACGGCCCAGCGCATCGTTCTTCGGTTCATGTTTTTTTCTTTCCCTGTCGCAACCGGCACATAACGCACGAGGCCCTGAGCCGGATGACAGTGCGGCTCAAACGGCGGCTCAAAGGGGGTCGGAGCGGGGGGCCGGGCCGCGGCTTCGCAGCCGCGCCGCAAATGCCGCCGCGAGCGGGGACCACAGACACCGTTTCGGAAAGCGCCGGCCGCGCGCAGCGTCCGTTCAGTCTCGGCGTTTCGGTTTCAGATGCCGGTCGAAATAATCCATGAACAGCTCGAACGCCTGCTGCTGCACGGGGTCGGGACAGAACGCGCCATCGGGCCGGCGGTAAATATAGGGGAAGCCGTGGTCGGGATGGTCAAAACTCGCCCACGTCGAGTCCTTGCCGGCTTCGAGCATCCATTCGTGCGCCAGCTTGAAAATGCCTTGCAGATGGTCCTGGTTGCGGCCGATGTGCAGGATCGGCGTCCCGATCCGGCGGATGCGCTCCATCGCCTTCGCCTTGTCCGCGTTGCTCCGCACCACCTTGATATCCTGATACTGGATTTCGTCCTCGATGCGCGGCGCCGTGGGCCCGGTATTCACGCCCAGGAATTCGTGGGATGCGCCTTCGATCACCACGCCCGCCGCCAGGTCGGTCTGCGCAACCGCTTTCAATATTATTTCGCCGCTGTGGCTGACGCCGACGGCGCCGATGGCGTCCCTGTCGACATACGGCAGCGTCTTGAGAAAATCGATGATGGCGATGAAATCGTCGGAATCGAGCGTCGGCACCGATTTCAGGGTGCGGTTGTCGCCACCGCTGATGTCGTCGGGAAGATTGATCGCCTCGTCGGTCTGCTCGTAGAGATGGGGAATCTCGTTGCGGTAATTGACGTAAACGACCACGTAGCCGCGTTCGATCATGCGGTCCTGCATCGCGGCCAGCCGCGCGACCTGGGTTTCGACGTGCTGGTATCCGCCCCTGCCGTCGCCGCGGCCCATGGTGATCGCCGGGAACGGGCCGCCGCCCGCGGGTTTGCGTATGGCCACCGGCACGTAAATCTCGTCGCGCGTCAGGACAAAAGCAAGCTCCATCGGTATCGCGGAACCGCTGACCGGCCGGGTGACGACATAGGCGTGCGGCGGGCGCTGGGGTGCGACGGGGGCGATCGGACGCGCTTGCCTGGCGGCGGCGCTTCCGCCGGGTTCCTTGCTCATGATTCCGCTCCTCTTCCTTGCTGGCAACGCGCTCAATTGACGGCGATGCGCGCTTCCCTGATCACCTTGCCCCACTTGGCGATTTCGCTGTCGAGGAAAGCGCG
The DNA here is from genome assembly GCA_046313915.1 of Burkholderiales bacterium. Taxonomy (GTDB): domain Bacteria; phylum Pseudomonadota; class Gammaproteobacteria; order Burkholderiales; family SG8-41; genus CAKKQX01. Next base: position 4,924 of record JBKBXX010000094.1, on the reverse strand, counting down.
GAACGCTTCGGGCGTGGTCGGCATCGGCACGGCACCGCGCGCTTCGAGCACCCGCCTCGCCTCCGGCGATTGCAGCGCCGCAACGGCATCGCGATTGATTTTCGCGATGATGCTTTTCGGGGTGCGCGCCGGCGCAAACAGTCCGAACCACACGCTCGCGTCGATTCCGGGGAAACCCTGTTCCGCTGCGGTCGGAATTTCGGGCGCGGCGGGGAAACGCTCCTTGCTCAGCACCGCGAGCGCCTTGAGTTTGCCGGATTTCACCTGCACGCTGGCGGTCGTCGTCGCCAGGAACGCCGCCTGCACTTCGCCGGCCACCACGCCGCTCAACGCGAAACCTGCGCCTTTGTACGGAATGTGCACCAGCTTCGCCCCGGTCATCTGGTTGAACAGCTCGCCCGAGAGCTGGCCGCTGGTGCCGCCTCCCGGCGAACCGTAATTGACGCTGCCGGGCTTGGCCTGGGCGTAAGCGACGAACTCCCTGAGATCGCTCACCGGCACCGCCGCATGCACGACCAAAGCGATCCCGGAATCGGTCAATAGCGTGATGGGCGCAAAGTCCCTGACCGGATCGTAGCCCAGCTTCCTGAACAGGAACTGCGGGCTGGCGTGGGTGCCGATCTGGCCGACCAGCAGCGTGTAGCCGTCGGCATTGGCCTGGGCGGCGATTTCGGCACCGATGATGCCGCCGGCACCCGGCCGGTTGTCGACGACCACCTGCTGATGCCAGAGGTCGGAGAGTTTTTGCGCGATGAAGCGCGCGCTGTAGTCGGAGGTGCTGCCGGGCGAACCGGTGATGAGGCGCACCGGCCGGTTCGGATAATCCTGCGCCGGATCTGCCGCGAGCGCCGCCGTGGCCGCAGCGAACACCGCGACCGCCACCACCCACTGCAACCGCCTGGATGCCATGGTTTTCCTCCTCAGTTGCCGAAAGCGCCTGTTGGGGATCGTTTTGAGCCCGGGCCGGCGTCGCGGCCCTTCCCCGCACGCGGCATACCGGACAGATTAGCAACAAGTGTCGCCCAGGGAAAGCAGCGATCCTCGGCTGCGCCGAGGTCCGCATGATGAAACGGGCGAGCGCGAAACTTTACTTTCATTGCGTCCGGCCTTATGTTGCGGCTGCACGGTAAACTCTTCTGCGCCCGCCGGCGCGCCAGCCGTCACCCTCGCAACCAGACCAGAAAACGGGAGGCCCCATGACACCGGAAACCGGCAAATCCGCGCTGCTGGCATCGCTGCCGGTGCGCGCCGATGAAGATCCTTTCGTCGTCGCCATCGGCGGTTTCTACCGCCGCTGGTTCAACCTGATCGACGATCTGCAGCTGCTGATCGATACCGTGGCGAAAATCAAGGCCACCGAGGACGAGGACTGGGTGCCGGTGTGGAGTGAAGTCGCGGCACGCCATGAACGGGAAGCCGCAGCCGCGCTCGAGCGCGGTGAACGCGCCGCCGCGCGCCGCGCATTCCTGCAAGCCAAGAGTTTCTACAGCATCGCGCGCTTTCCCGCGCCGTATCACTCGGGGTCGGCGATCTGCCCTCCCACCATGAGCCCGCTCAAGGAACACGCCTATAACCGCTATCTCGAATGCTTCAGGCGCGCCACCGAACTGCTCGATGCGCCGATCGAAACGCTGCGCGTCAGCCGCGACGGCATGGAAGCGGTCGGCCACCTGCGGCTGCCGCCGGCCGCCTCGGCGCGGCGCGTGCCCGCGGTGCTGGTGATGTGCGGCGGCGACATGTACAAGGAAGATCGCGAAAAATACGCCGAAGGCGCGCTGGCCGAAGGCCTGGCGGCGCTGGTGGTGGATGCGCCGGGCACCGGCCAGACCACGTTTCCGCACGCGCCCGAATCGGTGGTGGCGTGGCAATCGGCGCTCGATGCGCTCGCCGCCCGTCCCGAAATCGACAGTGCACGGCTGGGCGCTTTCGGCGTGAGCCGCGGCGGACTGTGGGTGATGCGGCTCGCGGCGCACGATCCGCGCATCAAGGCGCTGATCTCGGTCGCCCCGGCGGGCGTCGGCTACTGGGGCACGCCCGAAGAACGCGCCGCATGGCGCAAGGCCGCGCTCGAGCGCGCGAAAAAGAACTGGTTCGGCCCGCGCGGCACGCGCCCCGCGGCACGCGAAGCGACCGAAGAGGAGCAGCGCGCGGAATTTCTGCGCTGGTCGCTGAAGGACAACGGCCTGCTCGAAAAACTCACCATGCCGATGTTCCTGGTGAACGGCAAGGTCGATCACCTTTCGCCCATCGGCAATCTGTACCTCGCGCTCGAAAGCGGCCCGCCGACGGGACGCGTGGCGCGCGTCTATCCCGACGACGGCCACATCGCCGCGAAAAACGAGCGCGAATGGGGGCCGGCGGGCTGGCGCTGGCTGCGCGAGCAGCTCACGAAATAGCCCGCCCGGCGCCGGGGAAAAGCAAAAAAACCTCCGGCGCGATCCCGCTCTCCCCGGCGCACCGACGGAGCTGCGTTCCCCTACCATCCCGCTTTCATAAAAATACATATAAATCAATATCATAGCGCCAAGGCTTCGGCCCCGGCCGGAATCGGCGCGCCCGCCTGAGGCACCCGCGCTTCGTCGCTACCGCTCGGCGGCCAGCCGCGGCTCAAGTCGGCTGCCGCAAATGCCGTAATTTGACCAGGAGCCGCTTGGCCCGGCCAGCGAAAGTCTCGTCCACATGCAATCAAACGTCTTGACAATCAACAAATTGGACTCGGAAGCCGATGGCGCGACCCACCGCCGGCTCAAGCTGCTCGTCGATTACGGCCTCGATTTTTTCGCGCGGCTGGCACCCGACGGCACGCTGCTCGAAGCTTCCGAGGGGCTGCCGCTGCTGCTCGGCTGCGCTCCCGAGTATCTCGCCGGCCTGCGGTTGAGCGATCTCATCGACAGCGAAGACACGGCAGCATTCGAGCAGGCGCTGAAGCGGCTCGACGCCGCGGCCGGTGCGCGCGAATGCGTGACCGTCAGGATGATCAAGCGGGTCACGCAAACCGCGTGCGTGGAGCTGCGCTTCATCCGCGACGCCCACGATCCCGCTCGCGCCGTGCTCGTCGCCGGCCGCGACATCACCGAAGAAAAAGAGCGCGAGGAAGAGCTCGTCCGCGCTGCGGCGCACGACCCGCTCACCGGCATTCCCAATCGCGCGCTGGTGGCCGAACGCATCGAGCAGGCGCTCGCGCAGGCGCGCCGCACCGAAGGCGGGTTTGCGGTGGCCGTCACCGACCTCGACAGTTTCAAGCGCGTCAACGACTCGCTGGGGCACGCCGCGGGCGACGCGCTGCTGCAGCAGGCCGCGGCGCGCCTGAAAATCCAGTTGCGCGGCGACGACACCGTCGGGCGCGTGGGCGGCGACGAATTCGCGCTGATCCTGCCCGGCATCGCCTCCCTCGCGCAGGTGGACAGCCTCGCCCGCCGGCTGGTCGAAGCGATGCAGGCGCCGTTTCTGGTGGACGGGCAGACGCTGTTCGTCAGCATGAGCATCGGGTTTGCGCTCTATCCCGCCCACGCCACCGACGGCGAAGCGCTGATGCGCTGCGCCGACATGGCGCTCTACCGCGCCAAGGATCTCGGCCGCAACCGCTGGCAGCTGTTCAACGAAAAGCTCGCCGCGGCGCGTTCGCGCTTCCTCGAAATCGAACACGCGATGTTCGAGGCGGCGCGCAACGGCACTTTCCGCCTGCACTATCAGCCGATCGCGCGCACCGACGGCACCATCGTCGGCGCCGAGGCGCTGATGCGCTGGCCGGACACCCCGGATCAAGCAGTGTCGCCCGCGGAATTCATCCCGATCGCCGAGGCAAACGGCCTCATCAATCTGCTGGGCGCGTGGGCGCTGCGCACCGCGTGCATGCAGGCGGCGCAGTGGGACCGCGCGGGACTGAAAGGGCTGTCGATGTCGGTCAACGTCTCGCCGCGGCAATTCCGTCATGACAATTTCGTCACGCACGTGCGCGAGGCGCTCGCCGAGTCGGGCCTCGCGCCGTCGCGCCTGGTACTGGAAATCACCGAAAACGTGCTACTGCACAATCCCGAGCAGACGCTGGCGGTGCTCGCCCGCCTCACACAGCTCGGCATCCACATCGCCGTCGACGATTTCGGCACCGGTTATTCGTCGCTCGCCTATCTGAAGCGCTTTCCGCTGTCCTCGCTCAAGATCGACCGCTCGTTCGTGTGCGACATGCTGCATTCGCCCAGCGACCTCATCATCGTCTCGGCGGTGCTGGGGCTTGCGCGCGAACTCGGACTGCAGGCCGTCGCCGAAGGCGTGGAACAACAGCGCCAGCTCGAGCTGCTGCGCGAGAAAGGCTGTCCGCTGGTGCAGGGTTTCCACATCGGCGAACCGATGTCCGCCGACGATTTCGCAGCGGCGGTCGTGAGCGGGCGCGCACGATGACTTCCGCCAAGGAGCGCGTGCTCGACACCCTGTGGGCGCGCATGGCCGAATGCGGCGATTTTCCGACGCTGTCGCATTCGATCCGCAAAATCGTCGCCGCGACCCAGTCGCAGACCGATCATCTCGAAAAGCTGGTGTCGACGGTGATCACCGATTTCTCGCTGACCCAGAAAGTGCTGCGGCTCGCCAATTCCGCGATGTACTCGCCGTTCGGCGGCAACATCACCACGGTGAGCCGCGCGGTGCTGGTGCTGGGCCAGGAGGCGATCGGCCATCTCGCGCTCGGACTGCGGCTGCTCGACAGCTTCAAGGGCATGAGCGCCAATCACGAAAAAGCCAAAAAGCTGCTCGCCGAAGTGATGCTGACCGGGCTGGTGGCGCGCCGTCTCACCGAGCAGGCCGGCGTCAGGGAAGGCGAGGAAGCGGTGGTGTGCGCGCTGCTGTCGCGGCTGGGCGAACTGGTGTGCGTGTTCTACGCCCCCGACGAGTGGCAGCAGATCGAGCGCAAGGTGGCGAACGGCGCGCC
>JBKBXX010000093.1:0-12786 GCA_046313915.1 Burkholderiales bacterium | reverse complement strand
AGCCAGTGCCAGCCCGGCGGGACGGGGTCGCCATTCACGGGTTGCGGCTCGCGGTGGTCGAGCGTTGCCGCCATCGCCGCAACCGGCCACGCGCTCGCGACATCGGTCTTGCTCTCTTTCCTGCCCACCCACTGCTCAAGCCGTTCGAACTGCGTGCTCATCTGCCGTCCTTTCTTCGTGTTTCACAAGCGCTGGTGACCGCTTCGATATAATAGCGGAACTTTACGGCCCCGCAGATGAAGCTGGAGGAACTCGAAACGCCGGCGCTGGTCCTCGACCGCGGCCGGCTCGAACGCAACATCGCGCGCATGCGCGAGCACCTCGCGCGGCTCGGCGTCGGTCTGCGCCCGCACGTCAAGACCGCGAAATCGATGGACGTCGTGCGGCTCGCGCTTGCCGGCCAGCCGGGAGGCATCACGGTCTCGACGTTGAAAGAGGCCGAATATTTCTTCGCGCACGGCGTGCGCGACATTCTCTATGCCGTCGGCATTGCGCCGAACAAGCTCGATCACGTCGTGGCGCTGCGCAGGGCGGGCGCGGAGGTCACGGTGCTCGTCGACAGCGTCGCCGCCGCGCAGGCGCTCGCCGCGTGCGGGCGGGCGCACGGCATGGACCTGCCGGCGCTGATCGAAATCGACAGCGACGGCCATCGCTCGGGAGTCAGTCCGGACGACGAGGCCTTGCTCAGGATAGGCGCGGTCCTCGATCTGGAGCGCGGCGCGACGCTGCGCGGCGTGATGACGCACGCGGGCGGCTCCTACGATTGCAGGTCGGCGGGCGCGATACTCGCGCTGGCCGGGCAGGAGCGCGCGGCGGCGGTGGCCTGCGCCGCAGCGCTCAGGGGCGCGGGCCTGCCGTGTCCGGTGGTGAGCGTCGGTTCGACGCCGACCGCGACTTACGCCGACAGTTTCGAAGGTGTGACCGAGGTGCGCGCCGGCGTCTACATGTTTTTCGATCTCGTGATGGCGGGGCTGGGCGTATGCGCCCTCGACGATATCGCGCTCTCGGTGCTCGCGACCGTGATCGGCCATCAGCCGCGGAAAAACCGCATCGTCACCGACGCCGGCTGGATGGCACTGTCGCGCGACCGCGGCACCGCGAAGCAGTGGCGCGACCAGGGTTATGGCGTGGTATGCGATGTGCACGGCGTGCCGCTTGACGGTCTCGTCGTGTCCGAAACCAGCCAGGAGCACGGCATCGTCACCAGCCGCAGCGGCGGCACGGTGGACTGCACGCGCTTTCCGCTCGGCACGCAGTTGCGCATTCTGCCCAATCACGCCTGCGCGACTGCCGCGCAGCACTCGCGCTACCATGTGGTCGACGGCGGCACCACGGTCGAGGCGGTGTGGGAGCGTTTCGGCGGCTGGTGAAATCGCGCCGGCTGGGGCGAATAATCAAATATCAAGTGACAACGGGGGATATCCCATGGAATGGCTTGCCGATCCGCAGGCGTGGCTCGCGCTCGTGACGCTGACGCTGCTCGAAATCGTGCTGGGCGTGGACAACATCATTTTCATTTCGATCCTGTGCGGCCGGCTGCCCGAGCAGCAGCGCGCGAAAGCGCGCACCCTTGGGCTTGCGCTGGCGATGCTGACGCGGATCGGCCTGCTGTTTTCGCTCGCCTGGCTGATGACGCTCACCGCGCCGCTGTTCTCGATGTTCGGCAAGGAAGTGTCGGGGCGCGACCTGATCCTGGTGGGCGGCGGCCTGTTCCTGTTGTGGAAAAGCGTGCATGAAATCCACCATTGCCTCGAAGGCGAAGAAGAAGGCGGCGCCGCGGTGGCGGCGGTGGCGACTTTCGGCGCGGTGATCGCACAGATCGCCGTGATCGACATCGTGTTTTCGCTCGATTCGGTGATCACGGCGGTGGGCATGGTCGAGGAGGTGAAAATCATGGTGGTCGCGATCGTGCTCGCCGTGGCGGTCATGCTGGTGGCCGCGGGGCCGATCGGCGCTTTCGTCGACCGTCATCCGACCATCAAGATGCTCGCGCTGTCGTTCCTGATCCTGGTCGGCGTCGCCCTGATCGGCGAAGGCTGGGATCTGCATATCCCGAAGGGCTACATCTATTTCGCGATGGCGTTCGCGGTGGCGGTGGAAATGCTCAATCTCCGGGTGAGGGCGCGGGCGCGCCGCGAGCCGGTGCATTTGCGCAAGGCGTTGCCGGAAACAGAAAAGCGCGACTGACGGAGATTATTGTCCGAGCAGCGCGGCAGCGGCCTGTGGACCGGCGTACATCGCGCCGACGTTGTGGCCGACGCCCGGTACTTCGACCAGCCGCCAGTTGAAAGCCCAGCCTTGGTCGTGCGCGAGTTGCTGCGCGGCGTGAAACACGTTCAGCCCGCGTTCATGGCGCGTGGCGCCCTGCTGCTGCGCCGGCGGCAGCAGGTCGAGGTCTTTGGTCAGTACGTCCGCGGTGCCGAGCAACAGGGTCATGGGCTGCGCCAGGTAGTTGCGCAATTGCGCGTCGTTGGCCATTGCCTCCGGCAGATCGCCGAAGCCGTAGGGGAAGCGTGCGCGCCGCGTCGGCTGCACATACGATGAAGGGTTGGCGACGACGATGCGCTTGGCGCCATTCGGGACGAAAGCCGCAAAACGGTTCGCGATCTGCCCGCCGGCGGAATGGCCGATCAGATAGTAATCCAGGTCGGGACGCCCTTCGTCGCCGCGGATGCGGTCGACCAGCTTGAGGATCAGTTCGCTGGTCCACTGCGTTGGAGGTTCGACTGCGATGGGGCCGGAAACGACCCGGCGTGAAACGCGCGTGATGCCCAGCGCCTGATAACGCCAGTACGGGAAACGCTCGCGGTCGAACAGCGGCAGCACCGCCAGCATGCCGTTGCGGTCGGCGATCGCTTGCGTCGCCGCCAGATAGGCGTCGATGTTTCTGCTCAGGCCGTGGAAGGAAACGAGCAGCGGCCCGCCGGCGTAATTCGCCGGCTTGTACGTCACGACCTCAAGTTCCGTATCGCCGAGGACGACCGTGCCGCGGCTCGTGCCGAAAGGCAGGGGTTCACCGCGGGTGCCGCCGGCCGCGACGAGCAGCAGAAAAAGCGCACAGCCGAAGAAAGCGGGCACGCCGCGGGTGGGGGGCAAGGCCATCGTGTTTGCCTCCGGGAGGAGGTTCTGAACTAAAGGTGTTTAAAAACAATAAGTTATATAGGATCGCGAGATTTTCCCGCGTCTTGCCGGCCCTCATTGTAGCGGCTTGGGCGCCGGCGCGCCGGGCGCGGCGGCCCGCGGCGCGGAAACCGCTTCGAGATGCCGCGGCACAAGGCTTTCCGCTGCCGGCCCGAAGGCGACCGATTTCCGGACCGCGGGGCCAGCGGGCCAGTCCCAAAAACTGCGATAATTCAGCGACGATTCGAACATCGCTATTGGTTTATGGCACAGTTTTTGTTAGAATCCCTTCCCTATTTGAAAAAAAAGATGGGCGGTGCGCCCATTTTTTATTTATAGCACTGATTTGTAATGGATTTACAGGCATTATTGGAACACACGCTGAACGGACTCGGTTACGAGCTGGTGGACTTGGAAAAGGCCGGCAAGCGTTTGTTCCTGCGCGTTTTTATCGACAAGCCCGGGGGCGTCGACATCGACGATTGCGCGAAGGTCAGCCATCATTTGACGCGACTGCTGGCGGTCGAGAACGTCGATTACGACCGGCTGGAAGTGTCGTCGCCGGGGCTCGACCGGTCGTTGAAGAAAGAGCAGGATTTCGTACGTTTCACCGGACAGAAGGCGCGCGTCAGGCTGCGTGTGCCACTCGATGGACAGAGAAACTTTGTGGGTGTGTTGCGGGAAACCAGCGCGGGCAAGGTGCAGATCGAAGTCGACGGCAAGGTGCTGTCGCTCGATCTCGCCAACCTGGAAAAAGCGCGGCTGGTTCCCGCAATCTAGCAGGAGGTCGGAATGAGCCGCGAAATTTTACTGCTCGTGGATGCGCTGGCGCGCGAAAAGAGCGTCGACAAGGCGATCGTGTTCGGCGCGCTGGAACAGGCGCTCGCGTCGGCAACCAAGAAGCGCTTCCATGACGACGTCGAGGTGCGTGTCGCCATCGACCCGGCCACCGGCGATTACCAGTCGTTTCGCCGCTGGCACGTCGTGCCCGACGATGCCGTCGAGGTGCCGGCGCGGCAGATCGCGTTGAGCGAGGCGCAAAAGCGCAATCCCGGCGTCAATCTCGACGACTACATCGAGGAGCCACTGGAGCCGGTCGAGTTCGGCCGCATCGGCGCGCAGACCGCGAAGCAGGTCATCCTGCAGAAAATCCGGGAAGCGGAGCGCGAACAGATTCTCAACGATTTCCTGCAGCGCGAGGAAAACGTGGTGACCGGGATGATCAAGCGCATGGAGCGCGGCAATGCGATCATCGAGTCGGGCCGCCTGGAGGCGGTGCTGCCGCGCGAGCAGATGATTCCCAAGGAAAACCTGCGCGTCGGCGACCGCGTGCGCGCCTATGTGTGGAAAATCGACCGCACGAGCCGCGGGCCACAACTGATCCTGTCGCGCACCGTCCCCGAGTTCCTGGTCAAGCTCTTCGAGATGGAGGTGCCGGAGCTCGAAGACGGCATGATCGAGATCAAGGCCGCCGCACGCGACCCCGGCTCCCGCGCCAAGATCGCGGTCAAATCGAACGATCCGCGCATCGATCCCATCGGCACCTGCGTCGGCATGCGCGGCTCGCGCGTGCAGGCCGTGACTTCCGAACTCGCCGGCGAGCGCGTCGATATCATTCTGTGGAACCCCGATCCCGCGCAGTTCGTGATCAATGCGCTGGCGCCGGCCGAGGTGAGCAGCATCGTCGTCGACGAGGAGAAGCACAGCATGGACATCGTCGTCGACGAGGAAAATCTCGCCCAGGCGATAGGCCGCAACGGCCAGAACGTGAGGCTCGCGAGCGAATTGACCGGCTGGGAGATCAATCTGATGACGGTCGAGGAATCGCGGAAAAAGACCGAAGAGGAAACGGCGCGGGTGCGCGCGATGTTCATGGAAAAGCTCGACGTCGACGAAGAGGTTGCCGACATCCTGGTGCAGGAAGGTTTTTCGACGCTGGAAGAGGTCGCCTACGTGCCGATGGGCGAAATGCTCGAAATCGAGGCTTTCGACGAGGCGACAGTCAACGAACTGCGCAGCCGGGCGCGCAATGCGCTGCTCACCCAGGCGATCGTCAGCGAAGAGCGGGTGGAGCACGACGTGGAAGACCTGATGAAGGTCGAAGGCATGGACAGCGAGACCGCGCGGCTGCTGGCATCCAAGGGCGTCAGCACCCAGGAAGAACTCGCCGATTTCGCCACCGACGATCTGGTGGAACTCACTGCGCTCGACGCGGAGCGCGCCAAACAGCTGATCATGGCGGCGCGCGCCCCGTGGTTTGCTGCAACCAACGCTTAAGAAAAGATACATGGCGCATATCAACGTCACGCAATTTGCCAAAGAACTGGGATTGCCCCCGGCGCTGCTGCTGGAGCAGCTGCGGGCGGCCGGCGTCAGGAAGGCGTTGACCGCGGATACCCCGCTCACGGAGAAGGACAAGACCCAGCTGCTCGATTATCTGCGCGAGGTGCACGGCGGCAAGGAAGCCAAGCAGAAGATTACGCTCACGCGCAAGCAGACCACCGAGATCAAGAAATCGGACAGCAGCGGCAAATCGCGCACCATCCAGGTCGAAGTGCGCAAAAAGCGCGTGCTGGTGAAGCGCGACGCGCTCGAGGCCGAAGCGCCGCCAGCCGAAACCAAACCGGTTCTCGACGAAGAGCAGATCGCGCTGCGCGAAGCGGAAGCGAAGAAGCAGGCCGAGCTCGCCGCGCGCCAGGCCGAGGATCTCCAGAAAAAACAGGAGCAGGAGCGCCGCAAGAAAACACCGCTCGAAGCCGAGGCGAAACCCGCAGCAGCCGAAGTCCAACCGGCGGCCGAGGCGAAACCCGCGGCGGCCGTGGCCGAAGCCGGCGCCCATGTCGAGGGAACGCTGCACAAGCCCGAGGAGAAAGCCGGCAAGCCCGAGAAGAAGAGCGTCAAGAAACCGGTCAAGCAGGTGGTGTGGAAGGACGAATCGGCCAAGAAACGCGGCATCAAGACGCGCGGCGATGCGGCCGGCGGTCTCGGATGGCGCGAGCGCAAGGCGCGCCACGCCGCCCACAAGGAAGAAAGCGCGGCGCAGCACGAGCACGCTTTTACCGCGCCCACCGAGCCGGTGGTGCGCGAAATCATGGTGCCGGAAACCATCACGGTCGGTGAGCTCGCGCACAAAATGGCGGTGAAGGCGGCGGAAGTCATCAAGGCCCTGATGAAGCTCGGCACCATGGCGACCATCAATCAGGTGCTCGACCAGGATTCCGCGATGATCGTGGTCGAGGAGATGGGCCATATCGCCAAACGCGCGAGGCTCGACGAGCCCGATGCTTTCCTGGCAGAACAGCAGCAGACGCCGGCTGCGGTCAAGCTCGAGCCGCGCGCTCCGGTGGTGACCGTCATGGGACACGTCGATCACGGCAAGACCTCGCTGCTCGACCATATCCGGCGCACGCGCGTTGCCAGCGGCGAAGCCGGCGGCATCACCCAGCACATCGGCGCCTATCATGTCCATACCGACAGGGGCATGATCACCTTTCTCGATACGCCCGGCCACGAAGCGTTCACCGCGATGCGCGCGCGCGGCGCCAAGGTTACCGACATCGTGGTGCTGGTGGTTGCCGCCGATGACGGCGTCATGCCACAGACGATAGAAGCGATCCACCATGCCAAGGCGGCAGCCGTGCCGATCGTCGTGGCGCTCAACAAGATCGACAAGCCCGAGGCCAATCCCGACCGGGTCAAGCAGGATCTGGCGGCGCAGGAAGTGGTGCCCGAGGAATGGGGCGGCGACACCATGTTCGTCGAAGTGTCGGCCAAGACCGGCAAGGGGATCGACCTACTGCTCGAGCGGATTTTGCTGCAGGCGGAAGTGCTCGAGCTCAAGGCGCCGCGGGACGCTCCGGCCAAGGGCCTGGTGATCGAGTCGCGCATCGACAAGGGCCGCGGTCCGGTGGCGACGGTGCTGGTGCAGTCGGGCACGCTCAAGCGCGGCGACGTGCTGCTGGCGGGAGCCGTGTTCGGCCGCGTGCGGGCGCTGGTGGACGAGGCCGGGCATGTCATCGAGCAGGCCGGTCCGTCGATTCCGGTGGAAGTCCTCGGCCTTTCGGATGTTCCTGCGGCGGGCTCCGAAGTGCAGGTGCTGGGCGACGAGCGCAAGGCGCGCGAGATCGCGCTCTTCCGCCAGGGCAAGTACCGCGACGTCAAGCTCGCCAAGCAGCAGGCGGCCAAGCTCGAGAACATGTTCGGGCAGATGGGCGAAGGCGAGGCCAAGACACTGTCGCTGATCATCAAGGCCGATGTCCAGGGTTCGTACGAGGGCCTCGCGCATGCGCTGTCCAAGCTCTCGACCGACGAGGTCAAGGTCAACATCGTGCACGCCGCGGTCGGCGGCATCACCGAATCCGACATCAACCTGGCGCTGGCGTCGAAAGCGGTCGTCATCGGCTTCAATGTCCGCGCCGATGCCATGGCACGCAAGCTGGCCGAGAGCAACGGCGTCGACATCCGCTATTACAACGTCATTTACGACGCGGTCGACGAAATCAAGGCGGCGCTCTCCGGCATGCTCGCTCCGGAAAAAAAGGAAACCGTCACCGGCCTGGTCGAAGTGCGCGAAATATACCGTATTTCAAAGATCGGCACGGTCGCCGGCTGCATGGTGCTCGATGGCATCGTGAAGCGCGGCTCCAGGGTGCGCGTGTTGCGCGATAACGTCGTCATCCACGACGGCGAGCTCGATTCGCTGAAGCGTTTCAAGGATGACGTGCGCGAAGTCAAGGCGGGATTCGAATGCGGTCTGTCGCTGAAGAATTTCAACGACCTCAAGGTCGGCGATCAGATCGAGGCCTACGAAGTGATCGAAGTCGCGAGAACGCTGTAGTCCGAGACTGAAGTCCAGAAGTCGCGGGTGCGCTTCGTGCGCCCGGCTTCGTTTTTTTCCGGAAACTCAAAACATGCCCAAGGATTATCCGCGCAGCCGGCGCATCGCCGAACAGATCCAGCGCGAGCTGTCCGACATCATCCGGCTGGAGTTGAAGGATCCGCGCATCGGCATGCTGACCATCACCGACGTCGAAGTGAGCCAGGATTACGCGCACGCCAAGGTGTTTTTCACGCAGCTGGGTGAGGCGGAAAAAGCCACGGAGACCGCTGCCGCCCTGCAGCATGCGGCAGGTTTCCTGCGCAGCCAGCTCGCGCGTCACATCAAACTGCGCGTCGTGCCGGAATTGCATTTCAAGTACGACGTTTCGGTCGAACGCGGCGTGCGCCTGTCGCGTCTGATCGATGACGCGGTCGCCTCCGATTCCGGGCACTCGGCAGACAAGTGATGGACGATGGCGTGCAGGCCGTTGCCGTGCAGCGCAGGCCGCGGCGGCAGGCGGTCGACGGCGTGTTGCTGCTCGACAAACCCTCCGGCATCAGTTCGCAGACCGCAGTGAGTCGCGCGCGGGCCTTGCTGCTTGCGGCGAAAGCCGGCCATACCGGCACGCTCGACCCGATGGCGAGCGGTCTGCTGCCGGTGTGTTTCGGCGAAGCGACCAAGTTTTCCCATCTGCTGCTGGAGAGCGACAAGACCTATGCGGCGACCGTCAAGCTGGGCGTGACCACCACCACCGGCGATAGGGAAGGGGAACTCGTCGCGACTGCCGCCGTGGACGTCTCCCGCGCGCAGCTGGAGGCGGTCCTGCGGCGCTTTGTCGGCAACCTCATGCAGACGCCGCCGATGTACAGCGCGCTCAAGCACCACGGGCGGCCGCTCTACGAATATGCGCGCGCCGGCGTGGCGTTGCCGCGCGTGCCACGCCCGGTGACCATCGCCGCGCTCGATCTCGTGGCGTTCGAGGGCGACACCTTCGGGATCACGGTACGGTGCAGCAAAGGCACGTACATCCGCGTGCTCGCCGAAGATATCGGCCGCGAGCTCGGTTGCGGCGCGTGCCTGGCCGCCTTGAGGCGTACCGCGGTCGGCGGCTTCCGGCTCGACCGCGATTGCGGCGCAATCGCCCTCGAAGTGCTGCAGGATGCGCCGCTGGAACAACGCCGGGCGCGGCTGCTGCCGGTCGATGCGCTGGTGGCTACTTTGCCGCGCATCGATCTGGGCGCCGGCGAGGCCAGACGGCTCCTCGCCGGCCAGGAACTCGAATGGCCCGAAGTGCTCGCGGCCGGTCCGGTGCGGGTGTACGGGCCACGACAGGATTTTCTCGGCGTCGCCCGAGTCGGGCCCGCGGGTAAAATCGTGGCGCAGCGCCTGCGCGCGCAGCAGCGCGATGCCTGAAACGGCCCGCCGGCGCGGCGCGGCGGGCGGCCGGTAAGTAATGCTTGAGAAAACGCAGGGTTAGAGGGTAAAATGGCGGGATTTCCAGTTGGAGAAGCAAAATGGCGGTAACAACCAATCAAAAGGCGCAGCTGGTCAGGGATTACCAGCGGGCCCAGGGCGATACCGGATCGCCGGAAGTGCAAGTGGCGTTGCTGACGGCGCGGATCACCGATCTCACCGAGCATTTCAAGGCCCATGTCAAGGATCACCACTCGCGCCGGGGTTTGTTGCGGATGGTGAGCCGTCGCCGCAAGTTGCTGGATTATTTGAAGAAAAATAATGCAGAGAAGTACAAGGCGCTGATCGAACGGCTCGGCCTGCGCAAGTAAGTCACACTGGCCCTTGCATGGGTGGCGCGGAGTACGAACCAAAGGTCTGTTTCCCCGCGTGCTGCGGCAGGGATGTATCGCTGTGTGCACGATGAATGATTTGACCGAAGACCGCGATTGCGCGGTCTTTGCGTTTTCAGGAAAAGGATAACATCTTGAATCATATAAAGAAAACACTGATGTATGGGCGTCATAACCTGACGCTGGAAACGGGCGAGATCGCGCGCCAGGCGAGCGGCGCGGTGCTGGTCAACATGGAAGACACGGTGGTGCTGGTCACGGTGGTGGGCAACAAGAGAGCCAAGCCGGGACAGGATTTCCTGCCCCTGACCGTCGATTACCAGGAGCGCACTTACGCCGCAGGCAAGATTCCCGGCGGATTTTTCAAGCGCGAAGGCCGCCCCTCGGAAAAGGAAATCCTGACTTCGCGCCTCATCGATCGTCCGATCAGGCCGCTGTTTCCCGAGGGCTTTTACAACGAAGTGCAGATCGTGGCCACCGTCATGTCGTCGAATAGTGAAGTCGATTCCGACATTCCGGCGATGATAGGCGCCTCGGCCGCGCTCGCGCTCTCCGGCATCCCCTTCAACGGTCCGATCGGCGCGGCGCGTGTCGGTTATCTCGATGGACAATACGTGCTCAACCCCACCGCGACGGAGCTCGAGTCGAGCGCGCTCGATCTGGTGGTGGCGGGCACGCAGCAGGCGGTGCTGATGGTCGAATCCGAGGCGCGGGAGCTGCCCGAGGACGTCATGCTCGGCGCCGTGATGTATGGCCACGAGCAGATGCAGGCGGTCATCAACGTCATCAATGAACTGGTCGACGAGGCGGGCGTGCCGCTGTGGGACTGGACGCCGCCCGCCACGAACCAGCAGCGAATCGACCGCATGGTCGAGCTTTGCGAAGCCGATTTGCGCGCGGCGTACCAGATCAGGGAAAAACAGGCGCGCAGCGCGCGTATCGACGAGATCCGCAGCCGTGTCCTCGCGGAACTGGCGCCGCCGGGCACCGACCCGGACCAGGAAAACCTGATCAAGAACGAATTCGGCAACATCGAAGCGAGAATCGTGCGCAGCCAGATCCTCGAGGGTGAGCCGCGGATCGATGGACGCGATACCCGCACCGTGCGTCCGATCACGATACGCACCGGCGTGTTGCCGCGCGCCCATGGCTCGGCGCTGTTCACCCGCGGCGAGACCCAGGCGCTGGTGGTGGCCACCCTCGGCACTTCGCGCGACGAGCAGATCATCGACGCGCTGCAGGGCGAATACAAGGAGCGCTTCATGCTCCATTACAATTTCCCGCCTTATTCCACCGGCGAGACGGGGCGCGTGGGTACGCCCAAGCGCCGTGAAATCGGCCATGGCCGGCTCGCCAAGCGCGCGCTGCTGGCGGTGCTGCCGACGCCGGAAGAGTTCGCCTACTCGCTGCGCGTGGTCTCGGAAATCACGGAATCGAACGGCTCGAGCTCGATGGCCTCGGTGTGCGGCGGCTGTCTGTCGCTGATGGACGCCGGCGTGCCGCTGAAAGCCCACGTCGCGGGCATTGCGATGGGACTGATCAAGGAGGGCAACCGCTTTGCCGTGCTCACCGACATTCTGGGCGACGAGGATCATCTCGGCGACATGGATTTCAAGGTTGCGGGCACCGAGCGCGGCGTGACCGCATTGCAGATGGACATCAAGATCACCGGCATCACCAAGGAGATCATGCATGCGGCGCTGGTGCAGGCGCGCGAAGGGCGTTTGCACATTCTTGAAAAAATGAAACAGGTCGTGGGCAGCCCGCGCAGCGAGCTTTCTGCCTACGCGCCGCGCATGATCACCATCAAGATCAAACCCGAAAAAATCCGCGATGTCATCGGCAAGGGCGGCGCGGTGATCCGCGCCATCACCGAAGAAACCGGCACCACCATCGACATCGAGGACGACGGCACCGTGACCATCGCCTGTGTTTCCTCGGAAGGCGGGGAAGCGGCGAAGAAGCGCATCGAAGAGCTGACTGCCGATGTCGAAGTCGGCCGGATCTACGAGGGCACGGTGCTCAAGCTGCTCGATTTCGGGGCGATCGTCAGCGTGCTGCCCGGCCGCGACGGC
Organism: Burkholderiales bacterium; assembly: GCA_046313915.1. GTDB lineage: Bacteria > Pseudomonadota > Gammaproteobacteria > Burkholderiales > SG8-41 > CAKKQX01. The sequence goes on along the minus strand of JBKBXX010000093.1, from coordinate 967 downwards.
CTGCTGCATATTTCGCAGATCGCCAATGAGCGCGTCGCCAACGTGGCGGACCACCTCAAGGAAGGCCAGTTGGTGCGCGTCAAGGTCCTCGAGGCTGACGAGAAAGGCCGTTTGCGCCTGTCGATGAAGGCGGCGGCGGCCGAGCAGACCCAAACCGCGCAGCCGACCGCGACCCAGTAGCGGCGGATTTTCCGCGCGTGCGAAAGCAACAAGGGGCAGTCTGGCTGCCCCTTGTTTTTTAGTGCCTGCAATTGTTGGCCGGCTTACTTGGCGACCTGGCGTTCGCGCATCTCGTCCAGCGTCTTGCAGTCGATGCAGAGGGTAGCCGTGGGGCGCGCTTCGAGGCGCTTCAAGCCGATTTCGACGCCGCAGGATTCGCAATAACCGTAATCGCCGGCGTCGATGCGCGCGATCGTCTCGTCGATTTTCTTGATGAGCTTGCGTTCGCGGTCGCGGTTTCTCAGCTCGAGCGACATGTCGGATTCTTGGCTCGCGCGGTCGTTGGGATCGGCAAAAACCGTCGCTTCATCCTGCATGGTGTGGACAGTACGGTCGATATCCTGCGACAGATCACGCTTCATCTGCTCGAGCATGCTGCGAAAGTGCGCGAGTTGGCGGGGATTCATATACTCCTCCTTCCCCTTGGGCTTGTAAGCCGGGAACGCCTTGTGTAGTGCAGTGGCCATGAGCCGTATTATCCATTCAAAAAAACCGCTTTAATATCAGAATTTTCACTGCCCCGCAAGCCGCCGGGAAAACTGTCGTAAAAACCCCGCTGTGCGCCCCGTCCGATTGACCGCTGATGGGGCGGGGAGTATATTACGCGCCTTTGAGTCTTGGCGTAACATCGGTTTGGCGGCCGGTGCCGAAATCGTTTTCCCGGGGTGTAGCGTAGCCTGGTAGCGCGCCTGGTTTGGGACCAGGATGTCGGGAGTTCAAATCTCTCCACCCCGACCAACCGACGACC
>JBKBXX010000092.1:0-13168 GCA_046313915.1 Burkholderiales bacterium | reverse complement strand
AAACCCGCATCGTTTCGGCGCATCGCACGCCGGACCTGCTGTACGAATACGCGGCGACCGCGGCGCGGCGCGGCCTGAAGTGCATCATCGCCGGGGCGGGGGGCGCGGCGCACTTGCCGGGCATGCTCGCGGCCAAGACCATCGTCCCGGTGCTGGGCGTGCCGGTGCCGACGCGGCATCTGCAGGGGCTGGATTCGCTGCTGTCCATCGTGCAGATGCCCAAGGGCGTTCCGGTCGCGACTTTCGCCGTCGGCGAGGCCGGCGCCGCCAACGCCGGCCTGTTCGCCGTGGCGCTGCTCGCGCGCCACGACGCGCGGCTCGCGCGGCGCCTCGACGCTTTCCGCAGCCGGCAGACGCAGGCGGTGCGCGCGATGAAGCTGCCGCAGTCCGCAAAATGATTTTTCCCGACGCCATGCTGGGCATGCTGGGCGGCGGTCAGCTGGGCCGCATGTTCACGCTTGCCGCCCACAGCATGGGATATCGCGTCGCGGTGCTCGACCCCGATCCCCTGAGCCCGGCGGGCGCGATCGCCGATGTCCATCTCAAGGCTTCCTACCAGGATCACGAAGCGCTGCAGCAGCTCGCCGACACCTGCGTTGCGGTGACGACCGAGTTCGAGAACGTTCCCGCGGAAAGCCTGCGCTGGCTGGCAAGCCACTGTCCGGTGCGGCCGGCGGGAGACTGCGTGGCGGTGGCGCAGGATCGCATCCGCGAAAAACGCTTTCTGAGCGAAGCCGGTCTGGAGGTGGCGCCGTTTGCGGTGATCGAGCGCGAGTCCGATTTCGACGGCCTCGAAGGCGCATTGTTTCCCGGCGTGCTCAAGCGCGCGCGCTTCGGCTATGACGGCAAAGGCCAGGCGCGCGTGGCGGGCGCGGACGAGGCGCGCGCCGCTTTCACCGCGCTGGGGCGCGAGCCGTGCGTGCTGGAAAAACTGGTGACGCTGGCGTGCGAAGTCTCGGTGGTGGCGGCGCGTGGCGCCGACGGCATGGTGCGCTGTTTCCCGCTCGCCGAGAACCGCCATCGCAACGGCATCCTCGATGTCAGCGTCGTTCCGGCGCGCATTGCGCCGGCGCTGGCGCAGCAGGCAGAGCGCGCCGCGGTCGAAGTGGCCGACCGTTTCGGCTATTGCGGCGTGCTGGCGGTCGAGTTTTTCGTGACGGCGGACGGCCGCCTGCTGGCGAACGAAATCGCGCCCCGGCCGCACAACAGCGGCCATTACACCCTAGACGCCTGCATCACTTCGCAGTTCGAGCAGCAGGTGCGCACGCTTTGCGGGCTGCCGCTGGGCGACACGCAACTGTTCGCGCCGGTGGCGATGGTCAATCTGCTGGGCGACGCCTGGCAGCGCGGCCATCCGGCGTGGGACAAGCTGTTCGCGCACCCGCAGGCGAAGCTGCATCTCTACGGCAAGCACGAAGCGCGGCCGGGCCGCAAAATGGGCCATTTCACGGTGCTGGGCGCGACCGCAGATGACGCGCTGGAGCGCGCGCTGGCGATACGCAGCGAACTGTATCCCGAACCCGCTGCGGCTCCTGCCTGATTTTCATTTTCCCATCCGGATCTCCGATGACCGCTACCGATGCCACGCTGTTCCAGTCCGATCTCAAGAGCCTGCCTTTCCTGCATCGCGGCAAGGTACGCGACATTTATGCCGTCGGTGACGACAAGCTGCTGATAGTGCAGACCGACCGCCTGTCGGCTTTCGACGTGATCCTGCCCACGCCCATCCCCGGCAAGGGGCGGGTGCTGACCGCGCTGTCGCTGTTCTGGTTCGAGCGCCTCGGGCACATCATTCCCAACCACCTGACCGGAATCGCGCCCGAGTCGGTGGTGGCCGAAAACGAGCGCGAGCAGGTTGCCGGCCGCGCCATGGTGGTGAAAAAGCTCAGGCCGCTGCTGATCGAGGCGGTGGTGCGCGGCTACCTCATCGGCTCGGGCTGGAAAGACTATCAGGCGAGCGGCGCGATCTGCGGCATCGAACTGCCGGCGGGGCTGAAACAGGCGGACAAGCTGCCGCAGCCGATATTCACGCCGGCATCCAAGGCGCCCGCCGGCCAGCACGACGAGAACATCACCTTCGCCGAAGCGCAGCGGATCGTCGGCGCGGAACTCGCAGCCAGGATACGCGACGTCTCGATCCGGCTTTATGCCGAAGCCGCCGGCTACGCCGCCACGCGCGGCATCATCATCGCCGATACCAAGTTCGAATTCGGCACCGACGAGAAGGGCAATCTGGTGCTGATCGACGAAGCGCTGACACCCGACTCGTCGCGCTTCTGGCCCGCCGCCGAATACCGCACCGGCATCAGCCCGCCGAGTTTCGACAAGCAGATCGTGCGCGACTGGCTCGAGACCCAGCCGTGGGACAAGAAACCGCCGGCGCCGGCATTGCCGCCGGAAGTACTCCGGAAGACCGCCGAAAAATACCGCGAAGTGCAGCGGCTGTTGACGGGAAATTGAGGGCGTCGGGGCCGCCGGACAAGGCGAATTAAAACGCCGGGCTTCAATATAATTTTGTTTTTACTGATTATTTTAAGTGCCAAGTGTCCGGAATGGTTACCGAGCGTGAGATCGAAAATGCGGTTGCGGTGCTGCGCGCCGGGGGTCTGGTCGCGTTTCCGACCGAGACGGTCTACGGGCTCGGTGCCGATGCTTCCAACCCGGAGGCGGTGAAAAAGATATTCGCCGCCAAAGGCCGGCCGCACGATCATCCGCTGATCGTGCATGTCGCCGATGCCGTTCAGCTTGCCAACTGGGCGCGCGAGGTTCCGCCGGCCGCGGCCAGGCTGGCGAAAAAATTCTGGCCCGGGCCGCTGACGCTCATCCTGCGTCGTGCGGCTTCGGTCAGCGACTGGGTGACGGGCGGGCAGGATACGGTGGCGCTGCGCGTGCCCGCGCACCCCGTCGCCCAGGCGTTGCTGCGCGCTTTCGGCGGCGGCATCGCCGCGCCTTCGGCCAACCGTTTCGGGCGCGTGAGCGCGACCACCGCGGAGCACGTGCGCAGCGAATTCGGCGATGCGGTCGATTGCGTGCTCGACGGCGGCGCCGCCGATGTCGGCATCGAATCGACCATCGTCGATCTTTCGGGGGACCGGCCGGCTTTGTTGCGCCCGGGCTGGGTCAGCGCGCAGCAACTACAGGATGTACTGGGGATGCCGCTCGCAGCGCCCGGCTCCGCATCGCCGCGTGCGCCGGGCACGCTGGCCAAGCATTACGCACCGCAGACGCCGCTCATGATGATGGAGGCGGATCTGCTGCTCGAGCTCGCCGCGAGTCTCGCGCGCCAGGGCAAGCGCGTCGCGGTACTCGCGCGCTCGGCGCAGCGACCGCTGGTGCCGGACCTGACGTGGATCGCGGCGGCGGCCGATGCCCAAGGATATGCCCATGATTTATATAGTAATTTGCGTAAGCTCGACGCCGCGGGCTGCGACGTGATGCTGGTCGAGGAACCGCCGCGGGATGCGGCGTGGGCGGCGATCCGCGATCGCCTCTTGCGCGCTGTGATGGGGGAATCCGTCGCGGACGACACATAGCTAGTACACGAGCACTGCATAGGCGGCAACCATGGCGACGACTACGGTGATCAAGGCGATCAGGTTCCCGGAGGCCATGGTCACACCGAACCAAATGGCCAGATTGCCGAGATATACCGGCTGGTGAATGATGCGGTAGGGCCCGCAACGGATCACGCGCGGCATCGCGCCGGCGTCGGCCGGGCGGATAGCATGCAACCACGGCAGTTTCACCGCCCACCAGCGCAGCACGAGGCCGCCCAGGCCGACCGCAATCCCGGTCCACTCGGCCCAGCGTGGTAGCGGCAGCGGCGACGGGGCGGACCAATTGAGCGTCAGCACTGCGACGCCGTAGCAACCGATCAGCACCGCGGTCGTGCCGCGGTTGGGATTCGCGTAGGGAAGCGTACGCGCATAATCACCGCGCCGCCAGCGCAGTGCCTCGAGCGCAGCGAAAGCCGCGATCAACAGGTCGGCGATGGATGGGGGAGCAAACTCCATCTGCTGCGTGTCTGGCCGGGCGTGCGATATGTTTTAACTGCCATACAGGTAGTCAGGCAGCCACAGCGTCATGCCCGGCCACAGGTACATGATCACCATGCACAGGATCACCACCAGCATGTAGGGCATCATGCCGGCGAAAATCTGGTTGAGGGTGACGTGCGCGGGCGCCACGCCCTTCAGGTAGAACGCCGACATCGCCACCGGTGGCGACAGGAACGCGGCCTGCAGATTGACGAACACCAGCGTGCCCCACAGGATCGGATCGATCTCGAAATGCTTCAGCAGCGGCAGGAAGATCGGCACGAAGATGACGATGATCTCGGTCCACTCCAGCGGCCAGCCGAGCAGGAAGATGATCGCCTGCGACAGAAGCATGAACTGCAGCGGCGTCAGGTCGAGCGCCAGTACCCATTTCTCCACCAGATGCTGGCCGCCGAGGATCGCAAACACCGCCGAGAACAGCGCCGAGCCGACGAACAGCCAGCACACCATCGAGGTGGTCTTGGCGGTGAGGAACATCGACTGCTTCACTTTTTCCCAGTTGAGCGTCTTTGCCTGCAGCGCGAGCAGGAACGCCCCTGCCGCGCCGATGCCCGCCGACTCGGTCGCGGTGGTGATGCCGAACAGGATCACGCCCAGCACCACGACGGTGAGGATGCCGAGCGGCATCACCGATTCGGTGAGCAGCCTCAGGACCGACCACTGCTCGGCATCGAACTTCCGGTAGTACCAGACGAGCAGCAGCACGGCAAACCCGAAGCAGCCCCAGAACCAGGGATAAAACTCCGCGGCGATGCCGCTTTCCGAAGCCCCGGCCGGAGCGGCCGCGACCAGACCGGGATCGCCCATCCACTCCACGCCGCCTTTCGTTGTCCGGTCTTCGCTCTCCGGCGTGGCTGGTTTTTCTTCGGCATCTCCCAGGGCCTGCGGCTTTTCCTCCGCTTCCTGTGCTTTTTCCCCGGTTGCTTCCGGCTGTGCCACCGTGGTCTGCGGCACAGCCAGCTGCGCGATGGTGGCGACCTCCTGCGCTTCGGCCTGTTTGTGGACCACCACGTACCACCACAGCCCGCCGAACGTGGCCGCGACCAGTATCAACGGGACGAGCGCGACCAGCAGCCCCTTCACCAGCATCGCGTAGGAGACGCGTCGGGCTTCGGCCTCGATGGCCAGCGCCGTCGCCGGCGCAAAGACCGCGGCTGCGAAGGCCGCGAGCATGTTGCGCGAAGTGGCCTCGCCCAGTTCCCGCACCCAGACGGGTACCGGCACCACCAGCTCGCTCGCCGGCAGCGGCGGGGCGATGCGTGGATTGATGAGCGCCCAGCCGATGATGTAGGCGAGATACAGGAACGCAAGGAAGAAACCCGGAAACATGGCCGCGGCGTAGAGTTTCACTACCGACTGCCCCGCCACCGCCGCATAGACGATGATCATCACCGAGGGCGGGATCAGGATGCCGAGCGTGCCGCCGGCGGTGATCACGCCCGAGGCGAGGCGCACGTCGTATCCTGCTTTCAGCATCGGCCCCATCGCGATTACGCCCATTAGCACTACCACCGCGCCGACCAGGCCGCTCGCGATGCCCCAGAAAGTGCAGACGATCAGCGTCGCTACCGCGAGCGACGCGGGCACGCGCCGAAACGCGAGCTGGATGCTGTAGAACATCTTGTCCACCAGCGCGCCGCGCTCCATCACGTAGCCCATCAGCACGAACAGCGGGATGGAAAGCAGGGTGTCGTTGGTCATGGCGCCGTAGGTGCGCTGGACCATGAGATCGAAGGCGTGGTTCTGGGTCCACGGCTGCGCCGGATCGTAAAGGGCGACGAAGCCGAACATCATGCCCAGCCCCATCAGGGTGAACGCGGTGGGGAAACCCATCATGATGACCACCACGATGAGCAAGAGCATGAGCAGCCCGAGTGCCGGATCGCTCATAATGTTTTTTCCCCCACGTTGCGCTGGTGCGCGGCCGCGTCGATGGCGTGCGTCTTCTCGATCGCATCGCGGCGTGCGGCGTCGTCCACGTAAGTGCTTGCAGCGAGCTGCTGCTCGACCACGTCGATTTCTTCAGCATCCTTCAGACGCGTCGGCCAGACACCGGTGCGCAGGCACACGATGCAGCGCGCGATTTCGGCCAGCCCCTGCAGCAGGACCAGCACGCCCGTAATCGGGATCAACGTCTTGAACTGATACATCGGGGGGCCTTCGGAGCTGGTGCTCGAATGTTCGAGAATCGCCCAGGAGTCCGCGGCGAAATCCCATCCGGCGAACACCAGCGCGGCGATGCCGGGAATGAAGAACACGATGTAAAGCGCGAGGTCGAGCGTCGCCTGCGTGCGCGGCCGCATCGAGCCGTAGAGGAAGTCGCCGCGCACGTGTGCATTTTGCGCGAGCGTGTAGGCGCCGCCCATCATGAAGCCCGCGCCGTACATCATGCCGGTCACGTCGAACACCCAGGCGTCGGGAGAATTCAGCAGGTAACGTTTGATTACCTCATAGCACACGACCAGCATCAGCAGCCCAAAGATCCAGGAAAAGGTCTTGCCGACGAAAGTGCTGACCTGGTCGGCGAACCCGATAAGCCGGTCAGTCATGGATCACGCCGCGCCTGGCGGCCCAGGGTGCTGTCAGGACGAAAACAGTGATGCGAAAAAGCGAATATGACTTGCTTCTCCTCCTCGCGTGGCGCGACGTTTTGAGGCAGCACGGCTGCTTTGATTGTCATGCGGGCCCTTCTTTGGATGTTGGGTCGGTGTGATGTGCCAAACCTCGCGCCAGCTTAACGATGTGCAATCGTTTCGTGCTATTGGGACAAACCCTGATGAACGGCGCCCAAGCCGGGCGTGCGAGCGGTGCTTGTAAGGATTCCGCTGGAAAGCGCCGAGCGACGCGCGGTTGGGACGAAAGGAAAGGCCACCGGGGACGGCAGCCGCGGAATTTTAGCGCGGCGTCTTGCTGTCGAGCACGATCTTTACCAGTTCGGCAACCGAACCCGCGCCTGTTTTTTCCATTACTTTGGCGCGGTGTGCCTCGACCGTTTTGATGCTGATACCAAGCTCGTCGGCGATCACCTTGTTGAGTTTGCCGGCGACGACAAGCTCCATGACTTCGTGCTCGCGCTGGGTGAGCCGAGCGAGCCGCATCGCGGCCGACAGCTGTCGTGTTTTATTTTGCAGCGCCTGACCACTGAGTGTCATGGCGTTTTCGATCAGTGCAAGTAACTCCATGTCATTAAAAGGTTTTTCGATGAAGTCGACCGCACCTTTCTTGACTGCATTGACCGCCATCGGCACGTCGCCGTGGCCGGTGACAAAAATGATTGGAATCGCATGTCCACGCCTGATCATCTCTTCCTGCAACTCCAGGCCGCTCCATCCCGGCATGCGCACATCGAGCACCAGGCACGCGCCGGTGCGGGGAGAATAGGAGGCAAGGAAATGTTCGGCAGTAGCGAAAGCTGCCACCCGAAAACCCGCCGATTCGAGCAACCAGCGCAGCGAATCGCGGAACGCCTCATCGTCATCCACGACGTAGATCAGGGGGTGTTCGGTCCCGACAGTCATGTTTGGGCGACGGGCAGCGTAAAATGGAACGTGCTGCCGCTGACCGGGTTGCGCTTGGCCCATAGCCGGCCGTCGTGGATCTCGATGATCGAGCGGCAGATCTGCAACCCCATTCCCATGCCTTCCGGCTTGGTAGTGAAGAATGGCGTGAACAGATTGTCTTCCAGTTGGGCGGGAATGCCGCGGCCGTTGTCGATGACCGCAATCTCGATGGTGCCGGCGGTATCCGCAGCCGACCGGATCGTGAGTTCGCGTTTTCCCTGGGCTGTCTCCCGCATCGCTTCGATTGCGTTCCGGACCAGATTGAGTATGACCTGTTCGATCATGACCTTGTCCGCCCGGGCGGGCGGGGATGCCGGCGCCAGGTCGAGCCCGACCTTGATCCCGTTTTTTTCCGCCTCTGTTTCGATCAACGTGGCGACGCCGGTGATGATGTCATTGACGTCGCAGACGGCGAAATCGGGTTCCCGCTTGCGGACGAATTCCCGGACCCGCTGAATGATCCTGCCCGCGCGTTCGGCCTGTGCGCTGCTTTTTTCCATCGCCGTCAGCAATTCCTGCGCATCCCAGCCACCCGCGCGCAGCCGCCGCACACAGCCCATGTTGTAATTGGCGATTGCTGCCAACGGCTGATTGAGCTCGTGCGCCAGCGTCGACGCCATCTCGCCCACCGTGATCAGCCGCGCGGTCATCTGCAGCTTTTCCTGCTGCTGACGGCTGAGTTCCTCAGCCTGTTTGCGGTCGGTAACATCGGTTGCGATGTGCAGGCGTACCATGCGTCCGTCGACCCAACGTATGGCGCGGGATCGGACCAGGTACCAGCGCTTGTGGACGATATCCTGATACTCTCGTTCATTCTCGCGTTCATTCTGCGGCGGGGCGCTGGTGCCAAACGCATTGCCGAACTGCTCGTTTGTGTACAGCAACTCGCCTGTTTTTTCATCGGAAACGTAGACCGCGGCATTCAATCCTTCCAGCACGGTCACAAAGCGCTCGTCAGCGTGGCTGAGCGCGGTTTTCAGCTTGGCAAGCATCACCGCGAAGATCGTGAACGTGGCAAGCTTGATGATCACTTCCCAGAAATGGTAGAACGGGTGAGGGTAGGCATGTCCCATCAGAAGATCGGACGCGAACCATACCGTCGCCGCGATAACGGACATCAGCACGCCGGTATTCCTGCCGAATATCCAGGTGGCGATGGATACCGGCGCGAGGTAAAGGATCGACAGGCTCAACTCGTAACCAGTCGTGTAATCGCAAACCGCGATAGCGATGCTCAACGTCAGGCAAAACGCAAGCCACCGCGCCCTGGTCCGGCGTCGAGAATGGATATGGAGCTTGGTCATGGAGCGCCCGCTAGATTCCGGCGAGATCAGTCTACTTCAGCTTCTGGTCGAGAAACAACCTGATCTGCCTGACGAGCTCCGTTTCCATGCCATTGAAGAAATGATCGGCACCGGCGACCTGGATCTGCGCCGAGCCGCGCACGCGGCTGATCGCCTTGGCGCGCTTCTGCGCGTTTTCCAGCACCGCCGGCAGATCGTTCTCGCCATAGAGATCGAGCACCGGTGCCTTGAAGCTTGCCGGCGCGGTGAAGGTTCCCGGAATTCCGACGGCGACCCAGGCGTCGATCCGCAGCGCCGCGGTGTGGTTGAGAAAATAGTTGGTCATGCGCGCGCCCAGGCTGTGCGAGACGATGGCGATTTTCCCGTGGCCCTTGCCGCGCAGGAAAGCGACGGCGGCTTGCAGCCGTTCGGCGGCTTCGGGAAACAGCGGCGGGTAGTGCTCGCCGCGGACGTCCGCCGCCAGCACCGGCATTTGCACCGAGAGCGTGGCGTAACCCTGTTCGGCGAGCCGGCTGCGCAGCGGGTTGATGAGCCCCCAGTCGGGGTGCACGCCCAGGCCGTGCACCACGATCACACCGGCGCGCGCGCCGGCAGCGGGAGTGTAAATTCCCAGGAATTTGTGTCCCGATGGCAGTTCCAGGTACAGCGGGTCGCCGGCGAGGATTGCGGGCGTGATTTCCTCGGCCCAGCGTTTTTCCCGCGCGTAATCGGCTTGCGCCAGGGCGTGACCCAGCGCGAGCAGCGCGGCGATGCCGAGCAAAGCTTGCGACCATCGCCCGAGGAAGCGGTTTTTCATCGCGGCGCGGCCGCGGCCGAAGGCGTGATCGCGGGTGGCGATGATGGGCGCCACGGTTTTCAGCGGTAGAACAGGTTCACCAGCCCCAGCCCGGTGACGGGGATGTAGGTCACCACCAGCAGCACCGCGAACAGCACACCGATGAAATAAGCGTTGATCTTGCTCACATCCCACACGCTCGCCTTGGCGATCGAGCACGACACCATCAGCACGCTCGCCACCGGCGGCGTCTGCTGGCCGATGCCGAGGTTGATGGTGACGATCAGGCCGAAGTGCACGGGGTCGATGCCGACCGCTTTCACCAAAGGCATCACTACCGGCACCACCAGGATGATCGCCGCCGCCGAGTGCAGGAACATGCCGAGCAGCAGGAACAGCACATTGAGCATCGCGAGCACGAACCACTTGTTGGTGGTGATTTCGGCCACCGCGCGCGCGAGCTGCTGCGGCGCCTGGATCTCGGTGAGATAGGTGCCGAGCAGCGACGAAGTCGCCACCAGCAGCATCACCACTGCGGTCTGCGAGCCGCCTTCGATCATCGCGGCCTTGAGATGGGCGAGATCGAGTTCACGGTAGACCACGAGGCCGATGAACAGCGCCGCGACCACCGCGAGCGCCGCGCCTTCGGTCGCGGTGACCACGCCGCCGAAAATGCCGCCGAGGATGATCACCGGCAGGAAGAACGCCCAGAAAGCCTCCTTGAAGGTCTGCACCACGCGCCGCCACTGGAACGCCTGTTCCTGCGGCAGGTTGTAGCGGCGCGCGAAGTAGTAGGCCACGCCCATCAGGCCCAGCCCGCCGATCACACCCGGCACGATGCCGGCGACGAACATCTGCACCACCGAAGTGTCGGCCATCACCGCGTAAAGTATCATCGGGATCGAAGGCGGAATGATCACCGCGAGCGTGGCAGCGGAGGACATCACCGCGGCGGCGACCGCCTTGGGGTAACCCTTCTTTTTCATCGCCGGGATCAGGATCGAGCCCAACGCCGCCACGTCGGCGACCGCCGAGCCCGAAATTTCGGCGAAGAACAACGAGGCGCCGATCGACACCATCGCCAGCCCGCCGCGGATGAAGCCGAGCACCGCCGAGGCGAATGCGATCAGCCGCGTCGAGATGCCGGAGGCGTTCATGATCGCGCCGGCGAGGATGAACAGCGGGATCGCGAGCAGCGGGAAGTTGGTGGCGCCGTTGTACATCACGATCGGGATATTGGGCAGCGAGCCAAGCCCCTGCACCGCTACCATCGCGATCACCGCGACGATGCCGAGCGCCACCGCGATCGGCACGTTGATCACCACCAGCGCGAGCACGCAGGCGAAAAGCAGCAATATCTCCATCAGTGACTCGCCTCCCTCGCCTTGCCTTCCGCGCCGCCGCCGTGGCCGCGCCGCGCCTCGGTATAAATCGCGGGAATGTTGATCGCCTCGGCGATCAGGATCAGCACCGCGCTGATCGGGATCACCGACTGCGCGTATCGGACCGAAATCTGCGGCAGCGACACCAGGTAGTCGGCGGCGAGCACGTCGAGCACCGACCAGCCGGTGTAGGCGAGCAGGATGAAAAATGCGAACACCAGCACTTCTGCGAGCAGCGCGAGCGCCATGCGCACCGCCGGCGGCAGGATCGCCACCAGCTCGGGACACGAGATATGGCCGCGTTTTGCCGCCGCGAGTGCCGAGCCGTAGTAGGTGAGCCACGCGAGCAGGATCGAGGCGATTTCGTCGTACCACGCGAGCGACATCCCGATCGTGCGGAACACCACGCCCATCGTCACCTCGATCGCCAGCACGGCCATCAGCACGATGACCACCCATTCGAGGGCGCGCTCGTAGCCCTTGCGGAATTCCGCCAGTGTCAAATCGGCCTCCGTTGTGTTTTCATGCGCCGCGCCGGGCGCGCTACTTGCCGAGCGCGATGGCGCGTTCGATGACTTCCCGCGCTCCCGGCACTTCCTTCGCGTATTCGTCGTAGATGGGCTTGGAGGCCGCGATGAAAGCATCCTTGTTGGCCGTGTTCACCGCGATGCCGGCAGCCCTCATCTTGGCAAGCAGCGCCTCGTCGTCCTTCGCGGCCTTTTCGTAGACGAACGCCTGTGTCTCCTTCGCGGTGTCCTCGAGGATCTTGCGCACCTCGGCCGGCAGCGACGGCCATTTTTTCGTGCCCGCGACCAGGTAGGCTGGCGTGTAGACGTGGCCGGTGATCGAGAGGTATTTCTGCACCTCGTAGAATTTGGCGCTGGCGATCTGCGCATACGGGTTTTCCTGGCCGTCCATGACGCCGGTCTGCAGCGCGGTGAATACTTCGGAGAATTTCATCGGGCTGGGATTGGCGCCGTATGTCTGGAACATTTTCACGCGCCACTTGCCTTCCGGTACGCGCAACTTGATGCCTTTCAGATCATTCGGGACATTGATCGGGTGCCTGTTGTTGGTGATGTGCCGGTAGCCGTTTTCCCACACGGCAAGCACCTTGATGCCTTTCTTTTCGGCTTCGGGCGCGAACTTCGACCAGAACAGTTCTTTCTCGATGCGCTGCATGTGCTGGCGGTCCTTGACCAGGTACGGCATCTCGAACACGCCGAAAATGTCGGCTTCCGAAGACATGACGGTGGAAGGTTCCACCATGTCGATGGTTCCCAGCTTGAGCTTCTGCAGCATCTCCTTGTCGCCGCCGAGCTGGCTCGAGCCATAGACCACGACCTTGAATTTGCCGCCGAGCCTGGCGTTGGCGCGCCTGGCGAATTCGTCGGCCGCGGCGCCGATCAAGGAGCCCGGCTCGCCGACGTGGCCGAGTTTGAGCTCGGTTTGCGCGAAGGCGGCGGACGCCAGCAACGCGCTTGCCAACAGTGACAGCAATTTGACGGTTTTCATGATGACCTCCTCTGGTGGTGTGATTGCATTCGCAATATCGTAGTCCGCGCTGGCGGTTCCGGGCCCGATCACAAAGACGGGACACCGGCCGCCCGCACTACCCTGCCCCATTTTTCCGTTTCCAACTCGAGGTAGGCGCCGAGCTCTGCCGGCGTGCCGCCGAGTGCTTCGACGCCCTGGTTGTCGAGGCGCTGCCGGGTCTCGGCTTGTGCCAGCACCCGGCGTGTTGCCTGGTTGAGCTTGTCGATGACCGCGCGCGGCGTGCCCGCCGGTGCAAACAGCGCGTACCAGGTGCTGTAGTCATAACCGGGCACGCCGGATTCGTCCAGCGTCGGAATGTCGGGCGCCGCGGACGAGCGTTTGAGACTGGTGACGCCCAGCGCGCGCAATTTGCCGCTTTTCACGTGCGGCAGCGCGGAAGCGAAGGTCGAGACCATCATCTGCACCTGGCCGCCGATCAGGTCGGCGAGCGCGGGACCGGTGCCCTTGTAGGGCACGTGCAGCATGTCGATTTTCAGGATGTCCTTGATCATCTCGCCGGCGAGGTGCGTACCGGAGCCGGCGTCGGCGGAGG
>JBKBXX010000091.1:0-13261 GCA_046313915.1 Burkholderiales bacterium | reverse complement strand
GCCGGGATGATAACCCGGAAAACCGGGCGGCGGGAAGGCTGCAGGTCGAAGCCAAAATGCGTTTACGGCTGACCTGCCGGTTTGGTCCACGAGTCGCGCAACGTGACGGCGCGATTGAAAACCGGCGCACCGGGACGCGAATCCCGCAGGTCAGCCACAAAATACCCATGCCTTTCGAACTGGAACCGTTGTTCCGGCAACGCACTGGCGAGCGCCGGTTCGAGCTGCGCCACGATGACCCGCTTCGATGCGGGATTGAGGTCCGCGAGGAAATCCCGCTCCCTGCCGGGGTGGGGGTCGCCAAACAGGCGATCGTAGAGCCGCACTTCGCTGCTGCAGGCGTGTCTCGCGCTCACCCAGTGGATGTTGCCTTTGACTTTGATCTTGTCGGCACCGGGCGTGCCGGATTTGGTATCGGGGTCGTATTCGCAATGCACTTCGACCACCCGTCCTTCGCGGTCCTTGACGCAGCCCGTGCATTTCACGACATAGCCATAGCGCAGCCGCACGCTGTTGCCCGGGAACAGGCGGAAGTAACCGCGGGGCGGATTTTCCACGAAATCCTCGCGTTCTATCCACAGCTCGCGCGAAAAAGGCAGCGCGCGCCTGCCCAGTTCCGGTTTTTGGGGATTGTTGGGTGCGGTGCACGTCTCTTCACGGTCCGGGGGGTAGTTGTCGATCACGAGCTTCACCGGATCGAGCACGGCGATGCGGCGCTCGGCGATTTCGTTGAGGTGCTCGCGCATGCAGTCTTCGAGTACCGCGTAATCGATCCACGAATCGGCCTTGGCGACACCGATGCGCTCGGCGAACAGCTGGAAGCCTTCGGGCGTATAGCCGCGGCGGCGCGCGCCGAGCAGCGTCGGCAGGCGCGGATCGTCCCAGCCGTCGACGTGCCCTTCGTCCACGAGCTGGATCAATTTCCTTTTGGAAAGAACGACATACGTGAGATTAAGGCGCGCGAATTCGATTTGCTGCGGCAACGGCCGCAGCAGCAGCCCACCTTCGGCGAGGCGTTCGAGCAGCCAGTCGTAGAACGGGCGCTGATCCGCGAATTCCAGCGTGCAGATCGAATGCGTGATGTTTTCCAGCGCATCTTCTATGGGGTGGGCATAGGCGTACATCGGATAAATGCACCACTTGTCGCCGGTGCGGTGATGCGCGGCGTGCCTGATGCGGTAGATCACCGGGTCGCGCAGGTTGATGTTGGGCGAAGCCATGTCGATCCTCGCGCGCAGCACCATGCTGCCGTCGGCATGCCTGCCGTCGCGCATTTCACGGAACAGCCGCAGCGATTCCGGCGCCGGGCGCTCGCGCCACGGGCTGTTGACGCCGGCTTCGGTTAGCGTGCCGCGATTGACGCGCATTTCTTCCGCGGTCTGCTGGTCGACATAGGCGTGGCCGGCTTCGATCAGGTATTCCGCCGCCCGGTACATGAAATCGAAATAGTCGCTGGCGTAGTAGAGATGCGAGACGCCGCCGCTGTCCCAGTCGAACCCGAGCCATTTCACTGCGGCGATGATCGAATCCACGTATTCCTGCTCTTCCTTTTCCGGATTGGTGTCGTCGAAGCGCAGATGGCAGATGCCGCCGTATTCGCGCGCCAGGCCGAAATTGAGGCAGATTGACTTGGCGTGGCCGATGTGCAGATAGCCGTTGGGCTCGGGCGGAAAGCGGGTGCGGATCCTGGCCGGATCGGGGGGCGCGGTCCTATGGGTTTCGGCTGGGCCGGGCCTGCCGCCCCAGGTGCGCGCGGCGTATTTGCCGCTCGCGAGATCGGCTTCGATGATGGTGCGGATGAAGTTCGAGACCGGCGCTGCCGGCGGGATCGGTGGCTTGTGATGTGCTGGCATGGTGCGGTGATGGCGCTGAAACGCATATTCTAAACGATGGGCGCGACCCCTTCCTGCCTCCGTGCCATTTGTCCCCTTGCGCAAGTTTTTCACGACAAACAAACTGGCATGAGCTCAAGAGGGTGGCGCGCTCGCCGCCAACCGTAGGGCGCCATCTGCGCCCGTGACCGTTCGACCGACCTCGGCGCGCCCGCCAACGACGGTACTCGAGGCTGGCGGGCTTTTCAGGCCGGCCCGCCGAGGCCGCGCGTCTTCTGCCGCTGCTGCGCGTCGAATACGACAAGGTCGGGCGCGCGTTGCAGGAGCGGGAGCAAAGGTTTAAGTAGCTGATTATAAGGTTTTTATCGAATCGAGGACGTCGGCGCGATGCGTCCGGGCCACTTTTTGTGCTCGTCTCAAGTCTTGTCGAAATCTGCCGTTAGCAGGTGGTCGGGGAAAAATTCAGGGTGTGCTGCGAAATGGGAGACAAACGCATATTGGTCATCGACGACGATGCCACGATCCAGCTGCTGGCTGCGCAAAGCCTGCGGCAGGCGGGTTACGAGGTTTTGATCGCGGCAAACGCGGAAGAGGGCATGGAACTCTTCGACCGCGAACGTCCCGATCTGCTGCTGCTCGACGTGATGATGCCGGGAATGGACGGGTTCGCAGCCTGCCGTATCCTGCGGCAGAAGCCGGGGGCGGAACATCTTCCCATCATCATGCTCACCAATCTCGACGATACCCTTTCGATCCATAGCGCCTATGACGCGGGGGCGACCGATTTCGTCACCAAGCCGATCAACTGGACGCTGCTCGAGTACCGGCTGCGCTACATATTGCGCTCGACCCGGACGCTCGTCGAGCTTGCGCAAAGCCGAGCCAACCTGGCACACATTCAGCGCATCGCCCGTCTCGGCAGCTGGGAGTGGCGCGCGCAGGACAGTGTTGCCCAGTGCTCGGAGGAATATTCGCGCATTTTCGGCATCGCGCTCGGGTCCGAACCCGAGGTCATTCTCGACAAGGTGCATCCCGAGGACCGGCCGGCGGTGGAGCGCGCGCTGCAGACGGCGGCAAACGACGGTGTGCCCTATGAACTCGAATACCGGGTGCTGCAGCCCGATGGCGAGGCGCCCCGCACGGTTCACGAAGAAGTCGAGGTGATCCGCGACGATGGCGGCCAGGTGGTCAAGATCGAGGGCATCATCCAGGACATCACCGAACGTGTCCAGGCCAACGAAAAAATCCGCCAGCTCGCGCACTACGATAGCCTGACCGGGCTCGCGAACCGGCGGCTTTTCCGCAAGATCGTCGAAGGGGCGTTGAACCGCGCACAGCGCCGGAATGGCCGCTGTGCGCTGATGCTTCTCGACATCGATCATTTCAAGCGCATCAACGACACCCTCGGCCATGAGGCTGGCGATCAGCTGCTCAAGACGATGGCCGAGCGTATCGTCAATTGCGTGCGTGGCGGCGATACCGTCACCGATACGCCGCTGCGCATCGACCCCGTCGCGCGCTTGGGCGGCGATGAATTCACGATATTGCTCGCCGATCTCGCGAGCCCCGAGGATTCAGCGAAAGTGGCGCGCCGTGTGCTGGACGCGGTAGCGTGCCCGCTCGAGCTGGAGCGGCACGAGGTGACGGTGACCGCGAGCATCGGCATCGCGCTTTATCCGCTGGATGCCACCGGCTTCGAATCGCTGCTCAAGAACGCGGATAGCGCCATGTATACGGCCAAGGACCGCGGGCGCAACAATTTCCAGTTCTACTCCAAGGCGATGAACGCCTCGGCGCTCGAGCGGATGGCGCTGGAAAGCGGTTTGCGCAAAGCGCTTCGCGACCAGCAGTTCGAGCTCCACTATCAGCCCAAGGTCGACGCCGTGAGCGGAGAAATGATCGGCGCCGAAGCATTGCTGCGCTGGCACCACCCCGAACGCGGCATGATTGCGCCGGCGCAATTCATTCCCGTCGCCGAGGAAACGGGCCTCATCGTGCCGATCGGCGAGTGGGTGATCGAGGCCGCGTGCGAACAGAACGGCCGCTGGCGGCGTGCCGGACTCAAGGCCTTGCCGCTGGCGGTCAATCTCGCGGCGCCGAATTTCCGGCACGCCGGACTGGTGGGGCTCATCAAACGCGTGCTCGGCCTGGCGCAGCTCGAGCCGAATCTGCTGGAGCTCGAAGTGACAGAAAGCATGCTGATGCGCGACATCGACGCCACCGTGAGCGCCCTCGACAAGCTGAAGGGCATAGGCGTGATGCTGGCGATCGACGATTTCGGCACCGGCTACTCGTCACTCAATTACCTCAAGCGCTTTTCCATCGATGCGCTCAAGATCGACCGCTCCTTCGTCAAGGACGTGACGAGCAACCAGAACGACGCCGAAATCGCGTCTGCCATCATCGCGCTGGCGCGCCATCTGCATCTCGATGTCGTGGCCGAAGGGGTGGAAACCGCCGAGCAGGCCGATTTCCTGGTGCAGCGCGGCTGCGACAAGATGCAGGGCTTTCTTTACTCGAAGCCGCTACCGGCCAAGGATTTCGAGGCCTTGCTTGCCGCGCAGGGTCCCCAATGGCAGGGACGCGGCAACCGCCGTCCCCAGCTGGTGAGCAGCCTGCCGGCCTGAGGATGCGCCGCGCAAGCCCTGCCGGCTAGGTTTGCTTTTCTTCGGATGCGCAGGTGCTCATGCCGAACAGCGTGTACGCCGGACACCACCGTGCCAGCCCCGTGAGCAGCGGTATCAGGCCGATGAGACCCCACCAGCGCGCGTTGCCTTCGAGGACGAAAATCAAGCTCAGAATGATGATCCCGGCAATGATCCGCACCGCGCGGTCAAGGCCGCCGACATTCGTTTTCATCGTCGCCTCCGTGAGTTGAACGGGCACCGGTACGATAAGGCATCGCCGCGATCGCGTCCATGACCGCGGTTTAGTGATATAACTAGTTGTTTTATATGATATTTTTTCTGCGAGCGATGGGCGCTCGGCGCCAGCGGGCGAAAGCGCTAGCGTTTGCTTTCGAGCCGCAGCAGGGCAAGCACGATTTCTACGACCATTTTGCGATGCGGCTCGTCGAGCTGCTCGAATTTCTTTTCGAGCCATGCACTATCGGTGCGATAGGCCGCGTCATCCTGGCGCGCGGGGAAGCCGGCGCGCCTTTCGCGGGATTCGGCTTCGCCGAAGCGCAGCCATTGCGCCGGCACCTCGAGCCAGCCGGCCAGCACGCGGATCTTGTCTTGCGAAGGCAGCGCCAGACCCGACAACCATTTCCGGACCGCCTGGGTGGTCACCGGATTGCCGTGATAGCGCAGGTTGAATTCGCGGGCGACGCGGGTGGGACTGGTGGCATCCACGCGCGCGTGGCGCATGGCTTCCTTCAGCCGCTTGCTGAAACCCTGCTTTTCGTCCGAGAGTGCCATGCTTGGCAGAAAAGTATCACCAAGCAGAACTCATGGCGGTTACTGAAGGTTGTGTTTTATGATAACCGATAGTAACATTGGTGCCGTGCCTGTGGGAATAACGCTTCATTTGTCCGGGGATCGCTGCTGCGATGAGCTGGCAAAAAAATGGTCTGCACAAAGTGATCGAACAGATCCCGGTTGGCGTGGCCGTGACCTTGCCCGACGGAAGGCTCGAGTACGCCAATCCTCATTTGCACCACTTGCTCGGCCTGGAGGCCGAGCGGTTGCAGCACGTGAGCCTGGCAAAGTTGCGCGGAAAGGAAACCTCGGTGCTGGAGGACAAAATCCGGCGGCAGCTGCTTACCGACGGGGCGTGGCAGGGCGAAACCGAGTTCATGGCACGAACAGGCGCCGCCTGCCATGTGCTGGAGTCGGTTTATCCGCTGCACGACGAGCACGGCAAAGTGACGCATTTCATCCATTTCCTGCAGGACATCAGCGCCTTGAAGCGCGCCGAAATGCTGAGCAGCCTTGCGTTCTATGACAGCCTGACCGGCCTGCCCAACCGCAATCTGTTCAACGACCGCTTGGCGCAGACAGTGGCCGGCGCGCAGCGCAGCGGCAGCGGTTTTGCCGTGCTGTATATCGACATCGATCGCTTCAAGCAAGTCAATGACCGGCTCGGCCATGATGGCGGCGATGAGTTGCTGCGCCAGGTCGCGACGCGGTTGCGGCAGGGATTGCGCCAGAGCGACACGGTGGCGCGGCTGGGCGGCGACGAGTTCGTTGCCATCCTGGAAGACGTGACCGAAGCGGGCATGGCGGTGAAAGTCGTCGAAAAACTGATGATGGCATGCTGCGGCGGTTACCGCGTGCGCAATCGATGGTTGCAGGTCGCGATCAGCATCGGTGTCAGCTTCTATCCCAAGGACGCGCGGGACATGGAAGCGCTGCTGCATTGCGCCGATGTCGCGATGTACCGTGCCAAGGCCGTCGGTGGGCGCTGCTATGTGCTGCAGCAGAAATCCGCTGTCACATCGTAGCCCGGCACCCGACGAGAGAGGGGCAAATGGCGGCGCCCGGCGCGCATCGCCCGGTTTTCCCGGGGCACCGGCGGCCGCGTTTTTTCCCGCCCGGACAATCGGTTATCCTATGGCCTGGCATGAAATCCATGGTGTTCAAGGTGCTGCGACGGCTCGCCGATGGCGGATTCCATTCCGGCGAGGCGCTGGCTCGTGCGCTCGGCGTGTCACGCGCCAGCGTGTGGCTCGCGGTGCGCGAACTCGAGCTGAGGGGGCTGGAGGTCTATAAGGTCAAAGGCCGCGGCTATCGTCTGCCGCGGGCGCTGTCGCTGCTCGATGCCGACGCGCTGCGGCGCGAACTGGGGCCCGCCGCGGCTTTTTTCTCTTTCGAGCTCGTGGACAGCACGGTGTCCACCAACACGCTCGCACTGCAGCGCGCGCAGCAGGGCGCGCCGGCGGCGCTGGTGATCGCCGCCGAATGGCAGGAAGCCGGGCGCGGCAGGCTGGGGCGGGCGTGGCACGCCGCCATCGGCGGGGCGCTGACTTTCTCGCTGTTGTGGCGTTTCCCGCAAGGCGCGGGCCACCTCGCGGGATTGAGCCTCGCGGTGGGGGTTGCGCTGGTGCGCGCGCTGCGCACGCTGGGCGTGACCGACGCCGGCCTGAAATGGCCCAACGACCTCATGTGGCGCGGCGGCAAGCTCGCCGGCATCCTGATCGAAGTGCAGGGCGACATGCTGGGGCCGAGTGCAGCGGTGATCGGCATCGGTATCAACGTGCGCCTCTCGGATGCGCTGCGCGGCCGTATCGATCAGGCGGCAGCCGATCTGGAAACGGCGTGCGGCGGGCCGCTCGATCGCAACCGGCTGCTCGCCGTGCTGCTGCGGGAGCTGCGCGGGGTGCTGGAAACGTTTGCGAGCGCCGGGCTTGCGCCATTGCGTGAGGAATGGCAGCGCCATCATCTGTACCAGGACGAAACCGTGACGCTGATATTGCCCGACGCGCGCCGTGAACGGGGGCGCGCACGCGGGGTGGCGGAAGACGGTGCGCTGCTGATCGAGGGCGCGGCGGGGATTCGCCGCTATCACAGCGGTGAAATCAGTCTCCGGGCGGAGCCGTCCGGGTGGCCGCGGCACGGGGGGCAGGCGTGAGGATCCTCGCGATCGACGCCGGCAACAGCCGCATCAAATGGGGCTGGTTCGAGCAGGGGCGCTGGAGCGGACGCGCGTGGCTCGCCACCGCCGAAGCCGGGAAGCTCGGCGCGGCGCTCGCCGCGCCGGCTCCCGACAAAATAGTCGTCTCGAATGTCGCAGGGAGCGCGGTGGGGACAGCGATCGCCGCGGCGCTGGCGCAGTTTGCCACACAACCGCGCTGGATCAGAAGCGAACCGCGGCAAGGCGGCGTGACCAGCGGCTACCGCGATCCGGCGCAGCTCGGCTGCGACCGCTGGGCGGCGTTGATCGGCGCGTGGCACCTGTTCCGCGGACCTTGCGTGGTGGTCAATGCCGGCACCACCATGACCGTCGATGCGCTTTCCGACGAAGGCGTGTTCGTCGGCGGCTTCATCGTGCCGGGTGTGGAGCTGATGCGCGATTCTCTGGCAAGGCACACCGCCCAGCTCGAGCGGCAGGAAGGGCGCTTTGCGTATTTTCCCGATTCCACTGCCGATGCCATCATCAGCGGCGTCATCAATGCCCTGGCCGGCGCGATCGAACGCATGCGGCATTACCTGGAGCAGACCGGCCAGCCGGCACCCCTCATCGTGCTGTCAGGAGGGGACGCGGCGCTCATCGCCCCGCAGCTCGGCACGCGCGTCGAAGTCGTGGACAATCTGGTACTGGAGGGACTGATATGCATCGCGCTCGATCCAACACCGGTGAGCGGTGAGCGGTGAGCGGCGACGGGCAGGACAGGCGTTTTTCTGTTTACCGTCCACCGCTTACGGCTTACGATTCAAGGATATGAGACTGTTATTTCTACTGCTGGTGCTGGCCAACACCCTGTTTTATGCCTACACCTTCGTGACGCGGCAACAGGACGGCGCCGCCAGCCAGATCGCACTGCTGCAGATCAATCCGGAGAAAATCCGCATCGTCAATGTCGGCGGTGGCGCGGCTTTCGTTCCATCAAAGCCTGCGACGGCGGCGGCGTGTCTCGAATGGGGGGCATTTGCCGGTCCCGAGGTGGCGCGCGCGGAGGCCGCCATCGCGCGGCTCGATCTGCCGCAGGCGCTGGTGCAGCGCACGCTCGCCGATGTCGGCGGCTACTGGGTTTATATGCCCCCCCTCAAGACGCGGGCCGATGTCGAGAGGAAAATCGGCGAGCTGAAGGCGCTGGGCGTCACCGATTTTTTTGTCGTGCAGGACCAGACCCAGTGGCGCAACGCCATCTCGCTGGGAATTTTCAAAACCGAGGAAGCGGCAAAAACCTTCCTTGCCGCGCTGCGCGAAAAAGGCGTGCGCTCGGCCATCGTCGAGCGGCGCGAGAATTTTCTCAAGCAGGTTGTCTATTTCGTGCGCGAGCCGGACGAGTCCGTGGTCGGCAGGCTGACCGAGCTGCAGCGTGAGTTCCCGGCGAGCGAGATCAGGGCCGTGGCGTGCCCGCCGGAGAATCCGGCAAGGAGCTGAGGCGGTTCATTGCCGGCGGATGCCGGCCAGCAGCGCGGTGGTGGAGCGCTCGTGAGCGAAAGGGATCGAGTGCACCGTGCCGCCCCAGCTTCGCACTTCCTCGGCGCCGACGATCTGTTCCGGTTTCCAGTCTCCGCCTTTTGCCAGCACTTCAGGCCGCACGACGAGGATCAGGCCCAGCGGCGTGTCTTCCTCGAACCATGTCACCAGATCCACCGCCGCCAGCGCGGCGAGCACCGCCATGCGATCGGCGAGCGGGTTGACCGGACGGTCGGCGCCTTTGCCCAGGCGCTTCACCGAGGCATCGGAATTGACGGCGACGACCAGGCTTGCGCCGAGCGCGCGCGCCTGCGCGAGGTAAGTGACGTGCCCGCGGTGAAGGATGTCGAAAACGCCGTTGGTGAACACCACGGGCCGTGCCAGCTGCGCAACACGCACGACCAGCTCCTGCGGCGGGCAGATTTTGGCTTCGAAAGACGGTGCGGGGTACACGATCGGTTTATGCGGCGGCCGCTGCGAGAAAATCCGGCCGCGGCGTGGTCGCGCGTCGCGTCAGTCGAGATATTCGAATACCCGCACCACTCGCTGCACGCCGCTGGTGGTGCGCGCAATCTCGGTGGCGTCGTTGGCTTCCTGCCTTTTCACCAGTCCGATCAGATAAACGGTATTCGCCTCGGTGACGACCTTGACGTGCAGCGGATTGAATTTCTGGGCGTCGACGAAACGCGCCTTGACCTTGGAGGTGAGATAGGCGTCATTGGCGCGCGCCGAAAGCGAACTGTTGCCGGCAATCTGGATTTCGTTGTACACGCCGCGCACGTTTTCCACGGCGCGCGCGATTTTTTCCATGCCGCTTTTTGCCGCGGCATCGGGCGCTTCGCCGGTGAGCAGCAGCATGCGATTGTAGCTGGTGACGTTGATGTGGGCGGTGGGGAATTTCTCGCCGATGCGGCTCGCGGCCTTGAGTTCTATGCCTTCATCCTCGGCGATGGTGCCCACGGTGCGGCGGTCTTCGCCCATCATCACGCCGGTGGCCGCCGCGCCGCCGAAGACTACCGGAGCGCAGCCGTTGATCGCGGGTGCGATGGCGAGCAGCAGGGAAACGACAAGTATGTTGCGCATCATTCGACTCCAAGTAACAAACAGTCAATGGCATCGCACAGACAATGCAGCACGAGCAGATGCACTTCCTGGATCCGCGCCGTGCTGTTTGCCGGCACGCAGATGTGGATGTCCGCCGGCGTCAGAATTTCTCCCGTTTTTCCGCCGTTCTTGCCGGTCAGCGCGACGACCTCCATCTGGCATTCGTGCGCCGCCTGTATCGCTGCAATCACGTTGCGCGAATTGCCGCTGGTCGAGATCGCCAGCAGCAGATCGCTGGCGTGACCGAGCGCGCGCACCTGTTTCGAGAACACCTGGTCGTAGTCGTAATCGTTGGCGATCGAAGTCAGGGTCGAGGTGTCGGTGGTAAGGGCGATGGCCGCCAGCCCCGGCCGTTCCATCTCGAAACGGTTCAGCAACTCGGCGGAGAAATGCTGCGAATCGGCAGCCGAGCCGCCATTGCCGCAGGCGAGGATCTTGCCGTCGCGCTTGAGGCATTGCACCATGCGCTCCGCGGCGGCCGCGATCGGTCCGGCCAGCAGGTCCATGCTCTGCAGCTTGAGATGGGCGCTTTCGGAAAAGTTCTCGCTGATGCGGCTGATCAGGTCCATAGGGGTGCCAAAAAGAATCGAGCCGCTATTGTATAGAGAGCGCGGCTCATTCGCCAAACGCATTTCTTATCCATTCGACCTGCGGCGGTTCGCCGCGTATCAGCACGGCGTCGAAGCGACACGGTGCCGTGCTGCGGCTGTGCGCCAGAAAGTGGCGTGCTGTGCGCAGCAGCTTGTCGCGTTTGCTCTGCGTGATGCTGGCCGCCGCGCCGCCGAACTCTTCGGTGCGGCGGCTTTTCACTTCGACGAATACCAGTGTTTTGCCGTCCCGGGCGATGAGATCGATTTCACCGAAGCGGCAGCGGTAGTTGCGGTGGGCGATGACGAGTCCTTGCCGTTGCAGAAATGCGGCAGCAAACTCTTCCGCCGCAGCGCCTTTGGCGGTCATGCCGGAAAATCGTTTTCGAGCGCTTCGGCAGGGACGGCGGCGCTGGCCACGGCCGCGGCGCCACCGTATAGTAGCGCCGTCAGCAGCCATATACGGCACGAGCGATGGTAAAAGCCGCAGCGCATCAGGAAGTCGAAAACGAGCCCAAACCGGCATTATATGTAGTTGCAACCCCGATTGGGAATCTGCGCGACGTGAGCCTGCGCGCGCTCGACGTGCTGAAAAGCGTCGATGTGGTCGCGGCGGAGGACACGCGTGTTGCGGCCAGGCTGCTCGGCCATTACGGCATTGCCGTCAAGGTGGTCGCGCTGCACGAGCACAATGAGCAGCGCATGGTGCCGCAGGTGCTGGCGCTGCTCGCGGCGGGCAAGTCCGTGGCGCTGGTGAGCGATGCCGGCACGCCGGCGGTTTCCGATCCCGGCGCCCGCCTGGTGGCCGCGGTCGCCGAAGCCGGCTATCGGGTCGTGCCGCTGCCCGGCGCCAATGCCGCCATCACCGCGCTGTCGGCGGCCGGCCTCGCCACGCCGCGTTTCCTGTTCTACGGCTTTCTGCCGGCACGCGCCGCCGAACGCAGGCGTGAACTCGAAAAACTGAAAAAGCTGCCTTATGCGCTGGTCTTTTACGAAGCGCCGCATCGCGTGGTCGACAGCATCGCGGATCTGCGTACTGTTTTCGGCGCCGATCGCCGCGTCGTGATCGCGCGCGAACTGACCAAAATGTTCGAGACCATACATGTGTGCACGTTGGCCGAGGCCGACGCCTGGCTCGGGGAAAATGCCGACCGTCGCAAAGGCGAGTTCGTGTTGATCGTCGATGGCCGGATCGCGGCAGCAGACGACGAGCAGCAAGTCCGGGCACGGCACCTGCTGCCGATCCTGCTTGCGGAACTGCCTCTTGCACAGGCGGTGGCGCTGGCGACGAAAATCACCGGCGGCAAACGCAACGAACTTTATGACCTGGCGCTCAGGCTCAAGGGCGAGCCGTGAGCGGCAAGGAATGCGGAAAGCGAAAAAACCGGACCCTTTACCACCCACCGTTTACCCTGATGAGCATGGACAAGATCACCATTACCCGCCCTGATGACTGGCATCTGCATCTGCGCGACGCGGGTCACATGCGTGCGGTGCTCCCCGATACGGCACGGCGTTTCGCGCGGGCGATCGTCATGCCTAACCTGAGGCCACCGGTGACCACCACCGAGCTTGCGCGCAAATACCGCGAGCGCATTTGTGCCGCGCTGCCCGCGGGCAGCGGATTCGAACCTTTGATGACGCTTTATCTCACCGACAATACGCGTCCCGAGGAAATCGCCACGGCAAAGCAAAGCGGTCTGGTGCACGCAGTCAAATACTATCCCGCCGGCGCCACCACCAATTCGGATTCGGGAGTGACCGATCTCGGCAGGTGCCAGGGCGTGTTCGAGGCGATGGAGGCGTGCGGCATGCCGCTGCTGGTGCATGGCGAAGTCACCGATCCGCAGGTGGACATTTACGACCGCGAGCGGATTTTCCTGGAGCGCGTCCTCGAGCCGCTGCTCGAGCGCTTCACCCGGCTGCGCGTGGTGGTCGAACACATCACGACGCGCGAAGCCGCGCGCTTTGTCGCTAGCGCTCCGCCGCGCGTTGCGGCGACGATCACGGCCCATCATCTTCTGCTCAACCGCAATGCGCTTCTGGCAGGCGGCATCCGCCCGCATCACTACTGCTTGCCGGTGCTGAAACGGGAAACGCACCGTCAGGCGCTGATCGAAGCGGCGACCAGCGGCAGCCCCCGTTTTTTTCTCGGCACCGACAGCGCGCCGCACGCCCGGCATGCCAAGGAAACGGATTGCGGCTGCGCGGGCATATACACGGCGCACGCTGCCATCGAACTTTATGCCGAGGTTTTCGAAGCGGCGGGTGCGCTCGCGCGGCTCGAAGGATTCGCCAGCCATTTCGGCCCCGATTTCTACGGCCTGCCGCGCAATGCGGACGCGCTCACGCTGGTCAAGGAAACGTGGCGGGTGCCGGAAGAACTCCCTTTTGACCGCGACAGGCTGGTGCCGTTTCGCGCCGGTGGCAGCGTTGCCTGGAAAATCGCGTGACGGCGGCTTTCGCGGTCAACGCGGCGGGGTGACGATCGTTATCCCGGGCAACTTCGGGATACCGTTTTCATTTTTTTTCGGCCTTTGAACGATTCACCACGCCATTATTTCGACTTGCCGCTGCCATGCGGCGAGCTGTGGGTTTTCGGTTACGGATCGCTGATGTGGGATCCGGGTTTTGCCTACGTGCGGTCGTCTT
>JBKBXX010000090.1:0-13785 GCA_046313915.1 Burkholderiales bacterium | reverse complement strand
GCGATCCTGCTGGCCGACGACGAGACGGTGGCGAGGCACGCGAGCGGCGGCGCGCTCGGCGATATCGGCCGGCTGCTGGTCGAAGCCCGGGCGCCGCTCAGGACGGTCGAGCTCGACGTGCTCGACGAGGACAACGCCGCCGAGTACTGGAAGCGCGACGAACGCCACGATACCGTGCTCGATCTGGGTTACGGGCGCGCCGGCAGCCGCGCCTTGTGCCGCGTGCTGGAGCGCTGGATCGCCCATTTCCACGGTGTGCGGGCCACGGTGCAAGCGGTGCGCGAAATCCCGGACGACGAGTGGGTATGGCATGTCGGACTCGACGCCGAGGCGACCGCCATGCTCAACGAGACTTATAATGGCGGGGAGATCGGGGAAGAACGCATGAAACGCATCATGGGGCTGTTCTGCGCCGATTTTCCCGATGCGGGGGCGTTGCGGGCGGAACTCGCCGGCGCGCCGGTGTTTTTCGGGCTGGCGGCAACCGCGGACGGCGTATTGCGCATGAAACCGCAGAACCTGCTGATGAATCTGCCGCTGGCGAAGCGGGCATGATGGCGACCCTCGCGCCCACCGACCACTGGCAGCGGATCGTCGCGGCGCCCGACGCCGAGATGGATCTTGCGCGCGCGGCGTTGGTGATCGCGGCTGCCGAGTATCCGGACCTCGATATCGATGCCTATCTCGACCGCATCGACGACATGGCCGCGAGGCTGGGGCGGCGTCTGCGCGGCGACATTCCGCCCACCGAAACCATCATCGCGCTCAATCATTATCTGTTCGAGGAGCTGGGTTTTGCCGGCAACGATACCGATTATTACGATCCGCGCAACAGTTACCTGAACGAAGTCCTCGACCGCAGGCTGGGAATCCCGATTACGCTATCTCTGGTTTACATCGAGATCGGGCGCCGGGTGGGGCTGGAACTGTACGGCATTTCCTTTCCCGGCCATTTCCTGGTGGGATGCATGGTGCGCGGCGGCGCGCTGGTGCTCGACCCTTACGCGAGGGGCATATCGCTCGGCGTCGAGGATCTGCAGCAGCGCATCAGGCAGTTGCGCAACGGCATCGAGCTCGATCCGCAGGCGGTGAAAAGCATGATCAGCGCAGCGGGCAACAAGGAAATCGTGGTGCGCCTGCTGCGCAATCTGAAGGAAATCTATTTGCACGAAAACGAGATGATGAAGGCCCTGTCCGCCGCCGGGCGCATCATCGACGTCGCGCCGGATGCGGCCGAGGAATACCGCGACCGCGGCAGGATCTATCTCGATCTCGAGTGTTTTCGCGCCGCGCTCGCCGATTTCAGCCGTTATCTGCTGCTCAAGCCGGGCGCTGCCGATGCCGCGGCCATCGTGAAACACGTCGCCGCACTGCGGCAGATCGCATCCCGTCTCAACTAGGAAAACGCTTCAGGTGCGCACAGTGCGGCGCCTCAGGGCGCGCGCACCACACGCGTTGCGCCGTAAGGCGCAGCCTGCGCCGCGGCCGCTTTCTCGAGTGCTTCGAGGCGGGCGGGCGTGAGGGGTTCGCCGCTCACCAGGTTGGTAGCGGCGCCGCGCGCCGTTTCGAATGCGAGCGCGGTTTCCGGGTTCTGGCTGCGCGGTTTCGTTCCGGCGTCGTCGCCGTTCGGTTCCGGCGGCGGATTGCCGTCATGAACGAGACTGCGGCGACGCTGCAGATAGGCGTCGCGCAGGAATTCGTAAGGATCGAGCGCCGCCGTTTCCAGGATGCGGGAGGTGGCGAGCAGTTCCGAGCGCCGGTTGACGAGGCGGGTGGCCCACAACTGATTGCGATCGCGCGCGGGGTCGACATAAGTGACCGGGTCGGTTTTGTAATCGACGATGCGTGCGAGTGCGTCGCGCAGATTGCTCGGACCAAAGAGCGGCAGCACCAGGTACGGGCCGTCGCCTACGCCCCAGCGGCCCAGCGTCTGGCCGAAATCCTCGTCATGCCTTTCCATGCCGATGTCGGTGGCGATGTCGAACACGCCCAGCAAGCCGATGGTGCTGTTGATGGCGACGCGCCCGACATCGGACACTGCGTCCGCCACTTTGCCCTGGAGCAGGTTGTTGAGCGCGACCAGAATGTCGTTCAGATTGGAGAAAAAATTGCCGATTCCGGTGCGCACCATTTCGGGCAGCGCGCCGCGATAGACTTCGGCCGCGGGCTTGAGCAGCACCTTGTCCAGGCCGTCGTTGAAATGGTAGATGCCGCGGTTGAGCGGTTCGAGCGGATCCTGCGGATTGCCGGTGCTCGCGCAGCCGCCCAGCAGGGCAAGCGACATCGCCGCGCCCACTGCCAGCGCACGAAACCGTCTCAAAGAGTTCATCATCTGCAATCGCAATCAGGTTGTTGTTGATGATTGTCCATGCCGCCGAACCGGAAAAGCATTATAGCAAGCATTCCGCCGCGGCGGAAAACGGGCTGCCGTGGCGACGGTGTCCTATGACCATGTTAGGATTACGGCATTTTTGCGCCGCCGCTTCAGTCCGGAAAGCGGGCATGCTGCGGTGCCTGACGATTTCTCAGGACGAAGGAGCTGCCAGATGGATCTGGGCATCGAAGGCAGGAACGCGCTGGTCTGCGCGGCGAGCAAGGGGCTGGGCAAGGCGTGCGCCGTGTCGCTGGCACGCGAAGGCGTCAACGTGACGATCGTTGCGCGCACCCGCGAAACCCTCGACGCGACGGCGGACGAAATCCGCGCCCTCGGCGGCGGCAGGGTGACCGCCATTGCTGCCGACATCACGACCGCGGAAGGCCGCGCCGCAGCGCTTGCCGCCTGCCCCGCGCCCGACATTCTGGTCAACAACGCCGGCGGTCCGCCGCCGGGCGATTTCCGCAAGTGGACGCGCGAGGACTGGATCAAGGCAATCGATGCCAATATGCTGACGCCGATCGAGCTCATCAAGGCGACGGTGGACGGCATGATCGCGCGCAGGTTCGGCCGTATCGTCAACATCACCTCGAGTTCGGTCAAGGCGCCGATCGAGGAACTGGGATTGTCCAACGGTGCACGCTCGGGACTGACCGGTTTCGTCGCGGGGCTCGCGCGCAAGACCGTGCGCCATAACGTGACCATCAACAACCTCCTGCCGGGGCAGTTCGCGACCGATCGCCTCAAGACCACCATGGCGGCGCGCGCCAGGAACGCAGGCCAGCCGTTCGAACAGTTCTACGAGGCGCGCAGCAATGCGATTCCCGCCGGGCGCTTTGGCGATCCCGCCGAATTCGGCGAGTTGTGCGCCTATCTGTGCAGCGCCCAGGCCGCTTACCTCACGGGGCAGAATCTGCTGATCGACGGCGGTGCCTATCCCGGAACCTATTAGGGCGGCTGCGCACCCGATTACGCTGCTTTGTTTTCGAGCAGCGCGCCGAGCGCCTGTCTGACCGCGGCGAATTCGGCTTCGATCTGCGCCACGCGCGAAGCGGCTTGCGCAGGGATGCCGGCCGCCGTGTCCTTCTCGAGTTTTAGGCACAGGTCGTGCAGCGACATGGCGCCGAGATTGGCGCTGCTCGACTTGAGCGTGTGGGCCGCGCGCTGCAGTTCCCGGGCTGCGCCGGCCGCGAGTGCCTGCCGCATGTTCGACAGCAGTTCGTCCGCGCTCCTGAAATAGGCGCCGATCAGCTCGCCGAGGAATCCGGAGCCGTCTGCGCCGCCGAGGTCACGGATGTTTGCGATGACGCGGGAGTCGAGCACGGCGCTGCGCGCTGCTGCTGAGGCGGCGGCTTCGGACGCCGCAGAAGCAGCCGGCAGCCAGCGCGAGAGCACGCGCGCGAGCTGGCCACGGTTGAAAGGTTTCGAAAGATAATCGTCCATGCCGGCGTCGAAGCAACCTTGCCTGTCTTCAGGAAGCGCGCTGGCGGTAAGGGCGATGATCGGCGTGCGGTGGCCGCTGTTTTTTTCCGCCTCGCGCAGCGCCGCAGTGGCGGCGTAACCGTCCATCTCGGGCATCTGGCAATCCATCAGCACGGCATCGAAACGTTCGTGTTGCGCCACGGCAAGCGCCTGCTTGCCGTCAGCAGCGATACGCACCGCGATGCCCAGCGACCGCAGCATGTGCTCGGCGACTTTCTGATTGACCGGATTGTCTTCCACCAGCAACACCCGCGCGCCCGGCCAGCCCGACAACTCGGGCGCTTCCTGCGGCGTTTGCTCTTCAGTGTGCGCGGCATCGGAAAGAGGATCGGGAACGTCGAGCCTGACAGTGAACCGGAAGGTCGAGCCTTTGCCTGGCGCGCTTTGCACGCCGATTTCCCCGCCCATCATCGTGACCAGTTCGCGCGAGATCGCGAGTCCCAGTCCGGTGCCGCCGAAGCGGCGGGTGGTCGATTCATCGGCCTGGGTGAAAGGCCTGAACAGTTTCTTCTGCACTTCGGGAGCGATGCCGACCCCGCTGTCGCGCACCGTGAAGCGCAGCATCTCGTGCCTACCCGTATTGCCGGACGGGGCGCGTGTGACCTCGATGGCGACTTTGCCGCGTTCGGTGAACTTGATGGCGTTGGAAACCAGGTTCGAGAGCACCTGCCGCAAGCGGCCCTGGTCGCCGATGAGCCTG
Source organism: Burkholderiales bacterium (assembly GCA_046313915.1). Taxonomy (GTDB): domain Bacteria; phylum Pseudomonadota; class Gammaproteobacteria; order Burkholderiales; family SG8-41; genus CAKKQX01. The sequence goes on along the minus strand of JBKBXX010000090.1, from coordinate 9,229 downwards.
TGCGGCACGGCGGGGTCGACGTGCAGCGCGAGTTCGAGCTTCTGGCGGCGGGCCACGGGACCGAAGAATTCCGCGACGTTCGCCGCCAGCGCATGGGGATCGAATTCGCCCGGATCGAGACCAAGCTTGCCGGCTTCGATCTTGGAGAAATCGAGGATGTCGTCGATGATGCGCAGCAGTGCCTCGCCCGAGCTGCTGACGAATTCGGCGTACTGGCGTTGCTCGGCGTCGAGACCGGTGTTGAGCAGCAGCTCGGTCATGCCCAGCACGCCATTCATCGGCGTACGGATTTCGTGGCTCATGTTGGCGAGGAACTGCGATTTGGCGCGGTTGGCCGCTTCCGCGGCTTCCTTGGCCAGGGCGAGATCGGCGGTGCGTTGCTGCACGCGGATTTCCAGCTCGTCGTGCGCCGCGCGCAGCTCGGCTTCGGCCCGCGACTGCTCTTCCACGTGGCGGCGGATGAGGGTATCGGCGCGTTTTACGATCAGGAACAGCAGGCCGTAGAGCGTGAGCAGGATGGCGACGACGCCGGCCGTCACTTCGATCTGCGTGCGGTTGAGCTCGCGGAGAAACGGCGTGACGTCGGCGTAGAGCTCGAGCACGCTTTCGATGCGTTCCGATCCCGCCCGCCGCACCGGAATATAGGTGGAGAGCACACCGAGATCCATCAACTCCTGCTCGAAGGCGCTGAAATGGTCGCGCCGGGTGATTTCCGTGCTGGCCGTGCCATTTCTGGCGGCGATGAAGCCCGCGCTTCTACTCTTGTCTTCGCCGATCTGCCGCGGCTCGCTCGAGTACAGCGTGCGGCCGTCGGGGTTGTAGATTTTGACTTTGAGGACCGTGGTGTCACGCATCATTTCGCGCACTGCGGCGTCGAGACGCGCGGTTTCGGGATGAGCCCTGAGCTCCGCGGTGCCGAGGGCCGGCGCCGATTCCAGGAACGGCGCGAACCGTGGCCACAGGGTATTGGCGAAAACCCTGGTGAGCGCGATGTTGTTGGCCTCGCCCATTTTCATGAGATCGGCAGCCGCCGTATTGCGGTAAAGCCAGCTCAATCCCAGTGTCGCGACCAGGATGAAGCCCAGGCTGGCGAAGGAAAAATAGCGCAGCAGCCGGAACATCGCTATTGCGGCAACGCTGCTGCCGGAAGGGAAAACGGGTATTGCATATCGCTCGTATCGCTCGGGTTCATGACCTGGACCAGTGAACTCGATCTCCGATCCGGCTCCCCTTTATTACGGCATATTGCCGGCGAACTTCACGGTGACGGGGGCTGCCTCCGCCACGAATCGAAACGCGAGTTCGTGGCATTTTATATCATATTGATTTATTTTTGTTTTTGCCGCACGCCGGGCAGCCCCGCCGCGATGGTCGAGCGCGGGGGAAGAGGACGCGGTGCGCGGCGGAGGGGTTTTTCTGTGACGGTGGCGCGTGTCGCGATTGGTTCGCAGTTGGTTCATCGGGGCGGAGCAGTGAACGCTGCGACGGTGCGTGCGTATTTGTTAGAATGACGTTTTCCCGGCGCGCAGCGCTGCCGGCAGTGTACCCCAACCCGACCGAGGACATCCCATCATGCTACAGAAAGTGAAACCCTCATTCCAGCTCAAGGACATGAGCCTGTTCCGGCAGCAGTGCTACATCAACGGCGAATGGGTCGATGCCGACGACAAATCGACGCTCGCCGTCTACAACCCGGCCGACGGCACGCAGATCGGCACGGTGCCGAAAATGGGCGCCACCGAAACGCGGCGCGCCATCGAGGCCGCGCACGCGGCGTGGCCGGCATGGCGCGCCAAGACTGCCAAGGAGCGCGCCGCGATCCTGCGCAAATGGTATGAGCTGATGATGGCGAACCAGGAGGATCTCGCGATCCTGATGACGGTGGAGCAGGGCAAGGCGCTTACCGAATCGCGCGGCGAGATCGCCTACGGCGCGTCGTTCATCGAGTGGTTCGCCGAGGAGGCGAAGCGCGTCTATGGCGACACCATTCCGGCGCCAAGCGCCGACCGCCGCATCGTGGTGATCAAGCAGCCGATCGGCGTGTGTGCCGCGGTGACGCCGTGGAACTTCCCCAACGCGATGATCACGCGCAAGGCGGGCCCGGCGCTCGCTGCCGGCTGCCCCATGGTGATCAAACCCGCTTCGCAGACGCCGTACTCGGCGCTCGCGCTGTGCGAGCTCGCTGAACGCGCCGGCGTTCCCAAAGGCGTGCTGTCGGTCGTGACCGGTAGCTCGGGGCCGATCGGCAAGGAACTCACCGGCAACCCGCTGGTGCGCAAGTTCACTTTCACCGGCTCGACCGAAGTCGGCAAGCTGTTGATGCAGCAGTGTGCAAGCACGGTCAAGAAAGTGTCGCTCGAGCTCGGCGGCAATGCACCGTTCATCGTGTTCGACGACGCCGACATCGATTCGGCGGTCGAAGGCGCGATGGCTTCCAAGTACCGCAACAGTGGCCAGACCTGCGTATGCGCCAATCGCCTGTTCATCCAGGAAGGCGTCTACGAAGAGTTCGCGAGGAAGCTCGCCGACAAGGTCAGCAGGATGAAAGTCGGCAGCGGCCTGGAAGAAGGCGTGGTGCAGGGGCCGCTGATCGACATGAAAGCGGTCGAGAAAGTCGAGGAGCACATCGCCGATGCGGTGCAAAAAGGCGCGCGCGTGCTGACCGGCGGCAAGCGCCACGAAAAAGGCGGCCAGTTCTTCCAGCCCACGGTGCTCGCCGACGTCACGCCCGAAATGAAAGTCACTCACGAGGAAACCTTCGGCCCGGTGGCGCCGCTCTACCGCTTCAAGACCGAGGAGGAACTGCTCAGGCTCGCCAACGATACCGAATACGGGCTCGCTGCGTATTTCTACAGCCGCGACATCGGCCGCGTCTGGCGCATCGCCGAGGGGCTGGAGTCGGGCATCGTCGGCATCAACGTCGGCATCATCTCGAACGAAGTCGCGCCGTTCGGCGGCGTCAAGGAATCGGGAATCGGCCGCGAGGGTTCGAAGTACGGGATGGACGAGTTCCTCGAGATCAAGTACCTGTGCATGGGCGACATCTACAAGTAATGCTTCCGCCTGCGCCGTGAAATGCCGCCGCGCTGCCGTGCAGCGGCATTTCTGTTTTGCGCGGAGGCGATTGCAATGATGCCGGCATGATCCAGATTCTCGGGCTCGATCATATCGTGCTGCGCGTGAGCGACATGCAGCGCATGACGCGCTTCTATTGCGATGTGCTCGGCTGCAGGCTCGAGCGCGTGCGCGCGGAGCTGGGCATGACGCAACTGCGCGCGGGACAGTCGCTGATCGACCTCGTCGCGGTCGACGGCGATCTGGGGAAAAAAGGCGGTGCCGCGCCGGGCCGCGAAGGGCGCAACCTCGATCACCTGTGCCTGCGCATCGAGCCTTTCGACCAGGCGGCGTTGACCGCGCATCTGGTGGCGCACGGCGTCGTTCCCGAGGAAGCCCGCACGCGCTACGGCGCCGATGGCTACGGCCCTTCGATTTACATCCGCGATCCCGAAGGCAATACCGTCGAGCTCAAGGGGCCGCCGACCAGCGGTGGTTGATCCGCTCTAGGGGATCAGGCCGGCAACGCGGTCGGCGAAAGCCCGGGTGCCGAGCCTGCCGCCGAGATCGGCGGTGCGGCCGTCCGCGTCCTTGAGCGCAGTGTCGATCGCCTGCGTGATCGCGGCGGCCGCGGCGGCGAAAGCCGGAGTGGCATGACGTGATGCCAGCCATTCGAGCAGCATCGCTGCCGACAGGATCAGCGAAGTCGGATTGGCCTTGTCCCGGCCGGCGATGTCGGGCGCCGAGCCGTGCTGCGCCTGCGCCACGCATTGTTCGTCTCCTGCCATGACCGATCCGGCAAGACCGAGGCTGCCCGAGAGCTCCGAAGCCTCGTCGGAGAGGATGTCGCCGAACATGTTGCCGGTGACGATCACGTCGAAGCGGGACGGATCGCGCACCAGCAGCGCCGCCATGGCATCGACGATCACCTCCTCGAGTCTCACTTCGGGAAAATCCGCCGCCACCTTGCGCACTTCGCGCAGGAACAGCCCGTCCGAAATCCTGAGCACGTTGGCTTTGTGCACGGCAGTCACCTGTTTGCGCCGCTGCAGCGCCGCCGCGAAAGCCGCCTGCGCGATCCGGCGGCACTGGCGCGCCGTCACCTTGCGCACCGCGAGCGCCACGTCCTCGGTCGGCATGAATTCGCCGCTGCCGGTGTACATATTGCGGTCGGCGTAGAAGCCTTCGGTGCATTCGCGGAATATCACCAGGTCCACCGGCTTGCCGGTGAGTCCCACGCCCAGCCGCGATTTCGCGGGCCGGATGTTGGCGAAAAGATCGAGCTGCACGCGCAGCCAGCCCGAAGGGTTGATGCCGCCTGCTTCGCGCGGCGGATAATCGAGGTGGGACACGGGGCCCAGGATGATGCCGGGTGCGCGGCGCGCCGCTTCCATCACGTATTCGGGCAGGGTGGAGCCGTGTTTGTCGAGGGCGACGAAGCCGATGTCCTCGATCTGCCATTCGAGACCGAGTTTGAATTTCGCGCTGGCGCGGTCGAGCACCGCGAGCGTGGCCTGTGTGATTTCGGGGCCGATGCCGTCGCCGGGCAATACCAGGATTTTCAAGCGGACCTCGCGGATGAGGGGGGGCTTGCGTTGCGAAATGTTAGCACGCGGCGATCCGGTTGCGGCGCGACAGTCCATCATCTGGCTGCGCACTGGCGCATGGCGTGCGATCTGGTGTAGCTTCACGATCTGCGATATTGCGGGAGAACGCAGAATGTATGAAAGTTTCGAGCGGTTCGAAATCCGCACCAGCGATCCCGAGGTCGGCATCGTCGGACGCATCGGCGGCAACGGACCGCCGGTGCTGCTGCTCCACGGCAATCCGCTCACGCATGTGCACTGGCATCTGGTGGCGCCGCGGCTGGCGCGCGATTTCACGGTGGTTGTCACCGACCTGCGCGGTTACGGCGACAGCGGCAAGCCGCGCGGCAGGGAGGATCACGGCAATTATTCGTTCCGCCGCATGGCGCAGGACCAGGTCGAGGTCATGGCGCACCTCGGCTTTGGGCGGTTTTTCGTCGCCGGCCATGACCGGGGCGCGCGTACCGCATTTCGCATGGCGCTCGATCATCCCGGCAAGGTGCTGAAATTCGCGAGCTTCGACATTTTGCCGACGCACCACGTGCTGACCCACGTGTCGCGCGAATGGGCGCTCAATTCCTATCACTGGTTTTTCATGGCCCAGCCCTACGACATCCCGGAGAAACTGATCGAAGGCAAGGAAGACTATTACATCCTCCAGAAGCTCACCAGGATGGGCATCGGCAAGGGCGGCTTCAGCGAAGAGACGCTCAGGGAGTACGCGCGCTGCTGCACACCGGAAAACATTCACGCGGTGTGCGAGGACTATCGCGCCGGTGCCACCATCGATTTCGAGATGGACCGCGCGGATTTCGAGGCCGGACGCAGGATCGAATGCCCGGCCGCGATCTATTGGGGCGAGAAAAGCCACACCGAAAAGTTCTTCGATCCGCGCCGGGCGTGGCCGCAGTACTGCGCCGACATCAGGCGTGTCCGTCCGCTGCCGTGCGGCCACTATCCGGCGGAGCAGGCTCCCGACGAGGTTTACAATGAGCTCGACGGCTTTTTCCGCGATTGAGCGCCGTCATCGGCCGGCAGCGAGCCGGCGATATACTTTGCGGGCGTTGCCGTGGAAAATCTTTTCCCGGTCCGCGGTGCCGAGCCAGTCGATGGCGTCGAGGTAGCGCTTGGTGTCGTCGTAGTAGTGCCCGCTCTCGGGATCGATGCCGCGCACCGCGCCCACCATTTCCGAGGCGAACAGGATGTTGTCCGCCGGTATCACCTTGAGCAGCAGCTCGATGCCGGGGCGGTGGTAGACGCAGGTATCGAAAAAGACATTATCGAGCAGCAGCTCCTTCAGTGGCGGGCGGCCCATGTCCTGCGCAATGCCGCGATAGCGTCCCCAGTGGTACGGCACCGCGCCGCCGCCGTGCGGGATGATGAATTTGAGGGTCGGGAAATCCCTGAACAGGTCCGAGGTCAGGAACTGCATGAACGCCGTGGTGTCGGCATTGAGGTAATGCGCGCCGGTGAAATGGAAATTCGGATTGCACGAAGCGCTGACGTGGACCATCGCCGGCACATCGAGCTCGACCATTTTCTCGTAGAGCGGATACCACCACTTGTCGGTGAGCGGCGGGTCGGTCCAGTAGCCGCCCGAGGGATCGGGATTGAGGTTGCAGCCGACGAAGCCGTATTGCCTGACGCAGCGCTCGAGCTCGGCGATGCAATTGTCCGGCCTCACACCGGGGCTCTGGGGGAGCTGGCAGACGCCGACGAAATTGGCGGGGTAGAGCGTGCAGATGCGATGGATCAGTTCGTTGCAGATACCCGACCACAATGCGCTGGTGGCGGCGTTGCCGACGTGATGTCCCATGCCGCCGGCGCGCGGCGAGAAGATCGTGAGATCGGTGCCGCGCTCGCGCTGCAGCTTGAGCTGCGCGCCTTCGAGGCTTTCGCGCAGCTGGTCGTCGGAGATCTGCAGCGAGTCTTTCGCCGGCGCGAGCGCCGGATCCCTGAGCGAGTCGATCTGGCGCCTGCGGAATTCTTCCAGCGCCCTGGGTGCGGTAGTGTAGTGGCCGTGGCAGTCGATGATCATGTCGCGTGCCGTCAGGTGTCATTCCTTGATGTTGGCGCGCTTGATGATCGGCAGCCATTTCTTTTCTTCGTCGCGGATGAATTTCGCGTATTCGGCGGGGGAAGTGGGCGTGGCGTCGATGCCGCGGTCATTGAGTTGCCTGATGACCTCGGGCGACTTGAGCGCTGCAGTGAGATCTCTGTTGATCCGGTCGATGATCGCCTTGGGCGTTTTCGCGGGCGCGATCAGCCCGTACCAGTTCGTTGCCGCGTAACCGGCTACGCCGGATTCCGCGACGGTCGGCACCTGGGGCAGGACCGCGGCCCGCTTGAGTCCGGTTACTGCGATGGCGCGGGCTTTGCCGGACTGCACGTGCGGCACGGCGGTGGAGATCACCGCAAAAAATGACGGCACATGGCCGGCAATGAGGTCGGTGATCGCCGGCGCGCCGCCCTTGTACGGCACATGCGACAGCTGGATGCCGGCCATGGATTCGAGCAGCACGCCCGCGAGATGTCCGGGGCTGCCGATACCCGAGGTGGCGTAATTCAACTGGCCCTGTCTGGATTTGGCGAGCGCGATGAATTCCTTGAGGTTTTTTGCCGGCAGCGAAGGATGGACGATGATGATGTTCTGCAGCGTGACCATCAGGCCGACGGGGGCGAAGGATTTGTAAGGGTCGTAGGGCACTTTCTGGATCGCGGGGCTGATGACCAGCCCGCCGATGTGGCCGAATCCGACCGTATAGCCGTCGGGTTCGGCGCGGGCGATGATGTCGAGGGAAATGATGCCGTTGGCGCCGGGCCGGTTGTCGACGATCACCTGTTTGCCCAGCAGCTCCGTCATCTTGGGCTGGAGAATGCGCGCCACCAGGTCGGTCGCACCGCCCGGCGGGAAGCCGACGATCATGCGCACCGGTTTTGCCGGATACTCCTGCGCGAAAGCGCAGGCCGCAGCCAGCGCGGCGGCCATTGCCAGCAATGTTCTTGAAGCGAAGTGTAGGACCTTCATCTTTTCTTCCTCGGAGAATTGGTAGTAAACAAAATCAAATGATCAACCGCCGGTGAGCGCGGGCAAGAAAACGCGGAACTTCGGGCGTCGGGTGCGCAAGGGTACAATATAACAAATTGTTTTTATTGTGTAATTTTGTAGATGGCGGCGAGGTTCCAACGCTGCTGAGCGGATCGGCGGTCACCTCGATCCCGGTTTTGCGCCACGCGCTCCAAGCCTGTCAGTTCGTGTGATAGAGCCCGGCCGCCTTGATCACTTGTTCCCATTTCGCTTTTTCGGAGCGGATGTAGGCGCCGAAATCCTCGGGCGTGCTGGGTGCCGTATCGAGACCCTGCTTGAACAGGAAGTCCTTGACGTCGGGCAGGTTGAGCACCGCGACGATTTCCTTGTTCAGACGGTTGATGATGGCGCGCGGCGTGCCGGCAGGCGCCACGATACCGTACCAGTTGTTGGCCTCGAAGCCTTTCAGGCCCGCTTCCGCGATGGTCGGCAAGTCGGGCACCAGTCCGGAGCGCTTGGCGGTGGTGACGGCAAGCGCCCTGATCCTGCCGGACTTGATGTGGGGCATGGAACTGGCCGCGGTGGCGAAGATGAGATTGATGTTGCCGGCGACCAGGTCGACTATCGACGGGCCGCCGCCCTTGTACGGCACGTGCACTATCTTGGTCCCGGCCTGCAGGTTGAACAGTTCCAGCGCGAGATGGCCGGCGCCGCCGATGCCCGAGGAGCCGCCATTCAGCGACTTGGTTTTGGCGAGTTCGATGAGTTCTTTGACGTTTTTGGCCGGCACCGACGGATGCACCACGAGGATGTTGGTCGAATCGACGGCGCGCGATATCGGCGAGAGGTCCTTGAGCGGGTCGAAAGGCAGCTTTTTGTAAAGACTGGGGTTGATGGCGAGCGCGGCGATCGTGCCCATCAGGATCGTGTAGCCGTCGGGATTGGCCTGGGCCGTGATATCGGTGGCGATGTTGCCCGCCGCGCCCGGCCGATTGTCGATGACCACCTGCTGGCCGAGCCGCTCGCTCAACTTGCCCGCCATGGCGCGCGCGGTGGTGTCGGTGCCGCCGCCGGGGGCGAAACCGACCAGCATGCGGATCGGCTTGGTCGGGTACTCGGCAGCCCCTGCCGGCGCGGCCAGCGCAACCGAAACCATTGAAATCAACACGGATTGGTGAAAAGACATTTTTACCCCCTCGTTTTGATTGATTGACGGGTATCCGGGAAGGCGTCGCAATGCTCATTATATACCCGGCAGCTTGCCGGATTTGGATTCGACAAATTCGCAGGCGTGAGCGTCCGGCCGGCGGGCACGGAACGTAGTGTCCGGCGGGGGGGGGCGGGGAATCGGGCAGACGAACTTGCTGAGGTGCTGGAAAGCGACCATCGTGGCAGTTGGTTGCGGATTGCGAAGGCAAGCGAAAAGGGCAGCCGTGGCTGCCCTTTTCGTCGGAAATGCCGCGAGGTCTGCTTAAAACTCCTCCCACTCGCCGTCGCCCTGCCTGGCGTTGGCGAGCTTGCGCGCGGCGGGTTTTTCCGCCGCCACGGGCCTGGCCGCCGG
>JBKBXX010000089.1:0-14006 GCA_046313915.1 Burkholderiales bacterium | reverse complement strand
CGTCGAACAGCTCAACCGGAGCGGCCTGCCCAAAGGCGTCGAGATCGTGCCCTATTACGACCGCACCTGGCTGCTCGACAAGACGCTCAAAACCGTCTTTACCAATCTCGTCGAAGGTGCGATGCTGGTTACCTTGGTGCTGCTGGTTTTCCTCGGCAACTTCCGTGCCGCCGCAATCGTCGCGTTGATCATCCCGCTGTCGCTGCTCGGCACCTTTCTCGGACTCACCTGGCTCGGCATCCCGGCCAATCTGCTTTCGCTCGGCGCGATGGACTTCGGCATCATCGTCGATGGTGCGGTGATCGTGGTCGAAAACGTGTTTCGCAGGCTGTCGGAATACCACCAGCGGCAGATGACGCCCCGCGAGCGGATCAACGAAATCATCGAGGCCGCGGTGGAAGTCGGGCGCCCCACGCTGTTCTCGATGCTGATCATCATCGCTGCCCACATTCCGATCTTCACGCTGCAGCGCCATGAAGGGCGCATTTTCGCACCCATGGCCTACTCCGTGACCTCGGCGCTGGTGGTGTCGCTTATTTTTTCGCTGACGCTGGTGCCGCTGCTGTGCCACATACTGTTGCGCGAGAACCTGCCCGAGCAGGAAAACCGGCTGGTGCACTGGTGCAAGCAGATCTATCAGCCCGCACTCGAATGGGCGCTCGGCCGCCGCAGGCTGGTGATCGCAGCTGCCGCGGCCGCCCTTGCGGCGAGCATCGCGGTGGTACCAAAGCTCGGTACCGAGTTCCTGCCCGAACTCAACGAAGGATCGATCTGGATCAACGTGCCGCTGCATCCCAGCGTGTCGGTAAGCGAGGCGCGCAGCGAAATGACAAAAATCCGCAAGGCGATCGCGCACATTCCCGAGATCAACAGCATCATCTACAAGGCCGGACGGCCGGAGGACGGCACCGATCCCAAGCTGATCAGCATGGCCGAGATCCTGGTCGACCTGAAGCCCGAAGAGCAATGGCAGCGTAAGATCACCAAGCGCGACATCATCGGTGAAATGGAAGCGGCGCTCGATCTGTTGCCGGGCGTGCAGGCGAGCTTCTCGCAGCCGATACGCGACAACATCCTGGAATCGATTTCGCAGATCGACGGCCAGATCGTGATCAAGATTTTCGGCGACGACCTCGCGGTACTGCGCGACAACGCGAAACAGGTACTGACGGCGATCGCTGACGTGCAGGGTGTAGCGCGCGCGATGATCGACCGCCAGGGCGAGCTGCCGCAGGAACTGATCGAAATCGACCGCGCCCAGGCCGCGCGCTACGGACTGAACATCGTCGATATCGAGGATGTCATCGAAACCACGCTCGGCGGCCGCGAAGCCACCGTGATCTGGGAAGGCGAACGCAAGTTCAGCGTCGTGGTCCGCGTTCCGCCCGATCAGCGTTCGCTCACGCAACTGCGCGACATCCTGCTCACCACGCCTTCGGGCGTGTTCATCCCGCTCGCGCAAGTAGCGAGTTTCAAGACCATCGGCGGCAGCATGAACATCAGCCGCGAAAACGGCGGTCGCGTCATCGCCATCGGCGTGTTCATCGAGAACCGCGACATGGGCTCGGTAGTGGCGGACATGAAGGCGCGCATCGCCAAGACCGTCAAGCTGCCCGAAGGTTATGTCATGAGCTGGTCAGGCGAATTCGAAAACCAGGAGCGCGCCATGAAACGGTTGTCGGTGATCGTGCCGATCTCGATCCTGCTCATTTTCATCCTGCTGTTCGACGCCTTCAAATCGTTCAAGAGCGCGGCGCTGATCCTGCTCAATATTCCGTTCGCACTGATCGGCGGCATTTTCGCGCTGTTCGTGACCGGCATTCCGCTATCGGTGTCGGCGGCAATCGGTTTTATCGCACTCTTCGGCCAGGCAGTGCTGAACGGCGTGGTGATGGTGTCCTATTTCAATCAGCTCAAGAACGCCGGTGCTTCCCCGGAGGAGGCGGTGATCCGCGGCTCTCTGGTGCGGCTGCGCACCGTCCTCATGACGGGACTGCTCGCCATGATGGGCCTCATGCCGATGGCACTGTCGCACGGCATCGGTTCCGAGACCCAGAAACCGCTCGCCATCGTCGTCATCGGCGGCCTCATTTCGGCGACGCTGCTGACGCTGATCGTGTTGCCGACACTCTACGTGGTCTTCGAGCGTCGCTACCATCACGGGCACGGCGAACGGCCGTCACAGTCGCATTCATGACGCGTCACGTCGCCCGGGCGCAAAAATCACCGTGGCGCAACCCCGGCGGACTGCGGTCAATGCCGTTGCACGCGCAGCGCGCAACGCTCGAGATCCCGGCCCCTGAAAAACAGTGCGCGTTGCGGCGGCACGCCGCCGGCAAGTACCGATTCGACGGCACGGATGTCGCCGAGGTGGCAATCGCGCAGCAGCCCGACCACGCTTTCGACGACGCGGTCGAAGTCGTCGAGCGGATGCAGCGGCCAGCGGAAGCCTTCGAGCAGCGTGTCATCGAGCGCCGAGCTCATGCTCACGCGCAGCTCGGCCGCGCCGGCTTCGTCACGATGTGCGGCAAGCACGACCGTCGGCTCCCCCACCGTCGCCCTGAATTGCCTGACGGTATTGCTCACGAACAGGCTGAAAGCCAGCTCGAGCTGCGCGCACCTGCCGGCATGCGTCGCCTCGAGGATTGCGAGCGGCGGCCGCGGCAACGGCAGCAGTTCCACGCCGGGCTGCGCCAGCTGCTGGGCGAGCAGCCGGGTAAGCGGCATGCCCCAGCTGCCGATCGCAGCGGCGGTTTCGGCAAAGGACGGCGTGGCGCAGGAAGCGATTCCGGCGCCTACCAAAAAACGCACCTCCACGCGTTCGCGCCCTGGCGCAATTCCGATCGTCTCCGCCGCGATGTCGCGTAAAGCCATCGCCGCCGTGAAATCCCGGCTCCAGCGCCACACCTCACTCGGCGTGATGCGCTCCAGCATCGACAACGAGACCAGCGCATTGCCCAGCCCGAAATTGCGCGTGGCGCCGAGCGCGCCGTGCGTTTCGAGCACGGCACGGATCTCCGCGATGCCGGCAAGAATGCCGGCCAAGGCAATCTTCTGCCTGGCCGCCGCCACCAGCACCACGGGCAGCGCAAAAATGCGCACGCCAACCGCGGCCTCACCGCAGCGGGGCCGCGCCGCCGCAGCGCAGGCCTGCTGCCACAGATGACGGTAGGCTGCGGCCGAAGGCGCGAGCCGCAGTGCAGCGAAAATCGCCTGGTCCGCACCCTGCTCGAGGCAGGCGTGAAGTTCGTCGGACAACCGCGCCAGCACCGCCGGCTCCCGCGCTTGACTCGCCAGCGTCAGCAATGTGTTGCCGCCGCTTTCCGTGCTCCAGCAGCGCGGGTCGGGCACCCGCAGCGTCCCCATTCGTTCCGGCATCCATTTCACCTCTTCATATTATCATAACTTATTGTTTTATATATTATTTTTACCATCGCAGCAGGCGCTGGCGCCATCATCGTATCGCGGCCCGCCGCGCACGAGCCGTGCACCGGTTGTAACCGTTGCGGTCGCAGCGCGCAAGTGGCCGCTAACACGCGATGTGGCTCGATGGGCACCTGCCACAGCGGGCGATAAAAGGCGATGTAGTATCATTGCTCCGCCTTGGCCTGAAGCGACAGACGAGGCGCGGGGATATGCGGCCGTTGCGCGCTCCCGCTTCGCCGGTCTTGCCGGCACGTGACAATTTCAAAGCCGAGGAGAAAAACCGATGACTCTAAAATCGTGGCTGCGCCTGTTCGGCGCGGGATGCGCAGGCGTGCTGTACGCGCTCGCCGCGGGCCTCGCCCATGCGCAGCAGCCTTACCCCTCGAGGGTGATCCGCATGATCGTACCGTTCGCGCCGGGCGGCAATACCGACATCATCGCCCGCGTCTTTGCGCCGAAAATGAGCGAGTTCATCGGCCAGCAGATCATCATCGACAACCGCGGCGGCGCGGGCGGCGTCATCGGCACCGAAATCGCGGCGAAATCCCCGCCCGACGGTTATACGCTGCTCATGGTTTCCGCCTCGCACACCATCAACCCGGCGATGACCAGGAAACTGCCTTACGATTCGATCAGGGATTTTGCGCCGATCGGCGTGATCGCCGACGTGCCGACTGCATTCGTGGTGCATCCTTCGTTGCCGGCGAAGAACCTGAAGGAGTTCATCGCGATTGCGCGGGCGCGCCCCAAGGACATCTTCTATTCCACGGCGGGCCGCGGCACCGTCGGCCATCTGGCGGCGGAACTGCTCAACTCGACCGCGAAAATCACGCTGACGGCGGTCCACTACAAAGGATCGGGCCCGTCCATGACCGATCTCGTCGCCGGCCACGTGCAGATGCAGTTCCCGAGCATGCCCGCGGCGGTCCAGTATACGCGCAGCGGGCGGTTACGCATGATCGCCCAGACCGGCGAGAAACGCTCGAGCGCGGCTCCCGACATTCCGACGATGCAGGAACAGGGCCTGAAGGATTTCGTCGTCTCGAGCGGCTTCGCCCTGTTCGCGCCGGCCGGCACGCCGCGCCCCGTCATCGAACGGGTGCACGCCGCCCTCGTGAAAGCGCTGAACGATCCGGTGGTGAAGAACAATCTCGCCCAGCAGGGCGCGGAAGTCGTGGCAAGCACACCCGAGCAGCACGACAAATTCAACCGCGCCGAAATCGCCAAATGGATCAAGGTGGTCAAGGAAGCGGGCATCCAGCCCGAATGATCTCCTCTTTTCTCCAGGATGGCGGACGCGGCGCGCCGCCATTGCGCTAGAATCCGCTTTTCACGCTTACTGACATCGACGACATGCTCCCTTTCGACTGGCAGTTTCCCTATCCATCCCAGCGCATGCCGGTGCTTGCGCGCAACGCCGTCGCCACCTCCCAGCCGCTCGCCGCCCAGGCCGGTCTGCGCATGATGATGCAAGGCGGCAACGCCGTCGACGCCATCCTGGCCACCGCGATCGCGCTCACCGTGCTGGAACCCACCAGCAACGGCATCGGCAGTGACGCTTTCTGCATCCTGTGGGACGGCAAAAAGCTGCACGGACTCAACGCGTCCGGACGCTCGCCCGCCGCCTGGAATCGCGAACGTTTCAAGGGCCGCTCCGCCATGCCCCAGCGCGGCTGGGAGTCGGTCACGGTGCCCGGTTGCGTCGCCGCGTGGGCAGACCTGTCGGAGAAATTCGGCAAACTGCCTTTCGCCGATCTGTTCGAACCGGCAATCAGGTATGCGCGCGACGGTTTCATGGTGACGCCGACGATCGCGCGGCTGTGGGCGAAGCAGGTGCCCGAGCTCGAATCGCAGCCGGGATTCGCCGCAGCGTTCATGCCGCGCGGACGGGCGCCGGCGGCGGGCGAGAAGTTCGTGTTTGCCGACCAGGCGAAAACGCTGCAACGCATCGCCGAAAGCGGGGGCGAAGCTTTTTACAAAGGCGAGCTTGCCGAAAAAATCGCCGCTTATTCGAAAGAATGCGGCGCCGCCCTGGCGCTCGACGATCTGGCGGCACACCGCAACGACTGGGTCGAGCCCATCGCCATCGATTACCGCGGCTACACCGTCCACGAAATTCCCCCCAACGGCCAGGGCATCGCCACGCTGATGGCGCTCGGCATCCTGGAAAACTTCGATATGGCGGCGCTGCCGGTCGATTCCGTCGACAGCCTGCACCTGCAAATCGAAGCGATGAAGCTCGCCTTCGCCGATATCTACGAGTACGTGTCCGATCCGGCGACGATGCGCCTCAAACCGGCGGACCTGCTCGACAAGGACTATCTCAAACGGCGCGCCGCGCTGATCGCCACGAAAAAAGCCGGCACCCCCGCATTCGGCGCGCCCGGCAAAGGCGGCACGGTCTACCTTACCGCCGCCGATGAAGCGGGCATGATGGTGTCCTACATCCAGTCGAATTTCTCGGGCTTCGGCTCCGGCGTCGTCGTTCCCGGCACCGGCATCAGCCTGCAGAACCGGGGCTCGGGTTTCAGCCTGCGCCCCGACCACGCCAACGTCGTGGCACCGCGCAAGCGGCCGTTTCACACCATCATCCCGGGTTTCGTCACCCGCGACGGCCAGCCGCTGATGAGTTTCGGCGTGATGGGCGGCTCGATGCAGGCCCAGGGCCACACGCAGGTGATGCTGCGCTTCGTCGACTATCACCAGAATCCACAGGCGGCGGCCGACGCCCCGCGCTGGCGCATCGATTCGGGCGTAAAAGTCAACATCGAATACGGCGTGCCGGCCGAAACCGTCGCAGCACTGCGCGCGCGCGGCCACGACATGCAGCAGGCCGACCGCTGGTCGACCGATTTCGGGCGCGCGCAGCTGATCTACCGGATGGATGACGGTTATTTCGCGGCTTCCGAGCGGCGCACCGACGGCCAGGCCGTCGGATTCTGACCGCGCCCCGATGGCGCCGATTGCACAGTCTGCAGCCGATTGTTAAGATGACCGCGTCAAGTCGCCCCTCAAATCAGGAGAAAACGCCATGAAAAAGACCATTGCAGCCATCGCCTCGGTGGTTGCGTTGTGCGCCGCTTCGTCCGCCTTTGCCGCTTACCCCGAACGGCCGATCAAGCTCATCGTGCCGTGGGCGGCAGGTGGCGACACCGACAACATTTTCCGTCCCTTCGCGCAAGCGCTGCAGAAAACGCTCGGACAAACGGTGGTGGTCGCCAACGTCGGCGGCGCATCGGGAACGGTGGGCGCACGCGAAGCAAAGAACTCGCCGCCGGACGGCTACACGCTCTACGCGGTTCACGACTACATCCATTCCACATACTACACCGGGCTCTCCGACGTCAATTACTGGGATTTCGAACCGATCTGCCTGGTGGCTGCCACGCCTTCCATTCTCACCGCCAGCCCCAAGACCACTTGGAAAAATCTCCAGGAACTGGTCGCTGACGCCAAGGCGCGCCCGGGACAGATCACGGTCGGCGCCTCGCTGGGATCGACCAGTCATTTCTTCCCAGCGATTTTCGAAAAAGAAGCCAAGATCAAGTTCAAATACGTTTCGTACGACGGTCTCGCCCAGCGCATGAACGCGATCCTCGGCGGGCACGTCGACCTCACCGACGGCAACCTCACCCAGAAAGGCAAGGTCGACGCCGGACAATTGCGGTTCCTCGCCATCGCCACCGAGAAACGCAGCCCCGAGTTGCCCAACCTGCCGACGTTCAAGGAACTCGGTTACAACGTCGTCTACGCGGTGTCACGGGGAATCATCGTTCCCAAAGGCACACCGGCCGACATCCAGGGCACGCTGGAAGCAGCATGCGCGAAAGCCGCCAAGGATCCCGCTTTCGCGCAATCGATGAAAGTCCAGGGCACTGAAGTGCACTTTCTCGACCGCAAGGGCTACGGCGAGTTTCTCAAGCAAAACGACGCTCTCAACAAGCAATTGTCCAGCGATCTCGGCCTGCTGAAACGCAAGTAAGCTGTCCGGAAACCGGGCGGGGGCCTGCGCCTCCTCCCCGGTCTCACCCCCATCACTGCCGGCACTCATCCATGCGTTTGAGTCGTGACACCGTCGCTGCGCTGCTCTGTCTGGCGCTCAGCCTGTTCCTGCTTTACCTGACACTCGGCCTGCCGCAATCGCCGCTGGTGCCGATCGGCCCCGATTTCTATCCGCGCATCGTGCTGGGAGTCATCGCGTTGCTGAGCGTGCTCCTGATCGTGGCCGACGTGCTGGCGGCACGCCGCAGCGCGCGCGCCGCGCAAGCGCCTGCCGCGCCGCCAGCGGCCGCGCCGAAGAACTACCGGCTCGTCGTCATCACCTTCATGGTGTTCGGGCTCTACGTGACGCTGCTGCCGGGGCTCGGCTACCGCATTTCGACGTTTCTTTTCGTCCTGGTGCTGCAACCGCTGCTCGAACGCCCGGCCTCGCCACGCGGCTGGATCATCGTATTCGTGATCGCCGCCGCGACCGCGCTCGTCACTTTCCTCATTTTCGAGAAATACCTGCAAGTGCTGCTGCCACGCGGCACGCTGACCGGGATTTAGCAAAATGTACGAGCAGCTCGCCTTCGCGATCGGCAACATCCTGCACCTCAAATATCTGCTGCCGCTGCTGGCCGGCACTTTCGCCGGACTCATCGGTGGCGCGCTGCCCGGCGTCACCATCACCATGACCATCATCATGGTGCTGCCCTTCACCTTCGGTCTCGATCCCCTCCAGGGCCTGGCGGCGATGACCGGCGTCTACGTCGGCGGCTCGGCGGGCGGCGCCGTGACCTCGGCGCTGATCGGCATTCCCGGCACGCCTTCGGCGATCACCACGACTTTCGACGGCTTTCCGATGGCGAACAAAGGCCAGCCGGGCCGTGCGGTATGGCTGGGCCTGTGGGCTTCATTCTTCGGCGGACTGCTGGGCGGCGTGTTCCTGATCGCCGCAACCGGACAGCTCGCGGCAATCGCGCTCGAGTTCGGACCGTGGGAGTATTTCTCCCTTTTCATATTCGCATTGTCGATGGTGGCCGGGCTCACAGAAGGTTCGCTGATCAAAGGGCTGTTGTCGGGCGCACTCGGATTGATGGTGACCATCGTGGGCGCCGACCCCGTGATGAGCACGCCGCGTTTCACCCTGGGCTGGGACCTGTTGCGCAACGGCTTTCAGTTCCTGCCGGTGCTGATCGGCATATTCGCCTTTGCGCAAATCATGACCGACATCGAGAAATTCGGCCCCACGGCCACCGCCATCGCACCGGTCAAAACGCCACCGCTCACCGTGTCGCATCTGAAAGTGATCTGGGAAATCCTGACGCGGCCGTTTCTGCTGCTATGGACCACCGTGGTCGGGATCGTCATCGGCGTGTTGCCGGCAATCGGCGGCAGCGCTGCCACGGTAATGGCTTATGATCAGGCAAAGAAAATCTCGAAACATCCCGAACGCTTCGGCAAGGGCAACCCGGAAGGCATCATCGCGTCCGAGGCGTCGTGCAACGCCAATGTCGGCGGCTCGCTGGTGACCATCCTCGCTTTCGGCATTCCCGGCGACGCGGTGACTGCGGTGATGCTGGGCGCGATGACCATCCACGGCATTCAGTCGGGACCGCTGTTCATAACCCAGGAGCCGCGTCTCGCCTACGGCATTTTTGCCGCCTACCTGGTCGCGCATCCGCTGATGATCATCCTCATGCTGTTCACGGCGCGGTTCTTCCTGCGCGTGATCACCGTGCCCAAATCCAAGCTGATACCCATCGTTCTTGTGCTGTGCCTGGTGGGTGCTTTCGCACTCAACAACATCATCTCGGACGTGTGGGTGCTGCTCATCTTCGGCGTCATCGGTTATGGCCTCGTAAAATTCCGGTTCCCGCTCGCGCCGCTGATCCTCGGGCTGATTCTCGGCGACCAGATCGAAGTCAACCTGGTACGCGCGCTGATGACCGACAACAATCCCTGGCTGTTTCTCACGCGGCCCATTTCGGGGCTGCTGCTCGGCCTGTCGGTTGCTTCCGTGATATTCGCCTTATGGCAGCATCACCGCCACCAGAAGCGCAAGGCCGTCGTGGAAGAAGATGTGGACTTCTAAAACCCCTGTGCGTCCCGCGCATGATGTGATCGCGGCACCGACAGCACATCTGCACTCACGGAACGACATATGAATCTGGATAGGGTCGGCCCGGGCCGCGATCTTCCCGACGATTTCAACGTCATCATCGAAATTCCGATGAACGCGGACCCGATCAAATACGAAGTCGACAAGGAAACCGGTGCGATGTTCGTCGACCGCTTCATGTCTACCGCCATGCATTATCCCTGCAATTACGGCTATATTCCCCACACGCTGTCGTGTGACGGTGATCCGGTCGATGTACTGGTGTTGAGTCCGGTGCCACTCATCAGCGGCGTGGTGGTGCGCTGTCGGCCGGTCGGCATGCTCCGGCTCAAGGATGAAAAAGGCGGAGACGAAAAAGTGCTGGCGGTTCCGATAGACAGGCTGTGCAGCCTCTACCGGAAAATCAGGGCTCCGCGGGATCTTCCTGAATTGGTACTGTCCCAGATCGCGCATTTCTTCGAGCACTACAAGGATCTCGAACCGGGAAAATGGGTGCAAGTCGGGAAATGGGTCGGCCCGCGCGACGCGAAGCGGGAAATCCTGGAAGGGGTGAAGCGCTACACGCGGGCGGCGAAAAAGCCCATGTTCTGATTCGCGCCGCCTACGGGACGCAGCAGCGCAAACACGATCGGCAGCGCCCCGGCACAAACTGCCCGGGGCGCGTTTCCCGGACTACAAGCTCTCAAACCCTCAATCGGCAGCAATATAAAGCAGGGTCAGCGCAGCACCAATTCCGGCGGGCACGCCAAAACGCTCGAGTTTCGAAACCGCGTTACCCGCGATCACCTCGACCGGCACTGAAGCAAGTTCGATCACTTTGTTGGTGACCGAATCCTCGATCATGCGAGTGAAGGAATTCTTGCGTGCCGTGCCCATGACGATCTGGTTCGCGTGCAGGCGCTGCGCCACGCGGGTGATGACCTCGGCCCGGTCGCCGAGCTCGATATGCGCGGCGTACGGCACTCCGAATTTCTTGAGCATGTCGCGCGCTGGCTGCAGCGCTTTTTCAGCTTCATCACGATGGTATGCAGCCCGATCCCGCCTGCTGATGAAGCGCGCCGCATGCTGCGAGAGCGGCGTTCTGACATGTAACAGATGGACTTCCATCGCATGATTGCCCATGAACTGATTGCCCATGAACTGATTGACCACATGCCGTACCGCCTTGAGCGAATTGGCGGAATCGTTGACCGGAACCAGGATTTTGATCATGTCTGCATCTCCTTCGGTTGAATCTGCCCCGGCAGGTGCCGCAGCAGGGATGGTTGCGATATCGACCAGGTGTGCGGCTACACATGCCCTAGCCCTGCCGTGATTGACGAGAAAGCCGCCGCCCAGCACGCCGCCGATGACCGCGACATAGGCAGCCCAGGCAATCGCGGGGTATTGCGCAAGGTAGTCCTTGACCAGAGGCTCGCCGGTCATCATCTTGACCGAGGTCCACGCCAGCACGCCGGCACCGACATAGACGATCACCGGATAGCGCTCGACGAACTTGAGGATCAGCTGGCTGCCCCAGATCACGATGGGGATGCTGATCAGCAGCCCGAATACCACCAGCAGGAAGCTGCCTTGCGCCGCGCCCGCGACCGCCAGCACGTTGTCGAGTCCCATCAGCGCATCGGCGACGATGATCGTCCTCATCGCCCCCCAGAAGCTGCCGGCGGCGTCGAGATGGGCCGCTTCGTCGTTGTCGTTGTCGATCACGAGCTTGTAGGCAATCCACACCAGCAGCAGTCCGCCAATGAGCAACAGACCCGGGATCTTGAGCAGCCAGACGACTATCATCGTCATCGAGGTCCGCACCGCGATGGCGCCGAAAGTGCCCCACATGATGGCTTTGGTGCGCAGGCGCGCGGGCACACTGCGTGCCGCGAGCGCGATCACGATCGCGTTGTCGCCGGCGAGTACCAGATCGATGATGATGATGGCGACGAGCGCCGAGAGAAACTCCGCAGAGAACAGTTCCATGATGTCCAGCCTCCTATCGTGCGTTGATCGTCTTTCACCGTGACACGAACGGAAGCAAGACCCGCCGTGTCGGCGAGGTCTCGCTCGTGGCCGAGGCGCTGCCCTGCCTGGACCACCAGTGCGACCGGGGACGAATCCCGGATTGACGGCCGCATTGTCGGCAGCCCTGCACAGACGGCTGCCGTAAGCTACTCCCCTCTGCGAGGAACCCGGATGGGCGGCGTCATTTAAGATCGTGCCGCAACCACCGTCTTCGTTTCATTCGAAGACGAGCCCATTATGATGCGGCCCCCTCCGCAAGTGAAATGATGATTTGCAATGTAACTCATTGAATAATATTATGAATCTTTGATTTGTTAATTATCGCCATTACCAAATGCAATGCACGGTGCATTGACTGATTCGAACCGTGATGCTCTAATGCCCCCTGCGTTTCGCAAAACGAAACGCCCCCTCCAAAGGGGAGTAGCTTAGGCAGCGCAAAAAGACACGCTGCTGCGGCTGAATCGTCATTCCGAGACACTCGCGTGTTCTCCGGTTCAGCCGGCAACCGATACGTTGCGAGCGAGACCTTTGCCCAGACGGGCAAGGTCTTTTTTTTCGGCCTTCGCCTGTCCGAGGTGAAGGCCGCATTGCTTCGGGCGCACAGCGTGCACCCGGCATGCGGGTTGATCTGACGTTGCAGAACGAACGTGAGGAGGAACCCATGCCCAGAAGCAAAATCCGACGCTATCTCAAGCACGGCACGCTGCCCCAGTTGAGCGTATTCGAGGCCGTCGCCCGTCTCGGCAGCTACACGCGCGCCGGCGAAGAACTCTACATGGCGCAACCAACCGTCTCGGTGCAGATCAGGAAACTCACTGAAACCGTCGGCCTGCCGCTGTTCGAACAGGTCGGCAAACGCGTGTGCCTGACCGATGCCGGTCGCGAACTTTACGCGGCGTGCCACGGCATCTTCGACAAACTCATCGCGCTGGAAGAGCGCTATGCCGATCTGCGCGGACTTCAATCCGGCAGGCTGAGTCTTGCCGTGAGCACGACCGGGAAATATTTCGCGCCGCGTCTGCTCGCAGTTTTTGCCCAGCAGCATCCGGGCATCGAAATTGCACTGCATATCCACAACCGGGAAAAACTGCTCGAACGCATGGCGGAAAACCTCGATGATCTTTACATCTTCACCAATCCGCCGCCGGAAGCGGAAGCGATGAGACAGACGATCATGCCCAATCCGATGGCGGTCTTTGCCCGCCGCGACCATCCTCTTGCCGGGCAAAAACATATTTCGTTCGCACGCTTTGCGCAGGAACCGTTCCTGATGCGCGAGCCGGGTTCGGGAACTCGCCTGATCATCCAGGAAATTTTCGAGACGCACGGCAAAAAGCCACAGATACGCATGGAGCTTTCCACCAATGAAGCCATCAAGCAGGCAATCCTCGCCGGTCTCGGGGTGTCGATCCTGTCGCGCTACACCCTGGGCTTCGATGCCGAACACGACCATCTGGTGACGCTCGACGTCGAAGGTTTCCCGATCCTGCGACACTGGTATTTCGTCTACCCCATAGGCAAACAGCTTTCCGTGGTGGCTCAGGCCTTCATGGACTTCGTGCGCGGACAAGCGGCCCACCTGCTTCGCGAACATTTCGCGGCAGCAAGCCCGGGAAAGGAATTTGATTTTTCTATCGACACATAAGATTCCCGAATATCGGAACGAGCCGTGTCATCGCTGGTTTCAGTGCGGGCTGTCGAGTATCATTCCAGCTTCAAGAACCGAGAGGAGGCCCGATGACCGGAGTCGTTGCAACCAACCAGACCATACTAGTGGTTGGGGGCGGCATCAGCGGCATCACTGCTGCGCTGGAAGCGGCGGAATGCGGCAAAGACGTGGTGCTGGTGGAAAAAAATCCTGCGCTTGGCGGCCGCACCACCCAGCTCTATCGCTACTTCCCCAAGCTGTGCCACCCGACCTGCGGGCTGGAAATCAATCTGCGCCGCATCAAATCCAGTCCCCGCCTGCGAATTCTCACGCTCGCGGAAGTGACCGCCATCAGCGGCACGCGCGGCGACTATACCGCGACCATCAGGCTGTCGCCGCGCTACGTCAATGAAAATTGCACGGCGTGCGGCGCCTGCGCCGATGCCGTCGAGACAACGGTCGACAACCCGTTCAACTACAACCTCGACCGCATGAAAGCAGCCTATCTGCCACATGCGATGGCCTATCCCCAGCGTTATGTGCTGCACCCGTCGATCATCGGCACGCCTGACGCGCAGAAGGCCAAGACCGCCTGCAAGTACGACGCGATCGATCTCGCCATGCAGGAGGAGACGATACAGCTCAAGGCCGGTGCCGTGATCTGGGCCACCGGCTGGCAGCCTTACGACGCCGCCAGAATCCAGCCCTACGGCTACGACCGTTTCGCCAACGTCATCACCAGCGTCGAATTCGAGCGCCTTGCCGATCCACGCGGCCCGACCGGCGGCAAGCTCCTGCGCCCGTCGGACGGCA
>JBKBXX010000088.1:0-14090 GCA_046313915.1 Burkholderiales bacterium | reverse complement strand
GGCTCGATGCGCAGCAGCGCGCGCTCCTTGGAAATCAGTCCTTCATGAAACATTTCCACCGAGGTGCGCACCATGGCGCGGGCGTTCATCTTGCCGTTGCGTGTCTGCAGACAGTAGAGCGTGCCCTTTTCTATGGTGAATTCGAAGTCCTGCACTTCCCGGTAATGCGACTCCAGCCGGTTGCGCAACTGCACGAGCTGGCGATAGATCTCCGGCATTTCCTGTTCCATCTCGGCGATCGGCTTGGGGGTACGGATGCCGGCCACCACATCTTCGCCCTGGGCGTTGACGAGATACTCGCCGTAGATCACGTTTTCGCCGGTACCGGGATTGCGCGTGAAGCCTACGCCGGTGCCGGAATCATCGCCCATGTTGCCGAATACCATGGCGCAGATGTTGACCGCGGTGCCGTTCGCCATGTCCGGGGTGATCCTGAACTGCCTGCGGTAGTCCACCGCGCGCTTGCCCATCCACGAACGGAACACTGCGCCCACCGAGATTTCGAGCTGCTCGTAGGGATCCTGCGGAAACGGCTTACCGGTGTGGCGCCGGACGACTTCGAGAAATTCGCCGGCGAGCTCTTTCA
Organism: Burkholderiales bacterium; assembly: GCA_046313915.1. Taxonomy (GTDB): domain Bacteria; phylum Pseudomonadota; class Gammaproteobacteria; order Burkholderiales; family SG8-41; genus CAKKQX01. Next base: position 13,504 of record JBKBXX010000088.1, on the reverse strand, counting down.
GGTGTTCCGCGCCGAGATCGACATCGAGCCGCGCGCCGCACTTGCGTTTGATCGCCGCCATCCGTTCGTCGAAATGCTCATCGCCTATGCCGAGCGCGATCTTGCCGAAAAGCTGGATGAAGCGGCGATAGGCGTCGTAGGCGAAACGCGGGTTGGCGGTCTGTTTGACGAGCCCTTCGAGCGAAGTGTCGTTGAGGCCGAGATTGAGTATGGTGTCCATCATGCCCGGCATCGACATCGCCGAGCCGGAACGCACCGAAATCAGCAACGGGTTTGCGCCGCTGCCGAAACCCTTGCCGGTTTTCTTTTCCAGCATCGCCATGTGGCGCCGGATGTCGTCCATCAGGCCGTCCGGCAGGCGGTTCGTTTCGAGGTAAGCAAGACAGGCTTCGGTGGTTATGACGAAGCCCGGCGGCACATTGAGGCCGATCTGGGTCATCTCGCACAGATTGGCGCCTTTGCCGCCCAGCAGCATTTTGTTTTTGCCGTCGCCTTCTTCGAAAGTGTAGATGTATTTTTTTCCGCGCATCATGATGGCGTCTTATCAGGTTGGTTGCACGAAAGTAAACCATCGCCGGGACAGTGGTCAAGCCGTGCGTTGCCGATGGCTGTAAAATGCCGACATCGCTTGCCAAAAAGGGGATTTTCTGGTGGAGACAGCGCACAGCGCCCATCTCAGCCCGCAGACCGTGCTGCGGGAAATGAAAAGCAATGGCGTCACGCATGTGGTGTGGCTGCCCGACAGCGAAACCAGCTGGTTGTATGCGCTGATGAAGGCCGACCCTGCGCTCGGTCTGATCGCGGTCGCGCGCGAAGGGCTGGCGTTCTCGGTTGCCGCCGGCCTGCACGCGGGCGGCAAGACGCCGGTCATCCTGATCCAGAACACCGGCTTGATGGAAGCGGGCGATTCGTTGCGCGGCTGGGCGCTGGGGCTCGAGCTGCCGGTGGTGATGATGGTCGGCTATCGCGGCTGGAAACGCGATGGCAAACCCGTCGATACCGCCGCGACCTACACCGAGCCTTTTCTCGGGGCTTTCGGCATCGACTATCGCCTGGTCGAGAACGACGCCGACGCACCGCACATTTCATGGGCTTTTGGCGAGGCGCGCAACACGCGGCGACCGGTGGCGATCCTGGTCGGCGACGAATATCACGGTTTCAACTGACGCCAGGAATGCGGCCATGATCAGGACCGCCGAAATGCTCGAAGTGTTCCAGCGCCACCGCGGCGATGCCATCGTGATTCCCGGCCGCGGCGGCCGCTTCTGGGTCGACATCAGCACTCGTCCCGATCTCGATCTGCCGCTGGGCGACCCGGCGATGGGCGGCCACGCCGGCTTCGCGCTGGGGCTCGCGCTCGCGCAGCCACAGCGGAAAATCGTGGTGTTCGATTCCGAAGGCGATTTGCAGATGAGCCTGGGCGTGCTCGCCATGATCGCCGAGCATGAGCCGCGCAACCTTTATCACTTTCTGCTCGACAACGAATGTTATGCGACCACCGGCGGCCAGCCGGTGCCCAACGCCACGCGCATTGCCTATGACGCCATGGCGCGCGCGGCGGGCTACGGGCGGACTTACGTGTTCGACAGTCTCGAGAGCTTTGCCGTCAACATCGAGTCCATACTGAACGGGCCCGGCCCGGTCTTCGTGGCGATGAAAGTGGTGCCCGAAATCCAGAACGAGCCCATAGGCCGGCGCAGGAAGTGGCAGACGCGCACGCGCCTGCAGATACTCGGTGACTTGAAGAAGGCGCTCGGCATCGCGGCGTAGAGGCGCGGTCTCCTATAAAAATACAATAAAAACAATGTGTTATGATATCAATCGTGGCGCGGCTGCACGCCGGAGCTGGCCGCAGGTTTTTTTTCCCCGCCCAGCGCCCGCGTCAGGTCGGCGAGCAGGCGTGTGAGCTCGCCGGCCATCAGCGCGAAGTCGGCGGCGTATCGTTCTTCCGCGTCGCTGCCGTGGTTCGAGGCTTCTTCCCTGAGCACGTCGAGAAATGCCAGACGCTTGAGCTGCAGCTGCTCGGTGAGCACGAAGGAAATGCGGTCTTGCCACGTCATGCCGAGACGCGTGGCGCTCTTGCCGGCAGCGATGTGGTCACGGATTTCCCTGCCGTCGAGTGCGTGGCGCACGTAACGCACTGTGGCTTGGCCGTCGTCTGAAGAACGCAGCTCCAGATCCTGGTCGATGCTGAAGCCGTGCGGCGCTTCGCCCGCCGCCAGCCATTGGGTCATGGCGGCAGCGGGCGAGTGTCCGGTATCGAGCCGCTTCGCCGCAATGCCAGAATCGGCCTTGATCAGCGCCTCGAGCAGCGCGTCGGCTTTTTTTTCGGCGGCGGTGTCCACCGCCAGCCAGTGGTTGACCGGATCGAGCCACACGCGCGTGGTGCGGCGTCGGGTGAGCGCCTGGGGCATCAGCTCCGCCAGCACGCGTTCCCGGATGTCGCGCAACTGCTTGCGGCCGACCGGATGATCCTGCTGCGCGGCGAGGGCGGCGGCGCGTTCTTTCACGACCTCGTTGATCACGGCGGCGGGAAGCAGTTTCTGGTTGACGCCCAGCGCGAGCAGCCACTGCTTTTCCACGGCGTAGACGTAGCGGCCGTCGTCGCGCGGGCTAAGCCAGCCGCAGCGCTCCGTTTCATAACTGCCGCAAGGCTGCAGCGCGTGGCGGGAAAGTGCGGCTTCGAGATCGTCGGCGCTGATGGGCCTTGCGCTGGCGATGCGATAGACGAGAAGATTCTTGAACCACATGGGAAAGGCGAAAAATTCCGGATTATACCGGCGTGCGGCAACGGCTTGGCACCTTTTTTCTCCTGTCGGCGCAAGGTTGCGTGGCATGCATCCGATCTGGTAGAAAAGGCGTATGACTTTTTTGCGCATGTCGCAGCGGGCCGTGACCGGAGACGCGCCCGCTGCTGCGCCGAGAGCATGGCATTCGACGGCGCACTGATCCCGTTGTGGCTCAAGCTGGCCTACACGCTGCTGGTGGGTGTGATCGTCGCCGTTTACGCCGTCAAGTATCCGCTCGGCAACTTCCTGTGGTTTTCCGACATCGCCTTGCTCGGCACGGTGCCGGCGTTATGGCTGGAAAACAGCCTGCTCGCGAGCATGATGGCCGTCGGCGTGCTGTTGCCCGAAGTCCTGTGGAACCTGAGCTATTTCGGGCAACTGCTGACCGGCAAGCGCATCTCGGGGCTGACCGATTACATGTTCGACCGCGGCAAGCCGCTTTATCTGCGGGCGCTTTCGCTGTTTCATGCGTTTTTGCCCGCGCTGCTGCTGTGGCTGGTGTCGAGGCTGGGCTATGACCCGCGGGCGTTGCCGGCGCAGACGCTGCTCGCGTGGCTCGTGCTGCCGCTGTGCTACTGGCTGACCGACCCCGAGCTGAACGTGAACTGGGTGTTCGGGGTGGGAAACCGGCCGCAGCGGCGGCTGCCGCCGCTGCTGTATCTTGGGCTGTCGATGGTGGTTTTCCCGCTTTTGGTTTATCTTCCCACCCATTTGCTGCTGCAATGGCTGGCGCGCTGAGCCGCTGCCGACACGCGGCCTGATTGCTACGTTAACCGAGGAGAGGGATGAATGGCTGACGGCATTATCGAAATCCGGGACAAGCCCGCGGCGGGGCAGACCATCCGGTTGCACGAGGCGGACAATGTGCTGATCGCGCGCACCGACATTGCGTTTGGTGCGAAGCTGGAAGAAGGGCTCACCGCGCGCAGCCAGGTGCCGGCCGGCCACAAGATTGCCGCGCGTGCCATCCGTCAGGGCGAACCCATCCTCAAATACAACGTCACCATCGGTTTTGCCGCCACCGACATCCCGGCAGGAAGCTACGTGCATTCGCACAATCTGGAATTTCGCGAATTCGATCGTGATTACGCGTATGCGCGCGACTATAAACCGCTGGCCCTGATTCCCGAAGCCGAGCGCGCGAGTTTCATGGGCATCGTGCGCGACAACGGCCAGGTCGCCACACGCAATTACATCGGCGTGCTGTCGACCGTGAACTGCTCGGCGACGGTGGTGCACAAGATCGCCGAATATTTCACGCCGGAACGGCTGGCGGCGTATCCCAACGTCGACGGGGTGGCGGCTTTCGCGCACGGCACCGGCTGCGGCATGGAGATGACCGGCGAACCGATGGATCTGTTGCGCCGCACGCTGGCAGGTTACGCGCGCCACGCCAACCTGGCCGGCGCACTGATCGTGGGCCTCGGCTGCGAGCGCAACCAGATCAGCGGCCTGCTGCAAGCGCAGGGGCTGGAGCCGGGTTCGCGGCTGCGCACTTTCGTGATGCAGGAAGGCGGCGGCACGCGCAAGACCATAGAGGCGGGTATCGCCGCGGTGCAGGAAATGCTGCCCGAAGCCAATCGCGTCACCCGCACGCGCGTGCCGGCGAGCCACCTCACGATCGGCTTGCAATGCGGCGGTTCGGACGGCTTTTCGTCGATCACCGCCAACCCGGCGCTGGGCGCGGCGATGGATCTGCTCACGCGCCACGGCGGCACCGCGATCCTGTCGGAGACGCCCGAAATCTATGGTGTCGAGCACACGCTGACGCGCCGCGCGGTGAGCCGCGAAGTCGGCGAGAAGCTGATCGAGCGCATCCGCTGGTGGAAGGACGTCTACACCGTCGGCCGCGACACCCAGATCAACGGCGTGGTGAGTCCCGGCAACCAGCATGGCGGGCTCGCCAACATTTTCGAGAAATCGCTGGGCTCGTCGATGAAAGGCGGCACCGGGCCGCTGATGGAGGTCTACCGCTATGCCGAGCCGGTGACGCAGAAAGGGTTCGTGTTCATGGACACACCGGGCTTCGATCCCTGTTCGGCGACCGGCCAGATCGCCGGCGGCGCCAACATGATCATGTTCACCACCGGCCGCGGCTCGATGTTCGGCGCGAAACCCGTGCCTTCGATCAAGCTTGCCACCAATACGCCGATGTACCGCCGTCTTGTCGAAGACATGGACATCAACTGCGGCGAGATCCTCGACGGCACCGCGACGCTGCGCGAAATGGGGCAGAAAATTTTCGACCTCATGCTGCGGGTGGCGTCCGGTGAAAAGACCAAAAGCGAACTGCTGGGGCTGGGTGACCACGAGTTCGTGCCGTGGAACATCGGCGTCACCGGCTGAGCGCGGCGCTGCCGCTCGAACGAATGAAGGTTTAATTGCGCCCGTTGGCCAGGCGGCGCGCGGCGTCGGTGAGCTCGCTTGCGGTGAGCCCCACCGGCCCGATGCCGTCCGCCACCAGCGCATCGGCGGCCGCGCCGTGAAGCCAGACGCCGGCGTGCAGCGCGGTTCGCGCATCGACGCCCTGGGCGAGCAGCGCGGCGATGATGCCGGTCAACACGTCGCCCATGCCGGCAGCGGCCATGCCGGGATTGCCCGACGTATTGATGGCCCACGTCCGGTCGGGCATGGCGCAGACGCTGCCCGCGCCTTTGAGCACCACGCCGCACTGGAAGCGCTCTGTGATCTGTCGGGCAGCGGCGACGCGGTCGCGCTGCACATCGGCCGTCGCGCAAGCGAGCAGACGCGCCGCCTCGGCGGGATGGGGGGTCAGGAGTGTTGATGTAACTCTTTGTTTTAATTCATTTTTTATTTCATCATCGGCGGCGATCAGATTGAGGCCGTCGGCGTCGATCACGAGGGGGAAGGGCGAAGCGATGGCGCGCCGCAGATAAAAAGCGGCGTCGGGCGCCTGCCCGAGCCCCGGACCGGCCGCGAGGCAGGTGAGGTGGCCGAGCTTGAGGACTTCATCGGCGCTGCGCAGCATCAGTTCGGGCTGGGCGGCGTCGAGCAGCGGCGCCTCACTCGCGATCAGCCCGACGTAGACGCGACCGGCGCCGAGCTTGAGCGCCGCGCGTCCGGCGAGCAGCGCGGCGCCGACCATGCCGCGCGCGCCGCCGAGTATGCCGACGCTGCCGAAATTGCCTTTATGGACGTTGCGCGCCCGCGGCCGAAAGGCGGCGGCAAGAATTTCGCGCCCGATGAGTTCGCCCCGCGCCGGCAGCAAGCCCCGGGCATCGAGCCCCAGGTCGCATAAATGAATCCGGCCGCAGTAATCGGGCCCGTCGAGCGTGAGCAGGCCCGGCTTGAGCCCGATGAAAGTCGCCGTGTGCTGCGCGCGGATCGCGCAGCCCAGCACGCGGCCGCTATCGGATTCGAGCCCGCTCGGCATGTCCACCGCGAGGACGGGCACGCCGCTGTTGTTGGCTGCGGCGACGAGTTCGGCGTAACGCCCGTCGATGTCGCGCTGCAGGCCGATGCCGAACAGGCCGTCGATGATCAGGCCCCGGTCCTGCGCCGGCGGCAGCGTCGTGAGTATCTCGCCGCCGGCGGCGCGCCATGCGCTGAGCGCGGCCGCGGCATCTGCAGAGAGTTTTTTGGCGTCGCCGGTGAAAACCACGTCGACTCTGAACCACCATTGCCTGAGATGGCGCGCGATGACGAAAGCATCGCCGCCGTTGTTGCCGGGCCCGGCGAGCACCAGAACCGGTTTGCCGTTGTCGACGGCGATGCGGCGCGCCACTTCCGCGGCGGCGAGGCCGGCTCTTTCCATCAGGCGCGGCGGATCGGGCAGGGCGGCTGCCGCGGTTTCGATTTCGCGGATCTCGGCCGTCAGATAAACCGGCGTGCGGTGGGCGAAAGGCGCGATCATGCGGCTTAGTTTAGCTGATTTGAAGGCCGGATTTGGGTAAAATGCGGCTTTAGCGAGCCCGTTCCCGGACCCATGTCGCAACTCATTCGGCTCAGAGGCCGCAGCGCCCTCTCTGCCTTTCGCCTCAGGAAACTGCTGCAGGCCGTTTCCGCTTTCCTTCCCGAAGTCCGTATCGATGCCGAATTCTGGCATTTCGCGGCCGTCTCCCGGCCGTTGACTGCGGCCGAGCAGCAGCGGCTGGAACGCGTCCTGACCTACGGCCCGAGCGCAGCCGAGGTCGCCGAGGACGGCACGCTGTTGCTGGTGGTGCCGCGCATCGGCACGTTGTCGCCGTGGTCTTCGAAAGCGACCGACATCGCCCGCCATTGCGGCCTGGAAATGGTCGAGCGCATCGAGCGCGGCATCGCGTTCTGGGTCCGGCGCGGCGGCGCGGGAAAGCTGGCGGCGCAGGAAAAAGCGGCATTGTTGCCGCACATTCACGATCGCATGACCGAGACCGTCCTCGAGTCGTTCGACGAGGCCGCCAAGCTGTTCCGGCATTTCGAACCGCGGCCGCTGGCGACGGTGGACATTCTCGGCGGCGGCGTCGCCGCGCTGCAGCGGGCCAATCGCGACATGGGGCTCGCGCTGTCGGAAGACGAGATCGCCTATCTGATGGACGGCTTCACGCGCATGGGGCGCAATCCGACCGACGTCGAGCTCATGATGTTCGCCCAGGCCAACTCCGAGCATTGCCGCCACAAGATTTTCAATGCCGAATGGGTGATCGACGGCGCGCCGCAGCCCCAGTCGCTGTTCGACATGATACGCACCACGCACCGCAAACACCCGCACGGCACGGTCGTGGCCTATTCCGACAATTCCTCGGTGATCGAGGGCGCAAATGTCGAGCGCTTCTATCCGCAGGAGGACGCCGAATACCGTTTCATCGCCGATGAGACCCATATCCTGATGAAGGTCGAGACCCACAACCATCCGACGGCGATTTCGCCGTTTCCGGGGGCGGCGACCGGCGCAGGCGGTGAAATTCGCGACGAAGGCGCGACGGGTCGCGGCGCCAGGCCCAAGGCCGGTTTGACGGGATTCACGGTGTCCAATCTCAACATCCCCGGATTCATCCAGCCGTGGGAACGCGACGCCGCTTACGGCCGCCCCGGTCGCATCGCTTCGGCGCTGCAGATCATGATCGAGGGTCCGATCGGCGGCGCGTCGTTCAACAACGAATTCGGGCGCCCCAATCTCGCAGGCTATTTCCGGACCTTCGAACAATGCGTTGCGGGTGAGATGCGCGGCTATCACAAGCCGATCATGATCGCCGGCGGCCTCGGCAACATCGCGGCGCGGCATGTCCTCAAGCGGCAGCCGGGCAGCGGGGCGCTGCTGATCCAGCTGGGCGGCCCGGGGCTGCTGATCGGCCTGGGAGGGGGGGCTGCGTCCAGCATGGAAACCGGCACCAACCAGGAAGACCTCGATTTCGACTCGGTGCAGCGTGGCAACGCCGAAATCGAGCGCCGGGCGCAGGAGGTGATCGACCGCTGTTGGGCATTGGGCGAGGCCAATCCCATTTTGTCGATCCACGATGTCGGCGCCGGCGGGCTGTCGAACGCGCTGCCGGAACTGGTGCACGCGGCGGGACGCGGTGGGCGCTTCGATCTGCGCAAGGTGCCGATCGGCGAGCCGGGCATGTCGCCGCTGCAGATCTGGTGCAACGAGGCGCAGGAGCGTTATGTGCTGGCGATCGCGCCTGGCGATCTCGCGCGCTTTGCCGCGATCTGCGAGCGCGAACGCTGCCCGTTCGCCGTGGTGGGCGAGACGACCGATGACGGCCGGCTGACGGTGGTCGATCCGGCGTTCGGCAACCATCCGGTCGACATGGAACTCGCGGTGCTGCTCGGCAAGCCGCCAAAAATGACGCGCAACGTCGCGCATGTGCGGCGTGAGCCGCGGCCTTTCGATGCTTCCGGCATCGATCTGGAAGAAGCGGTGTATCGCGTGCTGCGGCTACCGGCGGTCGCCGACAAGACTTTTCTGATCAGCATCGGCGACCGCACCGTCGGTGGCATGACGGCGCGCGACCAGATGGTCGGCCCGTGGCAGGTGCCGGTGGCGGACGTTGCGGTGACGCTGATGGGTTTCAGAACCCATCGCGGCGAAGCGATGGCGATGGGTGAAAGGACGCCGCTCGCGCTGGTGGACCCCGCGGCCTCGGGACGCCTGGCGGTCGGCGAAGCGATCACCAATATCGCCGCGGCTGCCATCGCTGCCATCGGCGACATCAAGTTGTCGGCCAACTGGATGGCGGCTGCCGGCCATCCCGGCGAAGACGCGGCGCTCTACGATACCGTACGCGCAGTGGCGCTGGAGCTTTGTCCGCAGCTGGGAATCAGCATTCCGGTCGGCAAGGACAGTCTTTCGATGAAAACGGCGTGGGAAGACAGTGGTGTCCGCAAGGAAGTGACCGCGCCGCTGTCGCTCATCGTCTCGGCATTCGCGCCGGTGGACGATGTGCGCAGGACGCTGACACCGCAGTTGCGCGGCGATTGCGGCGCGACCGACCTCGTCCTAATCGATCTCGGCGCCGGCCGCTGCCGGCTCGGCGGCTCGGCGCTGGCGCAGGTCTTTGGTGCGCTGGGCAGCGACGCGCCCGATATCGACCGGCCCGAGGATCTCAAAGCTTTTTTTGCGGCGATCCAGCAGTTGAACCGCGAAGGGCGGCTGCTCGCCTATCACGATCGTTCCGATGGCGGGCTGATGGCGACGTTGTGCGAAATGATGTTTGCCGGCCGCGTCGGTGTGACGGTCGAGAACTGGACGGCACTGTCGGCGACCGACGGTGCGCACAACGCCGCGGTGCTGTTCAACGAGGAACTGGGCGCGGTGCTGCAGGTAAGACGCGACGATCTGCCGCGGGTGCGCGAAGTGTTCGCGGCGGCCGGACTGGCGCGGCAGTGCCATGTGATCGGCACCCTCAGTCGCGATGATGCCTTGCGCGTGCTGGCCGGGGGGCGCGAGATATTCGCGGCGGCACGCAGCGATCTGCAACGCGCCTGGTCGGAAACCAGCTACCGCATGCAGCAGTTGCGCGACAATCCGGAATGCGCGCAGCAGGAATACGATCGCCTGCTCGACGGCGACGATCCGGGACTGGGCGCGAAGCTCACTTTCGATCCGCAGCACGACGTCGCCGCGCCGTACGTCGCGCGCGGCGCGCGGCCGCGCATGGCGATTCTGCGCGAGCAGGGCGTCAACGGGCAGGTCGAAATGGCGGCGGCATTCGACTGCGCCGGCTTTGCCGCGGTTGACGTGCACATGAGCGACATCGTCGCCGGCCGCACGAGCCTGCGGGATTTCAAGGGCTTCGCCGCCTGCGGCGGCTTTTCCTATGGCGACGTGCTGGGTGCAGGCGAAGGCTGGGCCAAATCGATACTGTTCAATGCGCGGGCGCGCGACGAGTTCGAAGCCTTTTTCCGGCGCGACGACACGTTCGCGCTCGGTGTGTGCAACGGCTGCCAGATGATGAGCAATCTGCGCGAGCTGATTCCCGGCGCCCGGGCGTGGCCGCATTTCGTGAAAAACAGATCCGAACAGTTCGAGGCGCGCTTCGTGATGCTCGAGGTGCAGCATTCGGCTTCGCTGTTTTTCGAGGGCATGACGGGAAGCCGCATGCCGGTGGCGGTCGCGCATGGCGAAGGCTACGCCGAATTCGCAGACGAGGCGGCGCTCGCGGCTGCGCAACCGCTGGTGGCGCTGCGCTTCGTCGACAACCGCGGCAATGCCACCGAACGCTATCCGTACAACCCCAATGGCTCGCCGCAGGGCATCACCGGCCTGACCACACCCGATGGCCGCTTCACCATTCTCATGCCGCATCCCGAGCGCGTGTTCCGTGCCGTGCAGAATTCGTGGCATCCGGCGCAATGGGGTGAAGACGGGCCGTGGCTCAGGATGTTCCGCAACGCGCGCCGCTGGGTCGGCTAGGCCGCGCCGCGGTGCTGAAAAGCAGAGAATGGGGATGGGAAGTAGGAAGACGACGGGGGCGTGGGCTCCGCTATCCACTACCCATCACCCATCACGTAGAGATGACTGAACCGCCGCTCAAATCCGACGCACCGTTTTATACCGACGAGGAACTCGACGCGCTCTACGAGCATGATCCCGTGCTCGCGATGCGAATCTCGCGCGCGCAGCTGCAGCTGCAGAAACAGCTCGAGGCGGCGCGCGCGACGGATGCCGATGGACCCGTGCCGACGGTGGAGACCATCAGGGAAGTGCTGGAGGAGGCGCGGCAGATTTTGCTCAGGGACGGCGGCGATCTGGAACTGGTGGCGCTCGAAGGCACGGTGGTGCGGATCAGGCTCAAGGGCAACTGTGTCGGCTGTCCGCGTGCAACACTGGATCTCAAGAACGTGGTCGAGGCGCTGGTGCGCAGACGCTGTCCGCAGATCACGGAAGTGCGTAACACATACTGAGGCGAAATGAACAACGCAGACCTCATCGTCCGTATGCTCAGGACAGCCGGCATCACGCACGGCTTTGGCGTGCCGAGCGGCAATGTGTTGCCGCTGATGGAGGCGATGCGCACGGGCGGAATCGAGTTCGTGCTGACCGCGCACGAAGGCTCGGCCGGGTTCGCGGCCGACGTCACGGCGCGCATGAGCGGCAAGCCGGGGCTGTGCATCGCGACTCTGGGGCCGGGCGCCACCAACCTCGCCACGGGTGTGGGCAATGCCTTTCTCGACCGCTCGCCGCTGATCGCGATCACCTGCACCCTCAACGAAGCGCAGCTCGGCCGGCGCATCCAGATGGGGATCGACCATCACGCGCTGTTCCGGCCGATCACCAAGGCCACGCTGCGATTGCGGCGCGGAGCGGTCGCCGCGACGCTGGCCGAGGCGCTGCGCACTGCATTGAGCGAACCGCAGGGACCAGTGCATCTCGATCTGCCGGAGGACGTGGCGCTGGCGCCCGCGACCGAGACGGTTTCGCCGCTGCCCGCGCCGGCGGCGCTGTGTCCGGCATCCCCTGCCGTCATGACACGAGCCGCCGCCGTGCTCGGCGCGGCGAGGCGGCCGGTCGCGGTGATCGGTGCCGCGGCGATGCGCATGCGACACCCGGAAACGCTGCTCGCCTTCGTCGAGCGGCATAGCATGCCGTTTGCCACGACGGCCATGGCCAAGGGATTGATCGACGAAGACCACCCGCTGGCGCTGGGCTGCATCGAACGCGCGAAGCGCCAGACCCAGCGCGCTTTCCTGCGCGGCGCCGACCTCATCGTCGGCCTCGGTTATGACACGGTGGAAGTCGAATACGAAGCCTGGGCGGGCGAGGTGCCGGTGCTGCACGTGGACATCGCGCACGCTGACGTCGATGCCAGCGTGAGACTCGTGCACGAGGTCGTCGGCGATCTGGACGCCTCGCTTGCCGGGCTGGCTGCCTTGGCGGGGCTGCGCCACGAGCTGACGGCGGAAGCCGTGGGCCGGCAGCGGGAAAAATTCCAGCGCGAACTGCGTCCGCCCACGGCCGGTTTCAGTCCGCACCAGGCGATAGACGTGGTGCGGCGCGTATTGCCGCGTCACGGCGTGCTGGCTTTCGATACCGGCGCCCATACCCACCAGATCGCCAGCCAGTGGACGGCGCACGCGCCGCGCACCTTCCTGATCAATAACGGCTGGTCATCGATGGGTTTCGGCCTGCCGGCCGCGATTGCCGCGAAAATCGCGCGTCCCGATCTGCCGGTGGCCTGTATCGTGGGCGACGGCTGTTTCCAGATGACTTGCGGGGAACTCGCGGTCGCCGGCCGGCTCGGTCTCGTCATCCCGTTTATCGTGCTCGACGACCGCTGGCTGAGCCTGATCCGGGTCAAGCAGGAACGGCGGCGCTTCGCATGCTACGGCACCGAGGTCGTGCGGGGTGACTACGCGCCGCCGCCGGCGCATTATTTCGGCGTGCCGGTGACAGGCGTGCGCAGCGCCGATGAACTGGAAAGTGCACTCGCACGGGCACTGTCCGCGGACGGACCGACCGTCATCGAAGCGGTGGTCGACGCCGCGCACTATTTGGAAACGGTGTACGACTGACGGCAAATAAAACGGCGCACCGCGGTGCGCCGTTTGTCGTGGTCGCGGTTCGCTATTCGACTTTGGCCTTGGCGCGCAGATCGGTGATCAGCTTGTTGACCGCCTGCTGCTGCATCTGCTGCTGGATCTGGGGCTTGGCTTCCTCGAAAGTGGGGAATTTCGCGGCCCGCTCGTCGTCGAGGCGGATCACGTGCCAGCCGAACTGGGTTTGGACCGGCGCGTCGGTCATCTGGCCTTTCTTGAGCTTGCCCAGCGCTTGCGCGAACGGCGGCACATAGCGGTTGGCCACCGACCAGTCGAGATTGCCGCCCTGGTTCTTGGAACCGGTATCCTTGGATTTCTCGGCCGCGATCTTTTCGAAGCTCGCGCCTTTGCGGATCTGGGAAATGATCTGTTTGGCTTCGGCTTCGGTCTCGACCAGGATGTGGCGCGCCTTGTACTCCTTGGCGCCGCTTTCGGCCTTGACCTGCTCGTATTCCTTTTTCATCGTCTCGTCGCTGACGGGATGGGCTTTCACGTAATCCTGCAGATAGGCGTTGATGAGCACGTTTTGCCGTTGCATGTCGATCTGCGTTGCCACTTCTGGGTTCTTGTCGAGGCCTTTTTTGACCGCTTCCTGCGTCAGCACTTCGCGGGTGATCAATTCGTCCTTGATGCGGTTGCGCACTTCGGGGGTGTCGGGCTGGCCGGTGTTCTTGAATACATAGTCAAGGCGCGATTGCGGGATGGCGATGCCGTTGACCTTGATGCCATCGGCCGCCTGG
>JBKBXX010000087.1:0-14302 GCA_046313915.1 Burkholderiales bacterium | reverse complement strand
GCGCTGTTCCATACGGCGGAAGCGTCCGGCCTGACAGGCCGTCTGGACGAGGCGTGCATGGTCTCGTCGCTGACGGCGTTTGCACGCCTCAGGCTGCCGGGGCGTCTGCTCGTCAATCTCACGCCGACCAGCCTGCTCGACCCCCGCTTTGCCCCGGAGGCGATGCTGCGCGCGTTTGCCGGCATGGGCTTGACTGCCAGCCGGATGGTCATCGAAATCACCGAAAATGCGGCGTCTGTGGATTACGCCAGCCTGCGCGAAGCGGTGGCGGCGCTGCGCGCGGCAGGAATCGAAACGGCTCTGGACGATTTTGGCCAGGGTTTCTCCAGCTTGCGCATGTGGTCGGAACTGAAGCCGGGCTTCGTCAAGATCGACAAGCATTTCGTCGCCGGCATCCACCAGGACCCGCACAAGCTGGAGTTTGTGCGCTCGATCCGCCAGCTGGCCGAAAGCGCGCATGCCTGCGTCATTGCAGAGGGCGTGGAGACAGTGTCCGAACTGGCGGTGCTGAAGGATCTGGGCATCCGCTATGCGCAGGGATATTTCATCGGCCGGCCCTCGCCTGTGCCGGTGCGGCTGCCGCCGGACGAGGTGGCCCAGTGTCTGGAATCGTGCCGGGTCAGCGTGTTTCCCATGTCGGCCGGACGCGACCCTGTCCGAGCCACGGCGGGCCGCCTTGCGGTGCCCGCCCCGCAGGTGTCGCCGGACACCCCCAGCCAGGTGGTGCTCGACCTGCTGATCGCCCAGCCCGAACTGCACGCCGTTGCCGTGGTGCGTGACGGCATGCCGGTAGGCATCATTCACCGTCCCGCCCTGCTCGACCGCTTCATTGGACTGTATGGCCGCGAGCTTTACGGCAAGAAACCCTGCGCCATGTTCATGGACAGCCAGCCGCTGGTGGTGGACAAGTCTACCCGCATGGTGGAGCTGTCGGAGCTGGTCGTCAAAAAGGGCAAGTCGGCTTTCACCCAGGGCTTCGTGGTGACGGCTGAAGGCCGTTATCTGGGGCTGGGGTCGGGCTTCGACCTGATGCGCGAAGTCACCGACATGCAGATCGTGGCGGCGCGCTATGCCAACCCGCTCAGCGGCCTGCCGGGCAACGTGCCGATCCAGGAACACATGGAACGCCTGCTCGCCAGCGGCCAGTCGTTTGTCGCCGCGTATTTCGACCTGGATCAGTTCAAACCCTACAACGACGTGTACGGCTTCCGTCGCGGCGACGACATGATCCAGCTGGTGGCGAGCCTGCTGCGCAGTAGCTGTGACGACGAGCTGGATTTTGTCGGCCACATCGGCGGCGACGATTTCGTGGTGCTGTTCCAGAGCCCGGACTGGGAGGCCCGTTGCCACGTCATACTGAGCCGCTTTGACGACGAGCGCCAGCCGCTGTTCGAAACGCGGCATGTGGCCGAAGGCGGCTACCGCAGCGAGGACCGGCGCGGCCGCATGGATTTTCATGCGCTGGTGTCGCTGTCCATCGGCGCGGTGCAGATCGACCCCACGCATTTCCATCACTACCAGGAAGTGGCCCGCGCGGCTGCGGACGCCAAGCGCATGGCGAAAAAGATTGAAGGCAGCGCATTGTTCGTCGACCAGCGCCAGCACCCCCACGCCCGGCGGCTGGCGGACGAACCAGCCATCGACGCGGCCTGAACTGGCGGGCAAAAAAAAACAGCGAGCCCGCGGGCTCGCTGAACGGGATCGAATCGCGGCCTGCATCGACCCCTCGGAGGAACCAATCAATGGTTACTGCCGCCAGTTTAACGATGCAAGGTGACAGCATTGGACGGGCGAAGGCTCCCGGGCATGAGCCGAATGGCTTATTCGGCGCGCACGGGCTGTCGGGCGCCATGGCGGGCAAGCGTTCCCGCCCCGTTTCTTGGCATTGCAGTGAAAAACGGGCGGCCCAAGGCCGCCCGTTTTCAGACTGCGGACGTGACTGGATCAGGTACCGATCACGCCGCCATCGTTCTTGGTGATGACGACGATGCCGGAACGCGGCTTGTGTACTGCCGGCAGGCTGCTGTAAGCCGTGGGGCCGTTGGCGCCGTTATCGGGCCAGGCCGAGTTTTCCGTGAAGCTGGTCGCCCAGTCTTCGCCCGGGTGCTGGATACCGACAAACATGGTTTTGCCGTCCGGGGTGGTGATGACACCGGTCACTTCGCAACTGGGCGGCGAGGTGAGGAAGCGCCGGGATTCACGTGTCGCCGGGTCGATGCAGTTCATGACGTTGCCGCCGATGTTGACCCAATCGCCCCGGGCGTCGCCCTGCTGGTCGGTCTGCACCCACAGGCGGCCGTCCTGGTCGAACCAGAGGCCATCGGGCGCGCCGAAGTCGTCGCCGTTGATGTTGCCCGCATAGCCGACGCTCTGGCCGCCGAACTCGCCCGGGGTGTAGGTTGCGCCCAGCACTTTGCCGGTGTTCTTGTCGCCGCACTGGATGAACACATCCCACTCGAAGGTGGTGGCGGCAACATCGCCGCCGGCTTCGCGCCAGCGAATGATGTGGCCGTAATCGTTGTCCGGACGCGGGTTGGCGGCATCGACCGGCGGATTGGCCGAGGCCGCAGTGGTGGTGCCGTCGGCTTTGTTGGAGGACACGGGCGTGTTGCCGCGACGCGAGTTGTTGGTGAGGGTGACGTACACCTCCAGTGTGTCGGGGCGCACGGCGGTCCACTCGGGACGGTCCATCATGGTTGCGCCTAAACGGTCGGCGGCCTGGCGGGTCTTGACCAGCACCTCGCCCTGATCGGCAAAGCCGTTGGCGGGCGTCAGCCCGTTCTGTCCCCACACCAGCGGCAGCCAGACGCCGGTGCCGTCGGCGTTGAAGCGGGCGACGTAGAGTGTGCCTTCGTCGAGCATGTTGCGGTTGGCCGCAGGGTTGCGCGGGTTGAATTTTTTCGCGCAGACGAATTTGTAGACGTATTCGTTACGCTCGTCGTCGCCCATGTAGAAGGCGACGGTGTTGTCGGGCGCCAGTGCGAGGGTGGCGCCTTCGTGCTTGAAGCGGCCCATGGCGGTGCGCTTGACGGGAGTGCTCTGCGGATTGAACGGATCGACTTCGACCACCCAGCCGAAGCGGTTGGGTTCGTTCTGGTTGCCGGCGGCGCGGATGTCGAAGCGCGGATCGACTTCGTGCCAGCGGTAACGGAAGCCCGCGCCGGACACGCCGAAACGGCGTTCGTGCGCGGTGATCGGCGCGCTGGCCAGGCCTGCTGCATTGGCGCCGAAGTAGCCGTTGAAATTTTCCTCGCAAGTGAGGTAGGTGCCCCACGGGGTATAGCCGTGCGCACAGTTGTTGAGCGTGCCGAGCACACGGCGGCCGGAGGGGTCGGCGGCGGTTTTCATCATGGCATGGCCGGCGGCCGGGCCGCTGATGTCGCACGGCGTGTTGCCGGTGATGCGGCGGTTGAAGGCGGAGGGACGACGCACGGCCCAGTTGCCGTTGCGCTTCTGCACTTCGATCACGTTGACGCCGTGCGCGGCCTGCTGCGCGCGCACCATGGCGAGCGTGAGCGGCGCGGTGGCGTAGGCGCTGGCGGGGCTGATGCCGTTGAGCAGTGCGGGATCGACGTATTCGCTGTTGGTGACGAGCAGGCCGCGCGTGTTGGCCTGGCTGCCGGGGAAAGCGAAGTAGTGCATGCCGTCGGTGTGCGAACCAAAGCTCTTCAGCTGGGTGGCTTCGTCCATGGGTTGGGTCACGTCCCAGGCGGCGCCGGTGCCGATCAGATCGCCCCAGGCGACAAGCGTGCGGGCGCTGTAGCCGTTGGGCACGGTGACGGCATCGGTCATCGGCAGCACGTTGGCGGGAACCGG
Source organism: Burkholderiales bacterium (assembly GCA_046313915.1). Classification (GTDB taxonomy): domain Bacteria; phylum Pseudomonadota; class Gammaproteobacteria; order Burkholderiales; family SG8-41; genus CAKKQX01. The sequence continues at coordinate 10,486 of JBKBXX010000087.1, read as the reverse complement.
GGTGAAGCCGATCACCGGCGAGCCTGTTGTGGGCATCTCCACAACCACGTCGGCAATCGCTTCGCGGCTGCCGACCAGCGCGCCGCCGAGGGTGGCGGTGATCGCCACGCCGGCGGCGGCGGTGGCCGAGGTGCGGAAGAAATCGCGGCGCGTCATGGGGCGCTGGGCGATGACGTCGTAGATGTCGCGGTTGCCGGAGTCGTTGCTGACGACCTGGCTGGGATTCAGTTTGCTGTCGGGGTGACGGCTGCTGCTCATAGAAGTCTCCTGGATGGCCTGGGAACGCTTCCCGCACCGGGAAGCCCGCCGTCATCCTAGAGATGGTGTGTGACAGTTTTTAGGGATGGGCTTGAGCCGTTTGCGTCACGCCGAAGCGGGCCGGGCTCGGCCATGCCATGTGCGCAGGCATCAACTGCGGCAGCGGCGACGAGCGGCCCAGCCGACCATGCCTACGCCGGCCAGCAGCATGGCCCAGGTGTCGGCTTCGGGCACCGGCGTCGTCACGGTCTGCGCGATCCAGCCGGCATACGGACTCAATCAATGCCGGGCTTGGCCTTGTGCCGCAGCATGTATCCGTAGATACACGCACAGCTTGAAGCGAAACCGATCGAGGACTGGGTTGCCCGCAAAGCCAAACCGGGCAAACCGCTGGATGTCTGGACGCGCAACCTGAACCATGCGATTGCCCAACTGTGGGCGGTTGGCGAACATCCGTTCCGGACACTCAAGCGCCAGTTCGGTTGTACGAAGGTGCGGTATCGCGGATTGGCGAAGAACACGGCGCAGCGCGTGACGCTGTTTGCGTTGGGGAACCTGTATCAGGCGAGACGGGCATTGCTGGCGGCGGGATGAATCCGTCCGCAGAAGGGGGGATTGCTCAAGAAACGAGCAATTCGCGATGGAGGCAGGCGAGGATTCGCACGCAAACCGCGTGTCGGCTGGCAGAACGGAGCGGTCGCTTGTGGGTTGAAATTCTGACTTGTTCGGGGATTCCTTGGTTACAGAGCGACGAAGTCTTCGCTTTCGCAGACGTAAAGAGATTCTGCCCCGCTACGATTGCGAGGCCAGGTCAGGCAGGCCTGTCGATTCCTTACTGACAATTTTTATTTCGGTTGGGAAAGTTTGTCCCGGTCAATGCGGTCGCGCCAGGTTTCCAGCAGGTTTTCTACTTCGACCTGTTTCAGACCCGTGAAGGCCTCGGCTTGTAGCAGCGCATCGCTGCAGCTCTTGTGGCGATATTTTTCCATCATTTCGCGTCCCACTTCGGCAAGTTTGCTGTTGTGCACCCTGCATAGCGCCAGATCCTGCTGCTGGTTTGCCAGCAGGGCGGCTGTCTGACGCTGGGCGGCTTCGGCCTGTGCAAGCCGGTCGGCGGTGGCGCGCTGCAGCGTCAGACTGTCGGCGAGTCTTTTTTCGGTGTCGGCCAAACGGTGTTTCAGTTCGTCGGTCTCGGTCCGCAACGCCTTGAGTTCGGCTTCCGCACGGGCGCGCGCTGAGGTTTGCCTGCGGGCCTTGGCACTCAAATTTTCACGTTCACGGTCGATGCGCGCCTTGTCGGCAAGCGCCGCTTCTTTTTCCTGTTCGGCCAGCGCCCGTGCCTGATCCACCTGCTGCAGCTGCAGCTGCATCCGGCGCAGCAACTGCTTTTCGCGGTTCTCCGTGGAAGCCTGCGCTGGCATGGCGCCCAGGGCAAGGATCAGGGCGTAAAGAAAAACGGGTTTCATCTGGACGACTCCGCACTAAGCCGACCGGGGTCGGCACCCAGTTTCAACAGCAGGCGCACCATGTCCTGATCGTTGTACGCCGAAGCCAGCCACAGCGGGGAATGCAGGTAGCGGTTGCCGGATTCGATCGGCGCACCTGCACGCACCAGCATTTCCGCCATGTCGCCCTGCGCCGTGATAACGGCAAGCGCCAGCGGCGTCAGTCCGTCGCGGTCGTACAGGCCGAATCCGGAACGGGCGCGCGCCAGCTCGGTTGCAATGTCGAGGCGTCGCAGCCGAACTGCGCTGTGCAGCGCAGTATCTCCGTCGACGTTGCGGATGTAGGAGTCGGCGCCCGCCCGCAGCAGCATGCGCACCAGCAGCAGGCTGCCCTGCCGCACCGCCAGGCCCAGCGGCGTGAAGCCCCGCCCGCGGACGTCGACGTGAGCGCCGGCGTCCAGCAGCAGCTGGACCAGTTCGGGGTTGTCCTGCTGGACGGCGAGCAGCAGCGCGCTGTCGCGCTGCACATCCTGCGCGTTGGGATTGACGCCGCGCTTGAGCAGTGCGCGCACGGTTTCGGTATCGCCTGCGCGCACCGCGTCCATCAGCGCCCGTTCCTCGCGCTGGGGCAGGCGTGGCGGCAGGTAATTGCCGTCGGCCTGGATGACCTCAAACCGCTCGGGCACGTGGCCGCTGCGCGCCTGCGGCGGCGCGGATTGTGGCGACGGCGCGATCCAGCCAAGCTCGCTCGTCTCCCACGGCTCGATCGCCCAGGCGCACGGCGCAAGGAAAAGGCCGGCCAGCAGCAGTCTAGAAGCGCGCATTGAGGTCGAGCTGTAACACGTCGATGGACAGGGGCAGTCCGCTGATCTGGTCGGATGACATCCAGCGCGCCGACAGCCAGATGTTCTTGTCGAGGCCGTAGGCACCGCCAATCATGAAGCCTTTGTGATTGGTGCCGCCGAGGTGGAAGTCCGAGTCGGTGAAGGCGTCGAGCACCGCGTCGCGCTGCAGGTAACGGTAGCCGACGAAGGCCTGCCATTCGTGACGCAGGCTGGTCCGGGGGTAGCCGACGGTGAGCTTGGCCTGGTAGCCGTCGACCTCTTTTTTGAGGCTTTGCCCGGTGCGGGCGAGAATCTCGCCGCGGTCGAAGCCGATGTTGCGCGCCCAGTCGAAGGAACCGATCACGTGGACAGGGTCGAACTGCGCGAAATCCGCCACCAGGGTGAGGTTGGCGATACGGTAGTCGGATGCCAGCGCCCAGAGATTGGTGGTTGCATCGCCGTCATTGTCGATATTGAACAGGCTGTTGCCCTTTTGCCGGAACTGCGGCGCAGTGGCGTTGTTGAAAGTGTCGTTGAGTGCGGGGTTGCGGATGCCGGCAATGTTCTGGTAGTGATAGTAGGCCGCGCCCAGCTTGAAGCGCTGGTGCACGTTCGGCGTCCATTCCATGCCCATCTGCGCGCCATAGAGCCATTTGTCGCGTGCCTTCACAGCGGTGCTGGCCTCGATCTCCTGGAGCGGAAACACGCCCGCCGTGACAAAGGGCTTGAACACTCCTTCGGCTTTCGCCCACGGCGTGTAGCGGACGGCGGCGCCTTCGAAGTTGAGGTCGTCGTCCCACACCAGGTCGGTGCTGAAGAAGGGGTTGGGAATGCGGCCCGCGCTGATGCTCAGGTCGTCGAGCGGCGTCAGCTTGAGGAACGCCCGGTCGAGCACGAGCGTGTATTTGTTGCCCGTCGTACCCAGCGTCTGGTTGGTCGAAACCGGATCGGCTGTGTTGCCGGTGGTAATGCGCACCCCGGCGTCGACCATGGACGTGACGTTCGCATTGAGCCCCAGCCGCAGGCGGATGCGCTCGCGGTGGCGATCTTCAAGGGTGTTGGAAATGTTCTGGCCGGCGGACTGGAAGACGGCTTCGGGCGCGTTGTTTTTGGAGAACAGGTCAGCCTGGTAGCGCACACGGATATCGCCGTCCCATTTCAGCCTGTCCAGCCATTCCGGCACGGCGTTGACGTCGCCCCAGCGTTCGAGCTTGGCCTGCGCCACCACTTCCTGCCGCACCTGTTCGCGGATTTCGCGCTTGACGGTCTCCGGCACGTAGGTGACGCGCACCACGCCTTTTTCGGCTTCGGCCCCGGCGGTTTTCTGCTGCGCGGCCTTTTCTGCCGCCTGCTGTTTTGCCTTGGCAAGCATGGCGTCGGCGGCGTCCTGCTTCAGCACGCCCTGCTCCACCAGCAACTGGATGAGGTTGAGCGTGGTCTCGTGCAGCATTTCCACGCGCGCGCGGTCGTCGTCGGCGGCCCAGGCCGGGCCGGTACAGGCAGCGCTGACAGCGAGGGTCAGCAGGGTTTTACGCAGTTTCATCTTTCCTCTTTCCAGCAAAACCGTCGGCAAGGTGTTGCCGACCTACGACTGCGGCAGACACGTCGCCGCAATGCAACGGGTTCCGCGCCAAGACTTTCATTTCCTCGTTCTCAAGCGCGCGAGGTCACACGGATTTTCACCGGCTGCGGCATTTCCGCCGGCGGCCCCTCGCGCAGGGCGCGCATGTCGCGCAATGCATCCTTCAACACCTCGTCGGCGCGGATATCGCCCGTGCTGTCTACCAGCGTGGCGCGGATGACGCGTCCGGCGCCGTCGAGCCAGATCTTCACCACCACCTTGTAGCTCTTGTTTTTCAGCGCCTCGTTGCGCGCCAGCGCGCGCTGGAAGGCGTCGTTCACCGCCTCGTTCAGCAGCGCGTCGTACCAGGCCCAGGGGTTGCCGCGTCCGCCGCCGCTGCCGGCCAGCGTCGGCGTGCCGCGCGTGCCGCCCACGTCGAGGCCGCCCTCGGCACCCTCGCCCACGTTGAGCGGCGCGGGCGCCACTTCGGCCGGTTGCGGCTCCGGCGTGGGGTCGGGCTCGTTCATCTTCACTTCTTCCTTGATCTCCGGCTCGGGCGGCTTCTGCTCGGGCGGGGGCGGCGGTGGTGGCGGCGGCGGCGGCTTGACCAGGGTGATCTGCTGCACTTTCATTTTTTCCACCCCCTTGGGCGTGAGCTGGTCCTTCAGCCACAGCGCGATCAGCACCGCCACGGCCAGCGCCAAGGCCACGCCGCCCCAGCGCATCCACGCCGGTTTGCGCTCGTTCTCGTCCATGTCCTATCTGGCCGCCGGCTGGGTGACCAGACCCATCTGCGTGATGCCGATCTGGCCCAGCATGTCCATCACTTCCATGACCCGGCCGTACTGCACCACGGTGTCGCCCTTGATCACCACCGGCAGCTCGGGGTTCGCGGCCTTGGCGGCGGCAAGCTGGGTGCGCAACTCGTCCATCGTCACCGGATAGGTATCGAGGTAGACCTGCCCGTCCTGCGCCACGCTGATCGCCTTGGTTTTGGGCTTGGACAGGCTGGGCGCGTCGGAGGCTTTCGGCAGGTTGACCTTGATGCCGGAAATCGACGCGGTGGTCATGATGATGAAGATGACCAGGAGCACGTAGGCCAGGTCGAGCATCGGCACCACGTTGATTTCGTCGTAGGGTTTGTCCTCGTCCTGAACCTGCATGACCTCACCCTCAGCGCGAGTAGTTCTCGGCGAGCTTGGTCACCAGCTCGTCGATGAACACGCGCATGTCCGAGGTGATCGTCTTGATGCGCGAATTGAGATAGTTGTAACCGAACAGCGAGGGGATCGCGACGGCCATGCCGGCGGCGGTGGCCATCAGCGCCGCCGCGATGCCCGGCGCAATGGAATTGACGTTGACGTCGCCCGTGGCGGCGATCACCGCAAAGGTGATCATCACCCCCAGCACCGTGCCCAGGAGACCGATGAAGGGGCCGCCCGAAATGGCGATGGTGAGCAGCACCATGAGCTTGTTGAGTCGCGTGGTTTCACGCACCAGACCGGTATCGAGGCTGGCGCGGATGGAGTCGAGCGCCTGCGGCGAGAGATTTTTCGCGTTGTCCTTGAGGTGGGACGCATCGGTATCGCGGAAGCGGTGCGACAGCTCCTGTGCGGCGATGTGATAGAGCCGGTAAAGCGAGGATTCGCGGAAAGTCGTGGCCATGCCGTTGGACTTGTCGATGGCGCCCAGGTCGGTCGACAGCTCGCGGAACGCCTGCATGAACTGGCGGTTGGCGCGGTCTACCTTGTTCACGTAGAACGTCTTGGCGATCATGATCATCACCGCAAACACCAGCATCACCGCCAGAATGCCGATGGCCACCCAGCCGTCGAGCGTGAGCGCCGCAAACAGCGTGCCCCAGATGCCGCCATGCCCGCCGTCGCCGCTGGCCTCGTCCTCGCCCAGCGCCACCAGCGTGCCTTCGGGTCCCTGCGCGGCAGCGACCGCCACCCAGGCGGCAGAACGCGCCGCGCCGGACACCTGAACCTCGTCGGCCTCGCCCCGGTAGCCGTTGCCCAGCGTCAGCGGGCCGGACGGCAGCACCGCGCCGCCCGCTTCGCCCGCGGCTTTGCCTTCCACATACAGTTTCAGCGCGCCGCCTTCGACGACCACGGCCACGTGCTGCCATTTACCTGCAGCGAGCGGCGCGGGGGCCGTCGCGCTCGCGCCGCCTGCCTGCGCGGTGAGCAGGCCGCCCGCCAGCGACAGCGAAAAGCCGCCCGCCCGCATCAGCGCGCCGTCGAGCGATTCCGGCTTGACCCACAGCGACACGCTCCAGCCGCCCTGCGCCGGCACCGGCGGCAGCGTCAGCGACTGGCCGTCGGCGAACTTCACTCCGCCGTTGGCGAACGACGCCGCGACACGGCTGCCGGTAAACGCCGTGGCGTTCGCGCCGGCCGGGCCGCTATCCGCCGGATTGCCCGCCGCTTCGTTGAAGTGATACACCGCCGAAGCCGCGTCGTAAGTGCCCTTGGCGTCGGACGCCGCCGGCGCTTCGGGATTGCCGAAATACAGCCAGGCCTCGGTGCTGGCGCCGAGTTTGGGCAGCTTCACCCAGACCAGGCCGAGCTGGTTGACGACGTCCCATTTCTCGATGTGGAATTTGAGCGCGGTAGCATCGTCGCCCGCCACCACGCGCAGGTCGCTGCCGTCGTCGCTGGCCGCCAGAAAATCGAAATTGCCGGTATGCAGGCGGATCAGCACGGGCGCATCCGTCACCTCGCCCGCCGGGTTCGTCAACGTGATTTTCTTGCGCGCCGCCCAGTCGTCATTCCACCAAGCATGGGCGGTGAGCGAAAAAAACGACAGCAGCAGCGCGAACGCGGATACCAGGAAACGCATGGGAATTCGACCGGGTTGAACCAAGCCCTAGATTTTCCCGGTGCACGATGACAGACGATGGAAACGAAAATGGCCCGAACGGGCCATGAACGCCGCCCCGCCGACGCAGGCCGAGATGACGGCACAGCATTCCCGGCCGTGGCGGGCACGCCACCCCGGGCGGCAAAAACCCTGCCGCCGCAACGATCAACGCGACGCGGCTACCAAAGCACACGGGCGGCCTGCGCCGCCCGCGCCGGGTGGGTCCGCGTGCCGGATTATTGCTTTCGGCGACGCGCCGCCCAGCCCACCAGTCCCAGACCGGCGAGCAGCATGGCCCAGGTTTCCGCTTCGGGCACGGGTGCGGTGTAACCCGCGAGGTCGGCCGCCGATACCTTGTAGGCATACAGCACGCCGGGAATCAGGCTGTAGCCGGTGGGATCGCTCACGGGCGTCGTGGTGACGCTGCCGTTGCTTGCCACAGCAAAACAGTTGTTCGTCGTACCCAGATCGCACTGCATACGCTGACCGGTCGCGGGGTTGAAGTAAATATCGAACTGCGTGCCGGTGCCGTTTTGCGTCACCGAGTAATCGTTATCGGTGCCTGCCAGCAGCAGATAGGCGCCATCGTCGAGACGCGGCCCGATCGCCAGCCCTTCCCATTTTTCCGGTGCAAGCCCGCCCAGCGCCGCGAGGGAGTTGGCCGCCAGATCGAGGAAAGGCGCCGCGCTCTTGCTCGCCGGCGTGAACACCGCGCCCGCCGCGTCGAGATTGATCGCGGAGACATCGCTCGCCCCGGCCAGATCGATGATGTACACCTTCTTGTTGGGCGAGGCCAAATCCGAATCCACGCCCAGGCCGCGGTTGTTGCGTTCCAGCACCATGAATTCGTGATCGTTGATCGCCACCAGCGAAGAAATTCCGCGCCCCTGGCTCGATCCTTCCATGCGGTAGGCGAACTGCCCCACCGCCATGCCGGTGTCGTTGTCGAATTTGACGATGCGGTTGTACACGCCGCTGCTGCCGCCTTCGTCCAGCATCGCGCTTTGCAGCATGGCAAAGGTGTAGCGGCCATTGGGCGACACCGCCAGCCCCTCGAAGCCCCGGTTGCTGCGTTTACCCAGCGAATTGCCGGTGTTGTCGGCGTAGTTGGGCACATTGCCCGCGCTGCGCGGCACGATGTTCGCCGGCGTCGTGTAGGCGCGCACCTGGTTGCCGTTGCGGTCGAATTCGACCAGCGACGGGCCGTATTCGTCGGACACCAGCATGTTGCCGTTGCGCGGATTGATCACAAAGCCCTCGGGGTCGAAGGCATTGCCGAGCTGGTTCGTGGGGCTCGGCAGCAGTCCGTTCAGCGCATTGCCGGCGTTCGAGAATTTGATCGTCTGCGCCACCTGGAAATTGGAGATCGCGCCGGTATTCATGTCCACGTCGAGCGTGAAACGCTGCACCCGCGTTTCGTAATTCAGGATGCCGCCGCCCGGACCACGGTCGGACAGGCCCCACCACTGGTTGCGGCTGGGATCGTAGTAGAGGTCCGAAAAGTAGCCCAGACGGCTGTTCAGACCGACGTCGCCCGACAGGTCGGCAAGACCGCCCGGCAAGGCAAGGCCATTGACGAACGCGGGCGCGGCCTGTGCAGTCGCAGAAAACAGAAGCCCCGCCACGAGGGCGGAAATAGGGTTGAGGCGCATGGTTTCTCCCTGGAATCGTTGCAGAAGCTAAGGCATGCAGGCCGTGCAGGGCCTGTATGCCCGCCCGAGTTTAGAGACCCCAGGTTGAGCGCTTGCGACAGCCGCGCCCGCGCCCATGAGCCGAACGGCTCACGGGCTGCCGGAAACGCATCGCCGCCGGCGCTTGGCGCGCCGGATACGTCCGCGCGGCAATCCCGCTTTGCCTTTACTCGCCGTAGCCGATCACCTCGGCGGAAATGAAGGTCGGCTTGAACGCCTTCTTCAGTTCCTCGGCCGCGCGCGCCGCCTCGGCCAGATTGCCGGCCAGGGCCGCCGTGGCGGACGACACATCGCCGCCGGCGTTGCTCGCGCCCGAGGACGCCGCCGTCACCGCGCTGGTGTCCGCCACCGGCGTGCCGGTCGAGGTGCCGGACACCGAGATATTGTCCGCCCCCAGCACCACCTGCGCGGCGATGTTGAGGTTGCCGGCGCGGATGCCGGCATCGCCGGCGTTGACCGTGCCTTTGGGGGCAATGAGGTCGACGTCGCCGGCGGTGCCGCCGGCAGGTGTGAGCGCGCCGATGCCGCTGCCCGAGGCGGCGCCCTGGAGCACCTGGGTGACGTTGCCCTGGGCATCGACCAGAATCAGGGGCGGCGGCACGGTGGCCGCCGTCTTCTTGCCCTTGCCGGCGTCGATGTCGCCCTCGCTCGACCACAACAGCACGTCGCCGCCGCCCACGGTGAGGATGCGCGACTGGTTGACCAGAATATCGCCACGCGCTGCACCCTTCACGTCACCCTCGCCGATGGCGGCCATGCCCAGCACGCCGCTGTCGGTCAGGCCGACGCCCGAACCCGGCACCTGGGTTTGCAGCAGTGCCTCAGGCGTGTTGGAAAGACCGACGACTACGTCGCCGCCCGGCACCACAAATTCGATGTTGCCGCCGCGCTCTGTGAGGATGCGGCTGGCGAACAGGTTGATCTCGCCCTGGTAGTTGCTGAAGCTGCCGTCCGCATTCTTGTTGCCGATGCCGGGGAAAACCAGTTCCAGCGCGGCGTAGCCGCGCGCATAGTCCGCTGCAAACGGACTGCTCGCGTCGAGCGAATCCCGCCCGGTGGTGCGCAGCGCGGTGAACAGCATGTCGCGCACCTTGCCGCGTTTGGCTTCTGCATCGAGCGCATTCACTGCCGCCACGGCGGCCGTCGCCTGGCCGGGCGAAAGCGTGGCATCTCCGGTCAGCCAGCGTGCCATCCACAGCATGGCGCTGTCCGGCTGGGCGGTGCCGAGCCCATCGAGCAGCCGCTCGACCGCACCGGCATAATCGATGCCGCCCGCCCCCACGCCGGCCGCCACGTGGATATCCGCGCCGCCAGCGGGCAGGGCCGCGTTATCGAGATTGCCCCGGCTGACGATGCCGGCCGAGGTGCCCAGATCGACATTGCGTCCCGCCGTCACCTCGAGACGCCCCGGACCTGCCACCCAGAAGTAGGCATTGCCGCTCCGGTTGCCGGTGGACGAAAAGGCCACGTCGCGCCCGGCTTCCACCTGGCTCACGTCGCCCGGATTGACATGCTGGATGCTGATGCCCAGATCGCGGACATCCCGCCCCGCCTTCACCCGTGCCGCCTTGGGCAGCACCAGATTGAGCTTGTTCGTCGCCCCGGTGACGTCACCTGCCGCTGCATAGATGCGCGCCGGTGTGGTATCGCCCGCGTGCACCGGCTGACTGGCGTGCGCCGTCAGCGTGGTCGGCGAGAAGGCATTGGTGTTGCCGGCGGGGCGGACCGCGTCCGGCATCGGCGCCATGTCGCTCATGTTCAGCGTCAGCGGCAGACCGACCGAGCCTGCCGCCAGCACGTCGAGCTCGCCGCGCGCGGCAGGACGCATGACACCAGACGTGC
>JBKBXX010000086.1:0-14811 GCA_046313915.1 Burkholderiales bacterium | reverse complement strand
CGGCGTCACTTTTGGTACCGGGCACACGCGTGCCGGCGCCGCCGTCAACTGGGCGGCGCTTGCCGCGAGCGGCACCACGCTCGTGATCTACATGGGCATGGCGCGGCTCGCCGCTATCGTCGCGCAGCTGCAAAGCGCGGGCATGTCCGCGCTCACGCCGGTCGCCGTGATCGAGCACGGCACGCTGCCGTCGCAACGCAGCCTGGCGACGACGCTCGCGGCACTGCCGCGACAGGTGGCGCAGCATGGCTTCGGCAGCCCTGCGGTGGTCGTGATCGGCGACGTCGTCAACCATGCACGGATCGGCGCGCTGGCGGAAATTGCCGCCTGCGCAGCATAAACAACAGTGTCAACCCTACAAGCGAGACCCGACAGATGAAACGCATGAAACTGGTGATGGTGGGCAACGGCATGGCAGGAACGAGAACGCTCGAGGAGCTGCTCAGGATTTCGCCCGACCTCTACGACATCACGGTGTTCGGCGCCGAGCCCTACGCCAACTACAATCGCATCCTACTTTCACCGGTGCTTGCCGGCGAGATGAGCCTCAAGGACATCATGTTGAACGATATCGAGTGGTACCGGCACAACGGCATCACGCTGCATCTCGGCAGGAAAATCGTCCGGATCGATCGCAACGCGCGCAAGGTCATTGCCGCTGACGGCAGCGAAACACGCTACGACCGGCTGCTGCTCGCCACCGGCTCCCATCCCCTGATGTTGCCGATCCCCGGCACGAAGCTGGAAGGCGTGCTCACCTACCGCGACATCCAGGACACCAATGCCATGATCGAGGCGGCGGCGAAATACCGTCACGCGGTGGTGATCGGCGGCGGTCTGCTGGGGCTGGAGGCAGCGAACGGGCTCAGGCTGCGCGGCATGAATGTCACCGTCGTGCATCTGATGCAGTGGCTGATGGAGCGCCAGCTCGACCGCACCGCCGCGGGCATGTTGCAGAAATCACTGGAAGCAAAGGGTCTCAGTTTCCTGCTTGGCAGGCAAACCGCCGAGATCACGGGTAGTGCCGACGGTCGCGTGAAGGGCGTGAAATTCGCCGATGGCGGGGAACTCGCCGCCGATCTGGTGGTGATGGCGGTGGGCATCCGGCCCAATACCGAACTCGCCGAGACGGCCGGGCTGCATTGCAGCCGCGGCGTCGTGGTGAGCGACACCATGCAGACTTTTGATCCAAGGATTTATGCGGTCGGGGAATGCGTGGCACATCGCGGGGTTGCCTACGGGCTGGTGGCGCCGCTGTTCGAGATGGCCAAGGTATGCGCGAACCATCTCGCGCATTTCGGCATCGGCCGTTACGAAGGCTCGATCACCGCCACCAAACTCAAGGTCACCGGCATCGACCTGTTCTCCGCCGGCGATTTCAACGGTGACGACACCACCGAGGAAATCGTGCTGCACGACAGAGTCAGCGGCGTCTACAAGAAACTGGTGATCAAGGACAATCGCATCATCGGCAGTGTGCTCTACGGTGACACCGTCGACAGTTCGTGGTATCTGCAGCTGCTGCGCGACCGGCAGGATATTCACGACCTCCGCGATCATCTGATGTTCGGGCAATCCCATCTCGGCAACAGCGGCCACCAGGGGTACAACAAGGCTGCCATCATGGCCGACGAAATGGAGGTGTGCGGTTGCAATGGCGTATGCAAGGGCGCCATAGTCCGGGCCATCAAGGAAAAAGGGCTGTTCACGCTGGACGAGGTGCGCACGCACACCAAGGCTTCGAGTTCCTGCGGTTCGTGCACCGGGCTGGTTGAACAGATACTTGCTTCCGCCATCGGCGGCGCCTATCAGCCGGCTGATTCCAGGGTGAAGCCGGTGTGCGGCTGCACCGATCACGCCCACGAGGACGTGCGGCGTGTCATCCGCGAGCACAAGCTGCTGACGATCGCGGAAGTGATGCGCTTCATGGAATGGCGCACGCCCAACGGCTGCGCCAGTTGCCGGCCGGCGCTGAATTACTACCTGGTCGCTGCCTGGCCGCGCGAAGCGCGGGATGATCCGCAATCGCGTTTCATCAACGAGCGGGCGCATGCCAACATTCAGAAGGATGGCACTTATTCGGTGGTGCCGCGCATGTGGGGTGGCACCACTTCGGCAGCCGAGCTGCGGCGCATCGCTGACGTGGTGGACAAGTACAGGATTCCCGCGGTCAAGTTGACCGGCGGGCAGCGCATCGATCTGCTCGGCGTCAGGAAAGAGGATCTGCCCAAAGTATGGCGTGACCTCGGTATGCCCTCCGGCCATGCCTACGCCAAGGCGCTGCGCACCGTGAAGACCTGCGTCGGCTCGGAATGGTGCCGTTTCGGTGTGCAGGATTCGACCAATATGGGCATCGCGCTCGAACGCGATCTGTGGCGCATGTACGCGCCGCACAAAGTGAAACTCGCGGTCTCGGGTTGTCCGCGCAACTGTGCCGAGGCGACGATCAAGGACGTGGGCGTGATCGGTGTGGATTCCGGCTGGGAGATCCATGTTGCCGGCAACGGCGGCATCAAGGCCGAGGTGGCGCAGTTTCTGTGCAAGGTGGAAACGCGCGAGCAGGTGCTGGAATACGCCGGAGCGTTCCTCCAGCTTTATCGGGAAGAGGCGCGCTATCTCGACCGTACCGTGCATTACGTGGCGCGCGTCGGGCTCGACTATGTCAAGCGCCGCATTGTCGAGGACGCAACCGGCCGCAAGGCATTGTATGCGCGGCTGCGGCATGCGCTGTCGGACGAAAAAGATCCGTGGCAGGAGCGCGCAGCGGGCGAGGCCAGACACGAATTCGAGACGATCGAGGTATGAGCATGAAAACGGCAGTCGAAGTTGTGGACAGGGGCCGCTGGGTCAAAGCCTGCGGTATCGACGAGATTCCGCAAGCGGGAGCGCGCGTGCTGAAAAGCGTGCACGGCGATATCGCGGTCTTCCGCACTGCCGGAGACGAGGTTTTTGCGCTTGCCGACCGCTGCCCTCACAAAGGCGGACCGCTGTCCCAGGGCATCGTGTTCGGCCGGCGGGTCGCGTGCCCGCTGCACAACTGGAGCGTGGCGCTCGACGATGGTTGTGCCGTGGCACCCGATGAAGGGTGCAGCCGGAGCTATCCGGTGAAGGTCGAGGCGGGCTGCGTCTACGTGCGGCTGCCTCGCGACATGTCCGCGGCTGCGACGCCTGCCCGATAGCCCCCTTTCCCATTCCAGGCAAACAGGAGATCAGATGTCCAGGACGCCGTTTCTCAAAGCGGGCCATTCGCCGACGTTGTTTGCGGCTTTCCTTTATTTCGACATGAGCTTCATGGTGTGGGTGATGCTCGGTCCGCTCGCGGTGCAGATTGCGCATGATCTGTCACTGACCGCGGCGCAGAAAGGCCTGATGGTGGCGACCCCGGTGCTGGCCGGCGCGTTGCTCAGGGTGGTGATGGGAGTGATGGTCGACCATCTCAAGCCCAAGCTGTCCGGCACGATCGGCCAGATCACGGTGCTCGGCGCGCTGGCGTGGGCATGGTGGTTTGGCATCGACAGTTATCACCAGGTGCTGGTGCTGGGTGCTTTCCTCGGCGTGGCTGGCGCATCCTTCGCGGCGGCGTTGCCGCTCGCTTCGCGCTGGTATCCTCCCGAGCACCAGGGCACGGCGCTCGGCATTGCCGGTGCCGGCAATTCGGGGACCGTGTTTGCGGCGCTGCTCGCGCCCTCTCTTGCCGCCGTCCATGGCTGGAACGACGTATTCGGCATTGCGCTGTTGCCGCTGACGATCACCTTGATGGTCTACCTGTGGCTGGCGGAAGACAGTCCGCAATGCCCGCCATCGCAGCCACTGGCCGGCTATCTCAAGGTGCTGCGGGACAAGGATGCCTGGTGGTTCATGTTCTTCTACAGCGTCACTTTTGGCGGTTTCGTCGGTCTTGCCTCGTCGCTGACGATTTATTTCAACGACCAATACGGCTTGCCGGCGGTGACGGCCGGCTATTTCACCGCGGCTTGCGTATTTGCGGGGTCGTTGGTACGCCCGCTCGGCGGCATGATCGCCGACCGCATCGGCGGGGTCCGTTCACTGTCGCTGGTATATCTGCTGGCTGCGGTCTCTTTGTTCATGGTGAGCGCGGGATTGTCCCGGGCATGGATGGCGCTTGCAATGTTCGTGCTGGCGATGCTCTCGCTCGGCATGGGCAACGGTGCGGTCTTCCAGCTCGTGCCGCAGCGCTTCCGGCGCGAAATCGGCGTCATGACCGGACTGGTCGGCATGGCGGGCGGCATCGGCGGTTTCTATCTTGCTTCCAGCCTCGGGTATTCGAAACAGCTGACCGGCAGCTATCAGGCGGGGCTTGCCGCTTTTGGCGTGCTGGCGCTGTTCGCGCTGACGGGACTTGCCGGTGTGAAAACGCGCTGGCGCACGACGTGGGGCGCTGCGCATCTGACCGTCGCCAAGATATGACGTGAGGTGGCGGACGCGCTGAACATTTCCGGCCACGCGCCGGAGCGCTCATTGCCAAAGCCGGCAGGGTCTCCGCGCTGCTCTGGTTAACGGCGCTGCGTTTCTGTAATATCGCGTCTTTTTCCGACAACCGAGAGGAGAACACAGAGTGCAACACCAGCTTCCCGCTCTTCCGTACGCGATGGATGCCCTGCAACCCCACATTTCCAGGGAAACGCTCGAATACCATTACGGCAAGCACCACCAGGCGTATGTGACCAATCTCAACAATCTGATCAAGGGTACCGAATTCGAAAACATGTCGCTCGAGGACATCATCAAAAAGTCGTCGGGCGGAGTGTTCAACAATGCCGCGCAGATCTGGAATCACACGTTCTACTGGCACAGCTTGTCGCCCGAGGGCGGCGGCAAGCCCGGCGGCGAGCTCGCCAGCGCGATCGACGCCAGGTTCGGCTCGTTCGACGAGTTCAAAAAACAGTTTTCGGCGGCGGCGGTCGGTACTTTCGGTTCGGGCTGGGCGTGGCTCGTGAAAAACCCCGACGGCTCAGTGAGCATCGAGTCCACTTCGAATGCGGCGACACCGCTCACGACCGACAGGAAACCGCTGCTCACCTGCGACGTGTGGGAGCACGCCTATTACATCGATTACCGCAACCGTCGCCCCGATTATGTGACAGCATTCTGGAATCTGGTGAACTGGGAATTCGCTGCGAAGAACTTCGCCGGCTGATCTCTCCGGCCGCGGGAAAGGAAAGGGGCGCTGTGGCGCCCTTTTTCTTGCAGAAAAACCGAGGTGCCTGAAAAAGCGAGGGATTTGTTCATGTATTGCACCGCTGCGCCGCTTTGGTTACCCTAAGTACCGGGTCCATCCAAAAAACAACCCGGAACCAAAGGAGGGAATCATGAAGAATCCGCTCGATTCGCTGCTGGGCACCGTGATCAGTGGTTTGCTTCTCACGCTGATTCTGTACAACATCATCAGATTTGCGATGCAATAGGGGGGGCCATGGAGTTCATTCAACTTGGATTGGGACGGTGGCTGCACGTCGTGGCCGGCGTGATGTGGATCGGCCTGTTGTATTACTTCAATTTCGTGCAGGTCGATGCGCTCAAGGCGGCCGCTGCGGACAACAGCGGCGCCGGCATCACCAAACATGTCGCGCCGCGCGCCCTGTTCTGGTTCCGCTGGGCGGCCCTGGTGACGTGGCTCGCCGGCGCGATGATACTCGGCAGGCATTTCCTCGACGCGTTTCTGTTCCTCAAGCCGGCGTATTACCCGATCGGCATGGGCGCCTGGCTCGGCACCATCATGCTGTTCAACGTATGGGTGCTGATCTGGCCCAATCAGAAGAAGATACTGGGAATGGTGAGCGCGAGCGACGAGGAAAAAAACAAGGCGCGCCGCACGGCGTTCCTCGCTTCGCGCACCAACACCATGCTGTCGCTGCCGATGCTGTTTTTCATGACGGCGAGCGGCGGGGTGTTCAGAACGGCCGTCTTCGGCTGATCGCGTTTCCATGGCTGGCGCGCGGCCCGGCCGCGCGCTTTTTTATTTCGCTGCCGGAGCCTGCGCCAGGCCTTCGACCCTGGCGCCGGGCCTGATGCCGCGTTTCCTGAACCAGCCCAGATTGGTCTCGAGCGCGTACTTTGCGGGCTGGGCGGCGCTGTGGCTGTCGCGAGTGTGGGGCGCCATATCGGCGATGTTGATGATGATGCCATTGTGGTCGAGGAAGGCGACCGACAACGGAATATAGGTGTTCATCATCCACATACCGTGCAACGCGGTTTCCGGAAACACGAACAGCATGCCGCGGTTTTCCGGCAGCATGCGTCTGTGCATCAGTCCCTGCATGCGATCGGCCTCGGTGTGTGCGACTTCGGCCGTGAGCCGGTGGCCGGCGATGGTCAATGCGATTTCCGGCATCCCGGCGCGTGCGCCGATGGCGAGCAGCCACAGCGCGAGGAAAGCGAAAAGCCGCTGCAGCCCCCGGGAAGCGGATTTCGTGACGCGATCGGGGTTCATTGACGGGTGCTGGCGACCAGCCAGTCGCTGATGGCGTCGAGCACGGGGTCGGCGTCGCCGACCGCCGGCAGCAATGTCAGCGTAACGGCGGGGTGACGCCGCCGCAGCGCCGCCAGCAGTTGCGGCAGGTCGTGCTTGAGATGGCCGCCCTGGGCCATGAACAGCGGCGCGATCGCGATGGCGCGATGCCCCGCGCCGGCCAGCGTCGCGACGGCTTCGGCGAGCGCCGGCTGCATGATTTCGAGAAAAGCCAGTTCAACCACAAGCTGCGGGTTGCGCGCGAGGATATTGCGCTGGATCTTGCGGAACGGCACGGCCCATTCGGGATCGCGCGCGCCGTGGGCGAACAATATCAGCGCCGTGGCCACGTCAACCCTTGCCCGTGCTGCCGAAGCCGTTGGCGCCGCGGCTGCTCACGCCAAACTCGTCGACGATATTGAAGCCGACCTGCACCACCGGCAGGACAACGAGCTGCGCCAGGCGCTCCAGCGGGTTGAGTACGAATGGCGCGCTGCCGCGATTCCAGGTCGAAATGAAGATCTGGCCCTGGTAGTCCGAATCGATCAGGCCGATCAGATTGCCGAGCACGATGCCGTGCTTGTGCCCGAGGCCGGAGCGCGGCAGGATCACTGCGGCCAGTGCGGGGTCTGCGATATGGATGGCGATGCCGGAAGGAACCAGTTCGGTCTGGCCCGGCTGCAGCGTGAGCGGCTGCTCGATGCAGGCACGCAGATCGAGTCCTGCCGAACCCGGTGTTGCGTAGTGTGGCAGCTGATCGCGCAGGCGCGGATCGAGAATCCGGACGTCGATTTGTTTCATTGGACTATCAGGGACGTGTGCCGGCGGTGCCGGCGTTTCAGGTTTTGCGTTTTTTTCTCGCCTCATAAAGCCCGGCGATGTGGGCGATGATCTGCTGCGCAATGACCTCCTTGGGGGCGCGCGGCAGCCTGTGGGTGCCGGCGTCATCGAGTATCGTGACTTCGTTGTCATCGGCGCCGATGGCTTCCTGGGCGAGGTTGGCGATCATCACCTGGACTTTCTTGCGGCGCCGTTTCTGGTCGGCGTAGGCATCGAGATTGCGACTTTCGGCGGCAAAACCGACGCACAGCGGCGGCTTGGGACGCGCCGCCACCCATCCCAGGATGTCGGGATTGGGAACCAGCTTGAGGGTCAGCTGCGCTTCGTCGGTTTTCTTGATCTTGTGTTCGCGCGGCCGTTCCACGCGATAGTCGGCCACGGCGGCAACACCGATATAGATGTCGGCGCGCGCCACGTGCTTTTTGACGGCATCGAACATCTGTGCCGCCGTTTCGACGTGCACTGTCGTGGCGCCGGAGGGCGGCGGCAGGTTCACCGGACCCGAAACCAGGGCGACTTCGGCGCCCGCCGCCAGCGCTGCGCGCGCAACGGCGTAGCCCATTTTTCCCGAGCTCCTGTTGGTGATGCCGCGCACCGCATCGATGGGCTCGAAAGTCGGACCGGCAGTGATCAGCACTCGAGCACCCTTGAGGATTTTCGGCGCCAAAAACTGTCGCACTGCCGCGGCGATTTCCTGCGCTTCGAGCATGCGGCCCATGCCGGTTTCGCCGCATGCCTGGTCGCCGCTGGCGGGGCCGAGCAGGACAACGCCGTCGCGCCCGAGCTGCGCGGCATTGCGCCGGGTTGCCGGGTTGTCCCACATCTGGCGATTCATCGCAGGCGCGAGCAGCAACGGGCATTCCCGGGCGACGCACAGCGTCGAGAGCAGATCATCGGCCAGGCCGTGAGCGATCTTTGCCATGAAGTCAGCAGTGGCCGGTGCGACCACGATGGCGTCCTTGCCACGGCTCAGTTCGATGTGGGCCATGCTGTTGGCGACGCGTGGGTCCCACATGTCGGTGAACACCGGTTTGCCCGACAGCGCCTGCAGGGTGGCGGGGGTGATGAAGCCGCAGGCCGCTTCGGTCATCGCCACCTGCACGTCGATGCCGCTTCGCGTCAGTTCGCGCACCAGCTCTGCGGCCTTGTAGGCAGCCACACCGCCGGTGATGCCAAGCAATACCTTTTTGCCAGAAGTATCAGCCACGTAGGACGTTCCATCAGGAGGAGGCAAGAGTGTAACGGCAAAAGCGGTAAATGGTAAATGGCATACAGGAAATGCAAAACCGCCAGTGTCCCGTAAACGCCGTGGCGTATCAGGCCGTTAAACCGTTTACCATTCACCATTCGCTATTCACCGCTTAATGGCAATTACCGACTGGCCGCTTGACGATCGTCCGCGGGAGAAATTGCTGGCCAAGGGCGCGGAAAGCCTGTCCGATGCCGAGCTCGTCGCAATTTTCCTGCGCACCGGCATCAAAGGCAAGAGTGCGGTCGATCTTGCGCGTGAAGCGCTGCAACGCTGCGGTTCGCTATCCGCATTGTTCAGTGCCAGCGACCGGGAATTTTGCGCGATTTCCGGTCTCGGCAGCGCGAAGTACGTGCAGTTGCAGGCCGTGGCCGAAATGGCGCGGCGCGCATTGCGCGAGAAAATCGGCAATGGCAAGGCGCTCGACTCGCCGCGCGCGGTGCGCGACTATCTGCGCCTGAAGCTGCAGGGGCGGCCGCATGAAGTGTTCGTTGGCGTTTTTCTCGACGCCCAGAACCGCGTTCTGGCAGTCGAGGAATTGTTCCGCGGCACGCTGACGCAGACGAGCGTCTATCCGCGCGAGGTGGTGAAGCGCGCCCTGCATCACAACGCGGCCGCCCTGATTTTTGCACACAATCATCCTTCGGGCATCAATGAGCCCAGCCGCGCCGACGAGATGCTGACGATCGCTTTGAAGCAGGCGCTGGCGCTGGTCGATGTGAAAGTGCTCGACCATTTTGTGGTCGGCTGCGACAGCGCGATGTCGTTTGCGGAACGGGGCTTGCTGTAATACGTTGTTGTGAAAGCCGTTTTTTGGGGATTGCGAGCTTCTCCCCACTGCCGTGTGAGGGGCGACGGGCGAAACGGGGCTTGAGCAAGCGGCTGAATTTAGTGTATTATCCAATGCTTTCCGATTCTGGAGCAGTGCCATGGCTCGCGTATGTCAAGTCACCGGCAAAAAGCCGATGCTGGGAAACCATGTTTCCCACGCCAACAACAAGACCCGCCGGCGTTTTCTGCCCAACCTGCACTATCGCCGGTTCTGGGTCGAGAGCGAAAACCGCTGGATCAGCCTGCGCGTATCGCAAGCGGGGTTGCGCACCATCGACAAGAAAGGCATAGACGCCGTGCTGGCCGAGCTGCGCGAGCGCGGCGAGCAGATCTGACGGAGGACCGGACATGAGAGAAAAAATCAAGCTTGAATCAAGCGCCGGAACCGGCCATTTCTATACCACGACCAAGAACAAGCGCACCACGCCCGAAAAAATAGAGATCAAGAAGTTTGATCCGGTGGTGCGCAAACACGTGATCTACAAGGAAACCAAGATCAAGTAAGCGCTTTCCGGCCGGGTCGTCACAAACAGTCCGGCCCCATGAAAAAGCCCGCTCACAAGGCGGGCTTTTTCTTTGAGGGCGCTCGGCACGGCGCGAGAGCCGCTCGCTTCAGGTGTAGGAACGCAGACGGCGGGAGAATTCCTGCAACGCGGCGATCCCGCTTTCTTCGGCGCGCCGGCACCAGTCTTCAAGCTGCTGCAGCAACTGTTCCTTGGACGCGGCCGAACGCTGCCACAACGCCGCCAGCTCGTCGCGCATGGTGTAAACCGTCGCCAGCACCTTGCTGTGATTGAGCACCTCGTCGCGTTTGGCGCGCTCTTTTTCCGGCAGCGCCTTGGTGTCGATGCGCAGCCAGCGCTTGAGCGCGGCGCGATCGACGTTGACGGCGCGTGCCTTGAGGCCGTGTATTTCCTCGGCGCAGATGTGGCGCAGCGATTTCGCGTACTTGGCGATGATCTCGTAGCGGTGGGTGAGCACGGCCTGCAGCGTGGCGAAATCGCAGCGTGGTTTCACGACGCCGAGCCTGGGTTTGGGCGCGACCTTCTTGACTTGCGCGAGCCCCAGCGTTTCCAGGATGCGGATGTAGAGCCAGCCGATATCGAACTCGTACCAGCGGTTTGATAACCGCGCCGACGTCGGATAGGCGTGGTGATTGTTGTGCAGCTCCTCGCCGCCGATCAGGATGCCCCATGGCACGATGTTCGTGCTGGCGTCTTCGGGCTGGAAATTGCGATAGCCCCAGTAATGGCCGATGCCGTTGATGACGCCCGCCGCCATCAGCGGGATCCAGATCATCTGCACCGCCCAGATCGTGAGTCCGATCGGGCCGAAAAGAACGAGGTTGATCGCCAGCATGGACCCTATGCCGAGACGGTCGCGCCTGTAGACATTGCGTTCCAGCCAGTCGTCGGGGGTGCCGTGACCGTAGCGCTCCAGCGTCTCCTGGTTGCACCCTTCTCGGCGATAGAGCTCGGCGCCTTCCCAGAATACTTTTTTGATGCCGAAAATCTGCGGGCTGTGGGGGTCTTCCGCGGTCTCGCACTTGGCGTGATGCTTGCGGTGGATCGCCGTCCATGTCTTGGTCAGCATGCCGGTGGTGAGCCACAGCCAGAAACGGAAAAAATGGCTGGGCACGGGGTGCAGATCGAGCGCGCGGTGGGCCGAGTGACGGTGCAGATAGATGGTCACGGCGGCGATGGTGATATGTGTGACGGCCAGCGTGTAGGCGACATATCCCCACCACGGCAGATCCAGGACCCCTGTAAGCATAAAACTCCTTGATTCAAACGACGATTCCATACGACTGTCGCAGTGTACTGAAGTTCACCCCGGCGGCAAAGCTTTTTCTGTCCCGTCGGGTCGACGGGCGGGAACCGGCCGTCTTTATATAACTAATTGATTTTAAACGAAAATTATTGGAGCGCTGGTGCGGGCTGCGCGGCGCTTCAAAATAATGTCATTCATAAACAACGTGTTAGTGTGAGTCCTGGGAGCTCGGGGTGGCGCCGAGCAGACGGATTTCGCGCTGGGGATAGGGAATCTCGATGCCGTGTCTTTTGAATTCGCGCCAGATCTCGAGATAGATTTCGGAACGCAGCCCCATCGTGCCTTGCTGCGGATCTTCGATCCAGACGCCGAGCTCCAGATCGATGCCGCTGTCGGCGAAGCGCAGCACCAGCGCTCCCGGCGCGGGATCGGCGAGCACGCGCGGGGAGCGCCGCGCCGCCTCCACCATGACGCGCATCGCGGTCTCGAGGTCCGAGCGGTAGCTGATCTGCAGCGGCAGCGCCACGCGCACGCGGCGGTCGGAATAGGAATGGTTGAGCACCATCGAGGTGATGATGGTTTCGTTGGGGATGATCGCTTCCACGCCGTTCAGGCTGCGCACCACCACGTAGCGCGCGGTGAGCTTGGTGAGCTCGCCGGTGTGGCCGTCGACCGTGACGAAATCGCCGATGCTCACCGAACGGTCGATCAGGATGATGAAGCCGCTGATGTAATTGCTGGCGATTTTCTGCAGACCGAAACCGATGCCGACGCCGAGCATGCCGCCGAACACCGACAGGACGGTAAGATCGATGCCGACCGCCGGCAGCACGATCATCACCGCCGCCATGACCAGCAGCGCCTGGGCGAGTTTGGAGAACATCACGCGCAGATTGACGTCGAGGCCGGCTGCCCGCATCAGGCGCGCTTCGATGAAACGCCCCAGCCATAATGCGAGCAGCAGCGTGACCAGCACCAGCAACGCGCCTTGCACGAGCAGCAGCAAGGAAATGCGCTGCTTGCCGACGCGTAGGGCGTAGTCGTCGAGGATGCCGACCAACTCGGGCCCCAGGCCGCTCAGATGCAGCGCAACGCCGATCCACACCAGCCATGCGATGAAATGCTCCCATGCGCGCAGCCGGCTTCCCGGCGCGAAGGTGTGCCGCAACAGGTAGAAAGTGACGCGGATCAGCGCAAAGGAAAACAGCAGCGGCACCGCGATGTCGAGCAGGCCGACCGCTTGCCAGTGCCGCAGGACCACTCTGCCGATCAGCAACAGCAGCAGTGCCGAAAGCGGAAATACCAGACGCTGGACGCTGCCTGCGCCCAGTGCCTGCGTGGCTTTGGTTGCGGCTTGGCGGCTGGCGAGGCGCCGCCGGTAGAAGCGTTGCAACTGCCACGCGCCGCCGAGGCAGAGCAGCAACACGCCGAGCTGCCACAGCAACGCGGCGTGTTCCATTCCAGTCAAGATCGCGGCAAAGAGATTGCTCATTTATCCTGGAATCCGGGGCAGGGCGCAGGGCCGGACGCTGATTCTAGCACGGTGGCATACAGCCGCTGGCGCACGGCCGCTGGTTGCGGGCGGGGCAGCGGACCCGCGCTAGTTTTTTCTGACCATCGCTGCGGCAAAAAAACCGTCGGTGCCGTGGCGGTGCGGCAGCAGTTGCAGATATTGCCCGGTATCCAGCGCGATGTGCTGCTGCCCGAGGATGTCGCCGCAATGCAAGAGATGGAACCCATCGTGCCGTGCGAGGAAAGCGGCGACGATGTCCTGGTTTTCTTCGGCGAGCAGGCTGCAGGTGGCGTAAACCAGGCGGCCGCCGGGTTTGAGCAGGCGCGCGGCGGAAGCGAGTATCGCCGCCTGTTTGAGCGTCAGCTCTGCGACCGTCTGCGGCGATTGCCGCCATTTGAGATCGGGATTGCGGCGCAATGTGCCCAGGCCGCTGCACGGCGCATCGACCAGGACGCGATCGATTTTGCCGGCGAGGCGTTTCACGCGGGTGTCGTTCTCGTCGTGGAGCAACTGGGGATGGACGTTGGACAGACCCGAGCGCTTGAGCCGCGGCTTGAGCCGCGCCAGCCGTTTTTCGGAGACGTCGAAAGCGTAAATGCGCCCCTGCGACTGCATCATGGCGCCCAGCATCAGCGTCTTGCCGCCGGCGCCGGCGCAGAAATCGACGACCAGCTCATGGCGCTTCGGCGCCACCAGATAACCGAGCAGCTGGCTGCCTTCGTCCTGCACTTCGATGCTGCCGTTCAGGAACAGCGGATGGCGGTTTAACGCCGGTTTGTCCCTGAGGCGGATGCCGATCGGCGAATAAGGCGTGGCCGCGGCGGCGATGGCGTCTGCCGCGAGTTCGCCCAGCACCGTGTCGCGATCGGTGCGCAGGACATTGACGCGCAGATCGAGCGGCGCCGGCTGCTGCAACGCGCGGCCGAGCGCCAGCACTTCTGCCTCGCTCATTTGCGACGCGAGCCGCGCGGCCAGCCAATCGGGAAAATCGGCCTGCACTGCAAGAGGCAGATGATCGAGCGCCACGGATTTGACGGTGCTGATCCACGCGGCTTCGTCGTTCCTCAACACGGCGTGCAGTTCGCGCCCGCTGATGCCGGCGACGCGCACCAGCCACGCGAGCAGCTGGCGGCGCGGTGTCGCCTGCGGGCACAGGTGGTCGATCAGGCGCTTGCGCCGCAGCACGCCGAACACCGCTTCGGCGACGAAAGCGCGGTCGTGCTGGCCGAGTTCGCGCCGTTCACGGAAAAAAGCGTGGAGCACCGCATCGGCGGGGCGGTCGAATTTCAGGGCGAGCCGCAGCGCATCGCTCGCGGCTGCCATCTGATGGGGATTGATGGACATTATTCCTCGTTGATGCGGATTTCGTTCACCATCTGTTCGCCGGAGACCGCGCCGTCGCGGCCGATGAAGCGGATCCTGACCGGCAGATAGCCGTAATCGGCGGCGAGCCAGAACTCTATGCTTTCTTTGTCCGGCTGGCGGACCTGCTTGAACGGCAGCGCCTTGAGCACGCCCAGCGGCGTGTCGATGCTTTCCGGTTCGAGCACCTCGATCTCGTGGAAATCGAGATCGGACCCGTTGGTGACCGGCAGCCGCAGCAGGCGTCCCGGCGCCGGCGGCGCGAGAGCAAGCTGATAAAACAGGCTTACCATGTCCTGGCTGCCGGCGGGCAGCGCCGTGCTGCGCTGCTGTCCGACCCTGCCCAGCGTGATCTGTGCGCTTTCCCAGTCGAAGCTCGCTTTCGCCACCTCGCTTTCGCCGCGGCGCTTGCGGCTCATGAGAAAGGTGTCCGGCTGCAGTCCGCCATCCGTGACCCTGCCTTCACTCAGGTAATTCAGGTGCTGCGGGTGGAACAGGTCGGCAATGCCGGTGGTTTCGGCAATGCTGCCGAGTTTGTAGCGGCCGCCTGCGGTCTCCCATGACTGGATCGTCCTGCCGACGATGAATTTATCGGTGCCGAGAAACAGGGTATAGGCGATGCGGCCTTTGCGCGGCAGGCTCTTCGCCACCGGCGGCGGCGCCTGCTCGGTGAGCCGGACCGCGGCAAGCTCGGGCGCGGACTCGGGCGGTGGTGCGGTAAGTGCTGGCGGAGCCGCCGCGGGTGGCGGCTCTTCCGCCTTGACTAGGTAGGCGGCA
>JBKBXX010000085.1:0-14954 GCA_046313915.1 Burkholderiales bacterium | reverse complement strand
ACATACGCTTCCGGCTGATAGTAATCGTAATAGGATACGAAATACTCCACCGCATTATCGGGGAAAAACTCGCGCATTTCCGAATAGAGCTGGGCGGCGAGCGTCTTGTTCGGTGCCATGACCAGCGCCGGGCAACCCACGCGCGCAATGACGTGCGCCATGGTGTAGGTCTTGCCGGAACCGGTCACACCGAGCAGGGTTTGATAGGCAAGGCCATCGCGCACCCCCGCGGTTAGCTTCTCTATGGCTTCCGGCTGATCGCCCGCCGGCTCGAAAGTCTGGTACAGCCGGTACGGGCTGCCAGGAAAACAGAGCGGCGCTGTGACAGGCTGTCCGTGCCCCGAAGGCGCGGCTTTCGATGCAGAACGGTTCATGCGGTCGCAAGGCCCAACAAGATAACTTTTCATTGTCCCACAGCTGCCACCCCCAAGCCAGCCTTGCCTCTTCCCTCCCGCATCGAGAATCGGCCCCACCACACCGCCGGGTGCAGGTAAAATATCGCCTCGGCGCAGAGTCGCCGCTTGTTCAACCCACTCCAACCAGATCCACACAGATGAACTCATCCCTCCTCGCGGCCGTCGAAATGGCCCCCAAAGACCCGATTCTGGGCGTAACGGAAGCTTTCAACGCGGATACCAACCCCAACAAAGTCAACCTCGGCGTCGGCGTCTATTGCGACGACAGCGGCAAAGTGCCGGTTCTCGAATCGGTTCGCAGGGCGGAGCAGAAGCTCGCGGAAAACCCGCTGCCCCGCAACTATCTGCCGATCGACGGTCTGCAGGCGTATGATCGTGCGGTGCAGCAGCTGCTGTTCGGCGCCGACAGCGAGGCGCTGCGCGAAGGCCGCATAGTCACCG
Organism: Burkholderiales bacterium; assembly: GCA_046313915.1. GTDB lineage: Bacteria > Pseudomonadota > Gammaproteobacteria > Burkholderiales > SG8-41 > CAKKQX01. Next base: position 14,097 of record JBKBXX010000085.1, on the reverse strand, counting down.
TGCAGACGCTGGGTGGAACCGGCGGGCTGAAGGTCGGCGGAGACTTCCTGCGCCGGATCGACCCCGATGCCCAGATCTGGATCAGCGACCCCAGCTGGGAAAACCACCGCGCCATTTTTGAATACGCGGGCTACCAAGTCAACACTTACCCTTATTACGACCCCGCCACGCACGGCATCGATTTTCCGGCCATGCTGGATACCCTGAACAAGCTGCCGGCGGGCGCCATCGTGCTGCTGCACGCCTGTTGCCACAATCCGACGGGCGTGGACCTGTCGCCGCCGCAGTGGGAAAAAGTGCTCGAAATCGTCAAGGCGCGCGAACTGGTGCCTTTCCTCGATATCGCCTACCAGGGCTTCGCCGAAGGCATAGACGCCGATGCCGCGGTCGTGCGCCGCTTCACCGAAACCTGCCCGGTGGTTTTCGTCTCGAGCTCGTTTTCCAAATCGCTTTCGCTTTATGGCGAACGCGTCGGCGCGCTGTCAATCGTCACCGAAAACGCGGAAGAGGCGGCACGCACCCTGAGCCAGTTGAAGCGCGTGATCCGCACCAATTACTCCAACCCGCCCACCCACGGCGGCCAGACCGTCGCACTGGTGCTGACCACCCCCGAACTGCGGGCATTGTGGGAAAAGGAACTCGGGCAGATGCGCGACCGCATCAAAACCATGCGCCGCCAGCTGGTCGAAAAAATCCGCGCCATCCGCTCGGATTTCGATTTCAGCTTCGTCATCGAGCAGCGCGGCATGTTTTCCTATTCCGGCCTGACCAAGGAACAGGTGCGCCGTCTGCGCGAGGAGTTTTCGATTTACGCGATCGACAGCGGCCGCATCTGCGTGGCAGCGCTCAACTCCCGCAACATTGATTACGTTGCCCATGCCATCGCAAAAGTGCTGACGTGATTCCGCCCCCGCGCTCGACGGCGGCCAGCCGCGTGGAGCCATTCCACGAAGTGCCCGGCATCGTTGACCTGCCGCGTTCCAGGCATTAACATATGCGGCTTTGTTGCAGCAGCAGTAGTCAGATTTCCCGTTTTTTCCCCGATAGCTCAGTCGGTAGAGCGACGGACTGTTAATCCGCAGGTCCCAGGTTCGAGCCCTGGTCGGGGAGCCAGTTCAAAAAGAGGCCAGCGCGTCGCTAGCCTCTTTTTCTTTCTGCGGCCCCGCCACAAGCAGACAAAGCACAGTCGCATCGGCTCTTGCAGGCATTTAGGGGATAAATCGCCCGCTTTTTGGGGGTTTGATCTCCTGTTTCCCGGCGCAACATAGCCCCTTTGGGAAAACAGGTTCTCATGGCTGCGAGAAAAGAAAACACCATTTCGGTCGACCAGCTGCAGGTCGGTGTTTACGTCTATCTCGATGTCGGCTGGATGAACCATCCGTTCGGGTTCAACAATTTCAAGATCCGGTCCGAGGAGCAGATCCGGACGATCCGTCAGATGGGGCTCAGCGCCGTGCGCTGGGATCCCGATCGCAGTGACCAAAAACCGCTCGCCCCGCCGGCGCCACGCACTGCCGGAGCCACGACCGCGGGACTGTCGGGCCAGGAAACGACTGCCGATGGCGCACCGACAGCAGGGCAGGACGACCCGATCATGGCAGCGAAACGCGAGCGCATGTGCCGCCTCGCGGCGCTTCGCGAGCAGCACGCGCGCGTCGAACAAGCCTTTCTCGGCACCGCAACCGTCGTGCGCACCATCAACAAGACGATTTTCTCGCAGCCCGCCAAGACGATCGCCGATACGACCGCCCTGGTCGGGCAAATGGTCGACCAGCTGCTCGCTGCGCCAGATCTGGCAATCCAGGTAATGAACGAAAATCCACGCGGCGAGAACGTCTATTTCCATGCGCTCAACGTCGCGGTGCTCGCAATGGTTCTCGGCCGCGAGCTCGGCTTGCCGGCCGAAGACGTGCGCACACTCGGTCTGGGCGCGCTGTTCCACGACATCGGGCTGGCCGAAGTGCCATCGAGGATCCTGTACAACACGGGGACGCTGACCAAGGCCGAGCGCGAGTTTCGTGAGCTGCACTGCGAGTACGGATTGAACATCGGCAAGAAGGCCGGGCTGCCTGCGGGCGTGCTGCAGATCATTTATCAGCACCACGAGAACTTCGACGGCAGCGGCTACCTGCGCCGCCTCAAGGGGGAGGCAATCGACGTGCTCGCGCGCATCGTCGCCATCGTGAACACCTACGACAATCTATGCAACCCGGTCAACGTCGCGCAGGCGCTGACGCCGCACGAAGCGCTGTCGCAGATGTTCGCGGTGCGGCGCAACCATTTCGATCCCAAGCTGCTGCAGTTATTCATTCACTTCATGGGAGTGTATCCACCGGGCACGGTGGTCAGCTTCTCCAATAATGCAATCGGCCTGGTGATCTCGGTCAACCAGACGCATCCGCTCCGGCCCACCGTGGTGGTCTACGATCCCGAAGTGCCCAAGCAAGAAGCCATCGTGCTCGACCTCCTCGAGGAACCGGACATCAACATCACCAAAGCAATCCGTCCTGCGCAACTCCTGCCGGCTGTATTCGACTACCTGAGCCCGCGCCGCCGCGTCAGCTATTACTTCGATGCCGGCAAAAAACCCCAAGGCGCGCCGCCTACTTGATACGGCGATGAACCCCGATTTCGACAGGCTGCTGCTCGACCAGTCAGGCGAACTTCTCCTCGCCGTGGATCCGCAGACGCAGCAGATCGTTGCAGCCAATCGCGCCGCCGCGGAACTGCTCGATTATCCGCCTGCTATGCTGGTCGGCCGCGCCATCACCGAACTCGAAGGCGCACTGTCGGATGTATTCTTCTGGGATGAAGTCCGCCAGGGGGCGCGCGGCGAGGTCTCGAATGTCGAGAGCCAGTACCTGCGCAGCGACGGCACCATGCTGCCGGTGGTCAAGACCGTCCGCCGGGTGCCGTTTGCAGGGCGCGACTATCTCGTGTTGCGGATACGCGACGCGCGCAGCCTCAAAGAGGCGGAAAGCGGCCTCGCGCAACTGAGCTCGCAGCTCAAGGGCACGCTTGAGGCCACGGGTGACGGCATCCTGGTCGTCGATACCGAAGGCCACATCGTCAACATGAACCGCCGTTTCAGTGACATGTGGGAAATCCCCGAGCGCGTGCTGCTCGATGGGGAGGATGCGATCACGTCCTGGATTGCCAACCGGCTGCACGACCCCGATGCATACCGGCGCGGAATGAACACGGCGGTCGAAAATCTCGAGACCGAAAGCTTCGACATCCTGACCCTTGTCGACGGGCGCGTGTATGAATACCGCTCGCGCCCCCAGACCATCGACGACCAGATCGTGGGGCGCGTGTTCAGCATCCACGACATCACCGACCGCGTGTCGTCAGAGCGCGAGCTGATCAAGGCGCGCGACGCGGCCAACGCATCGGCTCGCGCCAAGGCCGAGTTCCTTGCCAACATGAGCCACGAGATCCGCACGCCGATGAATGGCGTGATCGGCATGGCGCAGATGCTGGCCGACACGACGCTTACGGATGAGCAGCGGGAATACACGCGGGCGATCCTTGACAGTGCCGCGAGTCTGCTCACGGTGATCAACGACATCCTGGATTTCTCCAAGGTCGAAGCCGGCAAGCTCGAACTCGAAACCGTGGACTTCAACCCCAAGACGCTGGCCAAAGACCTGCTGACGCCATTCGGTCCGACGGCGATGAAAAAATGCCTCGCGCTGACACTCGTCGTCGCTGATGATGTCCCCGATCACGTCAGGGGCGACCCCGGCCGCCTGCGCCAGATCCTCAACAATCTGATCGGCAACGCCCTGAAGTTCACCGAACGCGGCGAAGTTGCCGTGAATATCACGCGCGAAGCGGGCAACCCCGGCGCGGCGAGGTTGCGCTTCGAAGTGCGCGACACGGGAATCGGCATGAACGAGGAAACGATAGCCAATCTGTTCGCGCCGTTTTTCCAGGGCGACGCCTCAACCAGCCGCCGCTACGGTGGCACCGGCCTCGGGCTTTCGATCTCGCAGCGCCTCGCCAGGCTCATGGGAGGCGCTTTGGCCGTCGAATCCCGGCCCGGAGCTGGCAGCACGTTCATTCTGACCGTGCCGTTCGCGATCGGCGTCGCACCCACTGTAAAAAGTGCCGCGCCACCGCTGCTGCCGCAACTGCCACCGCACGCGCATGTGCTGGTCGTCGAAGACAATCCGGTCAATCAGAAAGTTGCCCGTGCGATGCTCTCAAAGCTCGGGATACGCGCCTCGGTCGCGGGCAATGGCGAAGAGGCCATCGACATCCTGAAGCGGGTGCCGTGCGACCTCGTGCTCATGGACTGCCAGATGCCGGTAATGGATGGCTACGAGGCGACGCGGCGCATTCGCGCAGGCGCCGCCGGCGCGGTCAACAGCGAAATACGGATCGTGGCGATGACAGCGAACGCGATGCAGGGAGACCGCGAGGTTTGTCTTGCGGCTGGCATGAACGACCACCTTACCAAACCGATGACCGGCGATGCGCTCGCGATCAAGCTGGCCGAATGGCTGCCTCGCGCTGTCGAACACGAAAAAAGCTGAAACACAGCCTTGCCGGAAACCGGCGTCTGCCGGCATGCCCGTTTCGTTCCACTCCACACCTGATATCACAACCGCTGCATTTCGCGCAGCCCGAGCCTGATCAGGCAGTGGTCGAGCCATTCCGCAGTCAGCTTTTCCTGCGTCGAGTTCTGTTTCAGGCGTTGTTCGAGGGCCTGCCAGTCCACGCAGTCGAGCGGCTGATCCTGGTTGAAGCACGAGAACACGTAACTCGTTTTGCCGGTCTGCGGGTCGATGTGCGGCTGCAGGCACTGGGCGCAGATCTCCTTCATCATGCACTGCATCGGCGAATTGATGGAGCCGATGGCGAAATGATGCGGCTTGAGGAAAGGTTTGAGCGCTTCGTGCCGCGCGCGCGCCACCGCCGCCATCATGCGGTCGGAACCGATGGCGATGATGCGGTCGGCATCCCGGAAAGCGATCGTCTGGCTGCCGAGCGCGCCGCTCGCGTAGGCGTGCATCGCCTGGACGATGTTGCCGACGAAGGCGCGGTCCTGTGGACGGTCGGGCGTAAAACCCGGCTCCTCGTCGCAGCACCACACCACCGCATCCGATGCCGCTTCGATTTCGGAAATCTTGTAGCGGTCCGTCATGTGCTTGTAGCCGGCGAAATACAGCACTTTGTTGCCCGCCTTGCGCATCGCCTGGCCGATCGAAAACAGCACGGCGTTGCCGAGACCGCCGCCGGCGAGCACCACGGTTTCGTTCTCGGGAATCTCGGTCGGCGTGCCGGTCGGGCCCATCAGCACCACGGGTTCGCCGGGCTTCAGCTCGACGCACAAATCCGACGACCCGCCCATTTCGAGCACGATGGTGGAAACCAGTCCCTGCTGCGGATCCACCCATGCGCCGGTGAGCGCGAGCCCTTCCATCGCGAGCCGCGTGCCCTCCGTGCACGGCGCGCCCGATTCATAATTCTGCAGACGGTAGAATTGACCAGGGCGAAAACGCCGCGCGGCAAACGGCGCGCGCACCACCACTTCGACGATCATCGGCGTGAGCCGTGCAACGTGATGCACGGTCGCGCGCAAACCGTCGTTGAGCGCGGCGAGGAACTGCTCGTCGCCGATCGGCGTCGCGGGCGGCAGTTTCTGCAACACGCGGTTCACCACCAGATGGCCCTGCTTGGCGCTGCCGATGGCTTTGACCACGTTGCCAAAAAACGAAGGGTGCACGTCGCCGAAATAACTGATGTAGCGCCCGTCCTGGTGTTTGTATACCAAGACATTGATTTCATTGGGTTTTGATATCGCTTTCTCGGCGGGCACCGGATTGCCGTCTTCGTCGATGGCCTGGAAATAGCGTTGGTCGAGCTTGAAACGGGAGGCGTCCTCGCGTGCGAGCACGGTATTGGGCTGGGTGCCGGCGGCAACCAGCAGCGTTCTTGCCGGCAGCCGACGGCGGCCCGTTTCGCTCCATTTGCCGTCCTCGCCGCGCACCTGCACCGACACCTGAAGCGCCTGGGCGTGGCCGTGGCGGTCGACTTCGACTGCAAGCGGCGTCAGCCCTTCGGCGAAGCATATGCCCTCTTCCAGCGCTTTCTGCACCTCCTCGTGGTTGAGCGTATAGGACGGACTGTCGATCAGGCGCCTGCGGTACGCGACGGTGACGCCGCCCCACGATTGCAGCAACTCATTGAGTCGCGGCGCACGGTTTTCCCTGCGCGCGGCTTCGCGTTCGGCACGCAGGGCCCGCGCGTGGGCAAGAAATTCGTCGGCGATGGCGCGTTCCTCTTCGTTCCACGCGATGCGCGCCGCCATTTCGCCGTGCTCGCGTGCGAGCCGTTCGTAGCGGGAAAGGAATTTTTCGACCTGCACCGGGTAATAAGCGAGTGCCTCGGTCGCGGCGTCGATCGCGGTCAGGCCGCCGCCCACCACCACCACCGGCAGCCGCAGCTGCATATTGGCGATGGAATCGGTTTTCGCGGCGCCGCTCAGCTGCAACGCCATCAGGAAGTCCGACGCGGTGCGCACGCCCCGTGCCAGACCATTGGGCATGTCGAGCACGGTCGGACGGCCGGCGCCGATGGCGAGCGCCACGTGATCGAAACCGAGATCGAACGCGTCTTCCGCCGTAATCGTGCCACCGAAGCGCACACCGCCGAAAAGCGCGAACTCGGCGCGGCGTTCCAGCAATAGCCTTATGATTTTCAGAAAGTTTTTGTCCCAGCGCACGGTGATGCCGTATTCGGCCACGCCGCCGAAGCCGGCCATGATGCGCTCGTCCAGCGCTTCGTAGAGTTCGCGCACGTCGCGGATCGGCCTGAAAGGCATGCGCCTGCCGCGCGCATCGACGCCGGAAAATTCGGCAGGCAAAGGCTCGATCTTGAGGCCATCGATGCCGACCACGGTGTGGCCGTCGTTCATCAGAAAATGCGCGAGCGAAAAACCGGCAGGCCCCATGCCCGCGACCAGAACGCGCTTGCCGGTCGGCGACGCCGGATAAGGCTTGCGGATGTTGAGCGGATTCCAGCGCGTGAGCAGGCTGTAGATTTCGAACCCCCACGGCAGCTCGAGCACGTCTTTCAGCGTGCGCGTCTCGGCTTGCGGAATGTTGACCGGCTCCTGCTTCTGGTAAATGCACGCTTTCATGCAATCGTTGCAGATGCGGTGGCCGGTCGCCGCCGCCATCGGATTGTCGACGGCGATGATGGCAAGCGCACCGATGGCGTAACCTTCGGTCTTGGCCTTGTGGAACTCGGAAATCTTCTCTTCCAGCGGGCAGCCGGCAAGTGTCACGCCGAACGGGCTTTTCTTGAACGAGGCCGCACCGCGCCCCGTCGCTCCTTTCTCCTTGAGTCCTTTCGAGCACGAGTCCTTGCCCTGTTCATGGCACCAGATGCAGTAATGCGCCTGGTCGAGCGCGCCGACGAGATCGGTGCCGCGATCGGTCAGCTTGAAGCCCTCGCGGCGGCGCAGGCGCTGCGTATCCAGCGCATAGCTGGCATAGCCATGCGTGCGATCCGCGACCACCGGCACGAGCTGCTGCGGATCGAGCTTGTGCGGCGCCTTGAACAGCACGCCGGCACGGTGCTTTGCCCTGCCGCCGGCGGATTGCGCCGCCCAGGCAGCGTATTGCAGTGCGGTCTCGAGCGGGACGGCGTTTGCCGTCTCGTCCTTTTGCCACTCGGCGACGCGACGGGCAAAAGCAAGCTCGGTGAGCGGCTCGCCGAGCATGGCCTCGAGCCTGGCGGCAAGCGCATGGCCGTCGAGCTTCTCGGCCTCGTCGGGCTTGATCTTGTGCATCGCCTTGCGCTGCACGAACAGCCTTTTTACGCTGTAGAGCGGGGCGAGCGCGCGATGTCGCTCCGCCAGCGCTTCCAGTTCGCTGCCAATGCCGAACATTTCAGCCAGGAAATCATCGACGAGCGGCGCCAGCGCGAGCAGCAATTCCGATTCCTGCCTGGTCTGGAGAGCGGCGGGGTGAGCGCGCGCGCTGATCAGCCGGCCGTGCAGCGCGCTGTCGCGTTGTTCCAGGAAGCGCAAAAACTCGCCATCGAGACGGACCAAGCCCTCGCGGCGATAGAGATCTTCAAATGCAATGCCGAACTGCAAACCGGGTGTGGAAGGGAAAACCAAGGCGATGTATCCGGTACGATTGGACCTCGGAATTATACCCGTGCTGCAGCCGCCGTTTATGCCGTGTGATGCTTACCTTATGAAGCGGAAGGGCCATGCACTGCGCGCCACAGGTCCGGCATATTCGTGCGACAATTCCGTCTGTCAAAACCCTGTTGTCAGCACTGTCATCGAGTGCTGCGGGAACGATGCCGTGATCCGGGACTTGCCGCAGATTCTCAGGATATTGAGGTGGCTGCTGATCGCCGTGCTGGCGGCGCTCGTCAGCTATTACAGCTTCCGCGGCTACCTCGGGCCGGAAATGCTGCTCAATTTCTCCAATACCTTCACCTGTTAGGCCCGCCTGGGGAGGTGCTCGGGCCTTAGAGTGCGTGACCGGCCTGCCGCTCCGCCGCCGCCACGGTGTTGGCAATCAGCATGGCGACCGTCATGCGGCCGACGCCGCCCGGCACCGGGGTAAGATAGCCGGCCTTGGTCCGTACCGCGGCAAAATCCACGTCGCCCGTGATTTTGCCGTCCGGCAGGCGGTTGATGCCGACGTCGATCACCGCTGCCCCCGCTTTGACCATGTCCGCCGTGATCAGTCCGGCGCGACCCGCCGCCACGACCAGGATGTCGGCCGCCGCGGTATGGCGCGCGAGATCGGGAGTCTTCGAATGGCATACGGTCACGGTTGCGCCGCGCGCGATCAGCAGCAGCGCCGCGGGCTTGCCAACGATCACGCTGCGCCCGACCACCACCGCATGGCGCCCCTCGATCGCGATGCCCGCGTCGTCGAGCATGGTCATCACTCCGAGTGGCGTGCAAGGCGTGTAGACGGGATGGCCGGCCACCAGCGCTCCCAGGCTGTGCCAGCCGAAGCCGTCCACGTCCTTGTCCATGGCGATGGCCTGCAGGATGCGTTCGGCATCGAGATGGGGCGGCAGCGGCAGCTGCACGATCACGCCATGGATGTACGGGTTGTGGTTGATCTGCCGCAGCGTTTCGAGCAGCACGCTTTCCGCGCAGTCGTGATCGAGGACATGCACCTCGGAATGCAGCCCGGCTTCGGTGCAGGCTTTGATCTTGTTGCGCATGTATATCGCCGAAGCCGGATCATCGCCGACCCGTACCGCGGCGAGTCCCGGCCTGATCCCCCTTTTGTTCAGGGCGGAAATGCGGGGTTCGAGCTGCGAATAGACTCGCCGGGCAATGGCGGCTCCGTCAAGAAGTGTGGCGGACATCGTTCAAATCAGCGTTTCGGACGCGGCGCGGTCGCACCGTCATCCAGTATTTGGAAGAATATTTCATCCTGTTTGACCATCCCGAGTTCGCTGCGCGCGCGTTCCTCGATGGCCTCGAGCCCCTGTTTCAGATTATTGACCTCGGCATCGAGCGCGGCGTTGCGTGCCTGAAGCTTCTGATTGATCGCATGCTGTTCCCTGATCTGCCGCTCGACTTCCCATACGCGCAACCAGCTGCCCTTGCCCAGCCACAGCGGATACTGGATGAGCACGATCAGCGTAGCGAGCGCGAGGGCAAGGGCTCTCAAGCGGTCAACGCAGCTGATAGAACGCGCCGCGTCCCGGGTAAGCTGCGGTGTCGCCGAGATCCTCCTCGATCCGCAGCAGCTGGTTGTATTTGGCGAGCCGGTCGGACCGCGACAGCGATCCGGCCTTGATCTGCAGCACATTGGTCGCGACCGCGATATCGGCGATGGTGGTGTCTTCGGTTTCGCCCGAGCGATGCGAAATGACCGAGGTGTAAGCGGCGCGTTTCGCCATTTCGATCGCCGCGAAGGTTTCGGTCAGCGTGCCGATCTGATTGACCTTGATCAAAACCGAATTGGCTATACCCTGCTCTATGCCCTGCCTGAGGATGCGGGTATTGGTCACGAATATATCGTCGCCGACCAGTTGTATTTTCCTGCCGAGACGTTCGGTCAGCAGTTTCCAGCCGTCCCAGTCGTTTTCCGCCATGCCGTCTTCTATGCTGATGATCGGATATTTGGCGACCCATGCCGCGAGATAATCGACGAATTCCGCCGGTTTCAGCGTCAGCCCTTCGGATGCGATCGTATATTCTCCGTCTTCGTAGAACTCCGAGCTCGCGCAGTCCAGCCCGAGCGCCACATCCTCCCCAGGACGGTAGCCGGCGGCCTCGATCGCTTCGATGATGACCTTGATCGCCGCCTCGTGTCTCGGCAGCCGCGGTGCAAAACCGCCTTCATCCCCGACCGCGACCGCCAGACCGCGATCGGCAAGCAGTTTTTTCAGCGCATGGAAGACTTCGGCGCCGCAACGCAGCGCCTCGCGGAAAGATGGCATCCCCACCGGGATGATCATGAATTCCTGCAGGTCCAGACTGTTGTCGGCGTGCGCACCGCCGTTGATCACGTTCATCATCGGCACCGGCATGGACATCGCGCCAGCACCGCCGAGATAACGATGCAAGGGCAGACCCGATTCCTCGGCTGCCGCTTTTGCCACCGCCATCGATACCGCGAGTATGGCATTGGCTCCCAGCCGCGACTTGTTTTCCGTGCCGTCGAGATCGATCAGCGTCCTGTCGACGAAGTTCTGTTCGGTGGCATCGACGCCGATGATGGCCTCGCAGATTTCGGTATTGATGTTTTCGATGGCGCGCAACACCCCCTTGCCGCCGAAGCGCCCGGCATCGCCGTCGCGCAGCTCTATGGCTTCCCGGCTGCCGGTCGAGGCGCCCGAAGGCACCGCAGCCCGTCCCAGCACGCCGGACTCGAGCAACACGTCGGCCTCGACCGTCGGATATCCGCGTGAGTCGAGAATTTCCCTGGCAATCACGTCTACAATCGCACTCATTGTCGTTCCCGGTTTGTCATCAGCATCGAATCGTCATTGCACCAGATACTCGGCGAAACCCCGGCTCTTGACCAGCTGGTCGAGCGATTTCAGCGTCTCGAGCAGCACCTTCATGTGCTGGAGCGGCCAGGCATTGGGTCCGTCGGAAAGCGCTTTTGCCGGATCGGGATGGGTTTCCATGAATAGCCCGGCGATGCCGCTCGCCACGGCCGCGCGCGCGAGCACCGGCACGAATTCGCGCTGACCGCCGCTGGATACCCCCTGCCCGCCCGGCAATTGCACCGAATGCGTGGCGTCGAACACCACCGGGCAGCCGGTTTCACGCATGATCATCAGGGAACGCATGTCGGACACCAGATTGTTGTAGCCGAAAGACACGCCGCGCTCGCAGACCATGATATTGTCCCCACCGCTCGCGGACCTTGCCTTGTCCACCACGTTTTTCATGTCGCCAGGCGCCAGAAACTGGCCTTTTTTGATATTGACTGGCTTGCCGGCGCTCGCCACGGCGCAGATGAAATCGGTCTGGCGGCACAGAAAAGCGGGTGTTTGCAGCACGTCGACCACCTCCGCCGCTGCCGCGATTTCGTCGATGCCATGAACATCGGTCAGCACCGGCACCCCGATCTCGCGCCTGACGGCGGCGAGAATCTCCAGCCCTTTTTCCATGCCCAGGCCGCGAAAAGACTTTAGCGAGCTCCTGTTCGCCTTGTCGTAGGACGATTTGTAAATGAAAGGCATGCCGGCTTCGGCGCATATTTCCTTGAGCGCACCGGCGGTGTCGAACGCGAGCTGGCGCGATTCCACGACGCAGGGACCTGCTATCAGGAATAGCGGGTGGTCCAGCCCCGCTTGGAAACCGCAAAGATTCATTTCAGGCGATGTTCTTCATGCGGCCGGCGGATTCCGCCGCCGCTTCGGGTTGCGATTTTGCATTGGCCAATGCCGCCTGGACGAACGCCTTGAACAGCGGATGGCCATTGCGCGGCGTGGAAGTGAACTCGGGGTGAAACTGGCAGCCCACGAACCATGGATGATCACGCAGTTCGATCATTTCGCACAGCCCGTCCTTGGCAGAGGTGCCGCTCACCACCAGCCCTGCCTCCTTCAGTCGCGGCAGATAATGGTTGTTGACCTCGTAACGATGACGATGGCGCTCGACGATGCGCTCGGCGCCGTAAATGCGGCGCGCAAGGGAGCCGGCATCAAGAACGCATTCCTGGCCGCCCAGCCGCATGGTCCCGCCGAGGTCCGACCTGGCATCGCGATGCTCGACCTTGCCGTCGCGGTCCTGCCATTCGGTGATCAGCGCGATCACCGGGTGCGGCGTGTCGGGATTGAATTCGGTGCTGTGCGCGTCGGTCAGTCCTGCTACATTGCGCGCATACTCGATTACCGCCAGCTGCATGCCCAGGCAGATGCCGAGATAGGGCACGCGATTTTCGCGCGCAAAGCGAATGGCCTTGATCTTGCCTTCCACCCCGCGCTTGCCGAAACCACCGGGCACCAGGATGGCATCCATGCCGGCAAGACACGCCGTGCCGTTTTTCTCGATGCTCTCGGAATCGATGTAATGGATCCTGATCCTGGCTCCGGTATGGATGCCGGCATGGATCAGCGCTTCCGACAGCGACTTGTAGGACTCGGTGAGATCGACGTATTTGCCGACCAGTGCGATATTTACTTCCCGTTTCGGGTGTTCGAGGGCGTAAACCAGCTTGTCCCAGGCCGACAGGTTGGCGGGAGGCGGCGCGAGACCCAGCTTGCGGCACACGATGTCGTCCAATCCCTGGGCGTGCAGCATCGACGGAATCTTGTAGATGCTGTCGACATCCACGGCGGAAATCACGGCTTCCACGGCGACATTGGTGAAAAGCGCGATTTTTCTGCGCTCGTCGTCGGGCAGGGGGCGGTCAGCGCGGCACAGCAGCACGTCGGGCTGGATGCCGATTTCCCGCAGTTCCTTGACCGAATGCTGGGTCGGCTTGGTCTTGATTTCGCCCGCCGAAGCGATGTAGGGCACGAGAGTGAGGTGAATAAAGCAGGTATTGTCGCGCCCCAGCTCTATGCTCATCTGGCGGATCGCCTCGAGGAACGGCAGCGATTCGATGTCGCCGACGGTGCCGCCGATTTCGACGATCGCGACTTCGGCGTCCCCCGCACCGCGGCGGATGAAAAGCTTGATCTCGTCGGTGATGTGCGGAATCACCTGCACCGTACCGCCCAAATAATCGCCGCGCCGCTCCTTGCGGATCACACTTTCGTAGATCTGACCGGTGGTGAAATTGTTGCGTTTCGACATCTTGGCCTGCACGAAGCGCTCGTAGTGGCCGAGGTCGAGATCGGTTTCGGCGCCATCTTCGGTGACGAAAACTTCGCCGTGCTGGAAAGGGCTCATGGTGCCGGGATCCACATTGATGTAGGGATCCAGCTTGAGCATCGTGATCTTGATGCCGCGAGATTCGAGAATGGCGGCAAGAGAAGCGGCAGCGATACCTTTGCCAAGGGAGGAAACCACGCCACCAGTGACAAAGATATATTTGGTCATTTCATATCACATACTGGCCGTTTGCCCATTCTATCGCAAATCATCGCCGCGTCCAATCGAAGCAAATCCCCTCACGCCGAACGGGCTTCGCGCGCCAGGTAAAGCCAGGTCTCGACCACGGTGTCCGGGTTGAGCGACATGCTTTCGATGCCTTCCTCCATCAGCCATTTCGCAAGGTCGGGGTGATCCGAAGGCCCCTGCCCGCAGATGCCCACGTACTTGCCGGCCTTGCGGCAGGCCTGGATCGCGAGATGCAGCATGTGTTTCACCGCGGGATCGCGCTCGTCGAAGGCATCGGCGATGATGCCCGAGTCGCGGTCCAACGCCAGTGTGAGCTGCGTCATGTCGTTCGAGCCGATCGAAAAACCGTCGAAATGCTCGAGAAACTGGTCGGCGAGGATGGCATTGGACGGGATCTCGCACATCATCACGATCCGCAGCCCGTTTTCGCCGCGTTTGAGACCGTTTTTCGCCAGCAAATCCAGCACTTGCTGCGCTTCCTTGATGGTGCGCACGAAAGGCACCATGATTTCGACGTTGGTGAGCCCCATCTCGTCGCGCACTGTCTTCAGCGCCCGGCATTCGAGCTCGAA
>JBKBXX010000084.1:2431-14984 GCA_046313915.1 Burkholderiales bacterium | reverse complement strand
CGGCGGAACCCACAGCAGGCAGGTGCCGTGGTCGCTTTATGGCTGGATCAAGGAAAACGGACGCTCCGCAGAACCCGGCCGCGCCGCCATAAGCGCGGAAACGGTGCTCGGCGATTACCTGGTGCTTGCAAGCTGGCCGCGCCGCCTGCTGCGGGTTGTGCCCGTCGTCGCACTGTATGTACTCGCCGGGTTGGGCCTGACCCTGATATGGGATTTGCCCAACGCTCCGTTGCGCGGCAGCGGCGCCCTAATGGCGCACCAGATCCTGCTCATTCTGTTCGTCACGCTTTACACGCTGCTGCTGTTCTGTGTCGTCGATGCCGTCAGGCTGTTCGAAGCGCTGATCAGGAACATGATGGACGCCGAAACGGAATATCCTGAGAACACCAACAAGGCCTTCAGCAACATGCTCGGCATGGAGAAAGACAAAGTTGCGCGCTATGCCGATGACTGGATCGACATCCAGTTCATCGCAAAACGCACCGAATCGACCGCAAAACTGGTCTATTACCCTTTCATCATCCTCGCCATCGGGCTGATTGCGCGCAGCCAGTTGTTTGACAACTGGCACACGCCTACTTCGCTCGCCATCATTTTTCTGACCGGCGCGACCTATGCCGCCTACAGTGCCTACTGCCTGCGCAATACGGCGGAAGGTGCGCGGGCAAAGGCCCTCGCGCGCATGACGCGGAAACTGATTGCGGCGCGAGGTGACCCCGCCATTTCGGACAAAGCGCTGAAGCAGCTGGAATTGCTGTTCGAAGATATACAAAACGAGCGCCGCGGCGCTTTCCTGCCGCTGTCGCAGCAACCATTCTGGAAAGCACTGCTGCTGCCACTGACCAGCTTCGGCGGCGTCGAGATCCTGCAATACCTGCTGCTGATACAGAAATAGCGTGCACTAGTCCCGGACCGCCCAGCAGCGCATGACGATGTCCACGACCCAGCCTGCATCCGGGGGAACCGTGCTGAACCGCAGCCTACTTTCACCTTCGGCTTGCCGCTCTCGCGCTTCGTTCCTCATCCTGTGCAATCGCGCTGTTTTCACGTTGGCGGCATGGACCGGGTAGCCGGCCTGTCCGTAGCGCTCCTTCTCGATCGCGATTTCCTCCTGCGACCCCGAGGCGAACCACATCCATTCGCCGACGAAATCGCGCGCCATCCGCTCCAGTTCCGGATATATGTTGCTGTCGATTTCCTGCGGTTCGCGCAGCCTCCCGAATTCGTTTTCCGGATGCGCAAGCCCGGCGCGCCAGCGCAGGCACCACTGCGGACCGCCGTCGGTGGCAAGCAGTTCCACGGTGCCACTCCCCGGCACGCGCACCGCGCGGAACAACGCATCGCGATCGGCGGTGAGCGCATAGCCCAGCCATTCCTCGCGGTTCGAACGGAAAAAAACCAGCGCGAGTTCCAGTGTGCCATCGGCTGCGACCGCAATATGAACCGGCCGCTCACTGCCCGCCGACAAGGCCAGCCGGTCGAGCTGGTGCGCCGTGAGCTTGCCCTCGACGATGGTCGCGGTGCCGCGCGTGCCGGCGTCGACGTCCACCCACTCGGCGACGATGCTCAACGCGGGGAATTCCTGCGAAGCTTGCGCAAACACCGGGAACGGAATGCCGCCTCTGACCTTCAGGTCGTAGCATAATGCCGCGGCGCCGTGATGCTCTGCGATTTCGCTGCCGGTCTGCTGCCCGGCGAGCAGCAGCCTGATACACGCGTCGCATGCGGCAAGCTGCGATTCGTCGCCGGAAACGGTGATGGTGGCATGGATCAATGAACTCATGTGCAAGCGGGAGTTGCGCTCAAGCCCGGGTGAGCGGCACGGCCAGCGGTTTGCGCATGATCGACACCGCCGCCACCAGCGTCACGAGCGCCATCGAGCCGAATGCCGCCGCATAGCTGGCAGTGGCTGTCACGATGGCCCAGAAAAAAATGGGCGTCACTACGACCCCGGAATAAGTGAACGCAAGCGACGCGCCGGTGGCGATCGCGACATTCCCTTCCGGCGCAACCCGCGCCACTTCCGCGACATAGACGCCGTTCCAGCCGATGGCAGTCGCGCCGTAGACCACGCACAGCAGCAGCACCGCGCTGAAAGGCCAGGCGGCGGTGACCAGCGTCAGCAGCAGCGTGCACGCGGCCATCACCACGCCCAGCAGCGCCAGCACGCTGCGGGCATTGTCCGCATAATCGGCGACGACGCCCCACAACACCCTGCCGACGATGCCGGCGATCATAGCCGCGGCAAGCGCAGCGCCCGCATCGATCATGCTCAGCCCCGCGCTCCCGGTCAGAAAAACTACGAGGTAGCTCGCCAGACACATCTGCATGCCGGCGTAAGCGAACGAGGTGAACGACACCCGACGTAACTGCGGATGATCGAACACCATGCGCAGCATGGCCGCGAGCGGCGGCCGTTTCATTTTGTGGCGCACCCCTGCGTGATCGTAAGTGCCGCGGATCGCCTGCAGCGCGAATGCGAATGCCAGCGTGAGGCCCGCCACGATCAAAACCGCCGTCCGCCAGCCTGCAGCGAGCGCCAGCCACGGCACCACCGCGCCGGCCACTGCCCCTCCCACCGGCACCCCGGTCTGACGTATCGACATGATCAGGTTGCGCAGCCGGTCGGGCGTGCGTTCCACCAGCAGCGCCGAACTGGCGGGCGTCACCGGACCATAGCCCATCCCGATCAGCACCGCACCCGCGATCACCGCAGCGAGGTGCGCGAAGCCGCATATCGCCAGACCGGCTGCGGCCAGCATCAGGCAGACCTGGCTTACGCGCACGGCACCGTAGCGCGCCACGAAAGTGCCGCCGATGGGTGCCGACAACGAAGCCAGAAGATAAACCAGCGCGGTAAACGCGCCGATGGCAGTGGCAGCGATGCCGATATCGCCGCTCGCTACCGGCGCCAGAATGGCCGGCGTGAACACCGCCATCGACGACAGCGACTGGGTAGCGAGGGTCGCCAGCAGGGTGACGATCAGTTCCTTCATGCCGCCTCGATGCCGAAACGACCGAAGATGATGAACGCTGCGCTGCGGCCGGATCGGGTGCCACAACGACAAGAATTACATTGACTCGACAATGGTTTTCCAGAGACAACAACGGAGCCCGGATTCTAACATCCCATCGCCAGCCCTCCCGCCACGACCGGAAGACCCTCGCAAAATCTAACAAAATGGGAGATTTGCTTTTTGTAACAGGCCAGCGCAGACTTGAATGCACCTATGACATTGGGGTCAAGGGGGGGTGGGCGCAATGTCTATTTTCTGCGTGCTGCATTTCCTGTCTCCGCTGTAATCGCGGGCCATGGCCCTCTATAAATTGGGCTCTCACGGCCCGGAAGTGGAGCACATCCAGCAGCGGCTGCGCGCGCTGGATTTCTACCGCGGGCCGATCGACGGCGCTTTCGGCGGCGGCACCGATGCGGCGGTCCGCGCCTTCCAGAAAAAGAGGCGCCTGGATAGCGACGGTGTGGTCGGCACCGCCACCTGGAAAGCGCTGTTCGACAAAACCATTCCCGCGCCCGAACTCGCGGACAAGACGCTCGATCTGCGCTGCCTCGCGCTCACCGGCGCATTCGAAACCGGTCAGGGGCCGCCGGAATGTTTCGCCGGGCTGAGCGGCGACTTCGACGGTCAGGGCCTGAGTCTGGGCGTGCTGCAATGGAACTTCGGCCAGGACTCGCTGCAACCGATGCTGCAGCAGATGCTCTCCCGGCACGCGCGCGTCGCCCAAACCGTTTTTCAGTCGAATTACGACATTCTGGCTGCGGCGCTCGCAAACGACAAGGACGAACTGATGCGCTTCGCGCGCAGCATCCAGGATCCGGTCAGGCACAGCGTCAACGAACCGTGGCGCGGCATGTTCAAGGCGCTGTGCCGCACCGGGGAATTCCAGGCGATCCAGGTTCGGCACGCCGGCAAGCTGTTCAAGGCCGCGCAGGATCTCGCGGCGGAGTACGGCTTGCAGTCGCAGCGCGCGGTGGCACTCATGTTCGACATCAAGGTGCAAAACGGCAGCATCGGCAGACTCGTCAAGGCGCAGATCATAGCCGACTTCGCCCTTCTGCCCGCAGGTCTCGCGCAAGAAGACGCCGAAGTCGCACGCATGGCGATCATCGCCAACCGCCGCGCCGAAGCCGCCCATCCGCGCTGGGTGGAAGACGTGCGGGCAAGAAAACTCTGCATCGCGCACGGGGAAGGCACTGTGCATGGCATACATTACAACCTTGCCGAGCAGTTCGGCATCTCACTATAAACCTGCCTGTTGCAAGAATTTCCAAGAACAGGAGAACGTCATGCTCCATCCTGTCACGCTGCTTCTGGTTATTGTAGACATTCTCGCGCTCGCGGGATGCGGCTCCATTCCGTTGGAGAAATTCAATGTCGGCGAAGCGAACAACGTTCTCAATGGCTGGGCCTGCGATGGCCTCACGCATGCCCAGGCATGCAAGGACGACTACAATGCCCACGCCGGCAAACGGCTGCTGCGCGGCCATCTGATCGTCGCCGTCTTCACGCGCTACGGCGCGGCGCGTTTCGATTCCTATTCGGAAGACATCGTCAACGATGCCACCAAACTGCTGGGGCGCATCGAGACCGCGGAGAACGAGCTGGCAAAGGCGGCCGCCATCGCCGGCAAAGCCGCCACCGCCGAGGGCGCCTATTACGAGGTCAACAGAGTCGACGCTTTCCTCTCAATCATCGACGTAGTGGAAATCGCCACCCGGCCCACGCGGCGCGGACTGCTGGGTTTCGTCGTGCTTTCCTCGCCCGCCGAACGCATCACCCAGGGGGTGGAAATCCTGCGCAATGCGCTCCGCGACAAACTGTATCTCGACGCCTACCGCCAGTCGCTGGAACGAACCCGCGTCTACGTCGGGTCGGACCCGAATAGGCTTGTGGAAGCGTGGAAAGCCATAGACAGCCAGCTGGACGAGAGCTGCAAACGGCTCGCCGAATACGCCAAGCTGAAGGCGCATCACTGCATTCCGACGTCGGCTCCGCCAGCAAAACCCGCCGCTTGAATAAAAGGAGGCACACATGCCCGACACTCCTCCCCCGTCCCCGCAACCCATGCGCCCTAAGCTCGGCCTGGCACTATCGGGGGGCGGATTCCGTGCCTCGCTGTTTCATATCGGCGTACTGGCGCGAATGGCCGAACTGGGATTACTGCCGAGGGTTGAGGTGCTCTCTACGGTTTCCGGCGGCTCGATCATCGGCGCCTATTATTACCTGAAGATCAAGCAGCTCCTTGAAGGCAAACGCGATGATTATCCGCGGGCAGCAAACCCTAGCACCGTCAAGGCATATTTCGACCGGGCCTACATCACGATCGTCCAGGAAATTGAAAGCGAATTCCTGTCTGCGGTCCAGAAAAACCTGCGCACGAGAATGCTGTGGAACCCTTTCAAGAACGCACGCATGTTCCTCTCAGACGACTATTCCCGCAGCGACCGCATGGCCGAGCTCTATCACGAGCATCTCTATCTCCCCATATGGCGGCAAACCACCGGGAAATCCGACGTATCCAACATCTATCTGCGCGAGATAGCGGTCTCGCCAGACACCGCGCTGCTGCCTCCGGGAATATCTGCGGCATCTTTCGGCGTCCAGCGCTACAACGCCGTGGCGGATTACAGGATTCCCGTTTTGACCATCAACGCCACCACGCTCAATACCGGCCATCCCTGGCACTTCACGGGCGCATGGGCTGGTGAACCCGAAACCGGCACGCCGTACACCCGGAGCATCATCACCAATGTGACTCTGGAGCAACTGCGCTTCGACGGCATGGACCGAAGGGATCCGACAACACCAAGGGCCTCGACCGGCGATGCCACGAAGGATGCGCTGCGCACCGCCAAGCTCGCCGACCTGACGCTCGCCGATGCCGTCGCCGCCTCGGCATGCGTGCCGGGAATTTTTTATCCCTTTGCGATCCACGATCTGCATTGGGACCGCGACGGCCGGGAAATCGTGGTAGAACTGGTCGACGGCGGCGTGTACGATAACCAGGGAATCGACGCGCTATACAACGCCCAGTGCACCAACATCATCTGCAGCGACGCCGCCGGCCAGCTCCAGGACGAACGGGTGCCGTCGACCAAGCTCGTGCCCGTGATCATGCGCAGCAACGACATCCTCATGGAGCATGTGCGAAGTGACGGCTTTTATAATCTTTATCAAAGCGAACGCGGCAACCAGCTGATCAGACAGACGCCGGATGACCAGCCTGCCCGGGAAATGCGCTCTCAGTGGTTTGTCGAGCGTTACGGATTCATGCATCTGCGCGAAGCCTTCACCCCGCAACCGGGATATCCCGCGATACCCGGCCCCGTCGATTACGCGGACGGGACTTCCGGGCACGTCTACCGGCTTTCCAACATCCGCACTGACCTCGATTCTTTCACCGATATCGAGGCCAGCACCCTGATGTACGACGGTTATTGCCTGTGCAATCAGAAAGTGGCCGGCTGGGTTCCAGGCAATGCCACGGTGTTATCCACGTCCAACAGCAATTGGCGCTTTCTGCAAATCACTCGGATGCTCGACCCGATGGACCCTCAGAGACTGCAGCGGCTGCTGACTCACCTCCTGGTGGGCGGGGAAAAATTTTTCAAGGTGTTCCGGCTCGATCCTCTGGCGTGGGTGCTGGTTGCCCCTGTCGTAGCGGCGCTCCTTTACGGCATCCTGGCGTCGTGGACAACGCCGCTGCCTTTCCCCCAATTCACGCTGACCCTGACCATCGGCCAGATCGCAAGCGTTGCGTTTGCCATTGGTATCGTCTCGATTCTCAAGAAGCTGGAATCCACGCGCTGGATGGGACGGCTCCTGGATCTGATTCGCAAGCTCCGAACCGGTAAAAACCCCCTGCTGAAAGTCGCGTACTGGACGTTGGGCCTCGTGCTTCTGGTAGTGGTGTGGATCGCAATAACCGTGCACCTGTGGATTTTCGACCGGCGATTTCTCCACATCGGGAAAATACGGTAGCCGGCCGCGCCGCGGCTAGCGGACCACCTCCAGCCGCGCCAGCACCCCGTCCGCTTCGTCGGTGAGCAGATAGACGTAGCCGTCGGGGCCGACGCGCACGTCGCGGATGCGGCCGATGGCGTTTTTGATGAGCCGCTCTTCCTTTACCACCTTCTCGCCGTCGAGTTCGAGGCGCACCAGCATCGCAGCACGCAGCGCGCCGACGAGCAGGTTGCCGCGCCAGTGGGGAAACTTGTCGCCCTCATAGAACGCCATGCCTGAAGGTGCGATCGACGGCACCCATTTGTAAAGCGGCTGCTCCATGCCGGGTTTGTGCGTGCCTTCGCCGATGCGGGTGCCGATGCCGTAGTTGACGCCGTAAGTGATGACCGGCCAGCCGTAGTTGCGGCCGGCGCGCATCACGTTGATTTCGTCGCCGCCCTGCGGACCGTGCTCGTGCGTCCACAACTCGCCGGTGCGGGGATTAAGCGCCGCGCCCTGCATGTTGCGGCTGCCGAGCGTGAACTTCTCCGGCCTCGCGCCCTGACGCTTGACGAAAGGATTGTCCGCCGGCACGCGGCCGTCGTCGTGCAGCCGGATCACCGAGCCCGCGTGGTCGTCCAGGCGTTGCGCGCGTTCCTTCTCGCCGCGATCGCCGAGCGTCAGATAAAGATAGCCCTGGCGGTCGAACGCGATGCGTCCGCCGAAATGCTGGCCCGAAGTGGTCTTGGGCTCCAGCCGAAACAGCAGTTGCTGCTGGGTGAGCCGGTGGCCGTCGAGCTTCGCGCGCGTCAGTTCCGTGCCCCAGCCGCCGGCGCCGGGCCCCGAATAGGAAAGATAGATCCAGCCGTTCTCGGCGTGTTTCGGATGCAGCACGACATCGAACAGGCCGCCTTGCCCGACCGCCGCCACCTGTGGCACACCCGCGACGGCTTGGGGATCGAGTTTGAAGTCCTTCGAGACGATCCGCAGGCGTCCAGGGCGCTCGGTGACCAGCATGCGCCCGTCGGGCAGCCACGCCAGCGACCACGGGTAAGCGAGCCCGGTGACGAGAGTCACGATACGGAAAGCATGCTTTTCGGACTGCAGCACCTCGCCGGCAGCGAATGCAGGCACGGCCGCAGCGCACGACATCACGATCGGAACCATCAGTCTGTTCAGTCCCATTTTCAGGAATCCGGATTCCGGGTAGCGCCTGATTTCAAAGCATCCGGCTGTTCCGGCACCAAGCCGGCAACCGGGAGCCCCGTCCCACGGGAATAGGGTAATCTATCCCATCATGGACACCCAAATTTTTGCCCGCCTGAGGGGCAGGATCGCCGCCGTCGTGCTTGGTTTCGCCATCGTTTCGGCCACCCACGCCCAGGAAAAAACGCCGCACCCGTCTGCCCCGGCGTGTCTTACGCCGGGAACATGGTACGCGCTCGCGGATGCGCCGCCACGCCCACAGCCCGTGCCCGAGCTGCTCGCGGCGCTCGCGAAGCGCGAGGTGGTCCTGCTCGGCGAACAGCACGACGACGCCGATCATCATCAGTGGCAGCTGCAAACACTCGCCGCGCTGCATGTGCTGCGCCCCGACATGGTCATCGGTTTCGAATCGTTTCCCAGACGGATCCAGCCGGTGCTCGACCAGTGGGTCGCCGGCGAACTCAGCGTCAAGCAATTCCTGGAACGCGCGGAATGGCAGAAAGTCTGGGATTTCCCGCCCGAGCTCTATCTGCCGCTTTTCCGGTTCGCGCGCCTGAACCGCATCCCGATGGTGGCGCTCAACGTCGAACGCAGTCTGAATGAAGCCATCACCAACGGTGGCTGGGACGCCGTGCCGGACGAAAAAAAGGAAGGCTTGTCGCGCCCGGCCGCGGCCTCCGCCGAGTATGTCGATTTTCTGTTCGACGTTTTCCGCGAGCACTCCAGCGTCGGCGGCAAAAAAACCGCCACCCTCGACAAGGACGGCCAGGCATTCCGTTTCTTCGTCGAGTCGCAAATCACATGGGACCGCGCCATGGCCGAAGCGCTCGCCCGCCGCGTCAGGGCCGGCGCCGGCGAACGGCGGCCGCTCGCGGTCGGCATCATGGGCGCGGCGCACGTTCGCCATGGCTACGGTGTCCCGCATCAGTTGCGCGCTCTGGGCATCACCGATATCGGCATTCTGCTGCCGGCGGACAGCAGGCGCGATTGCGCGTGGCTCAAACCCGGCGCAGCCGACGCCGTTTTCGCCCTGGCCACCCTGCCGCACGACGTTCCGCCGCCGCGCCTCGGCGTGCGGCTCGAAACCGCGAACGGCGGCGTGAAGCTCGCCGAAGTCACCACCGGCAGCCTCGCGGAAAAAACCGGCCTCAAGCGCGGCGACATCATCGTGGCACTGGCCGGCGCCCCGGTATCGAAAATCGGCAGCGTGATCGCCGCGGTCCGCGCCCAGCCTGCCGGCACCTGGCTTCCGGCGCAAATCCGGCGCGATGGCGAAACGCTCGAGTTCGTGATCAAGTTTCCGCCGCAGCAATGAGCGCGCTGCCGCAGCTTTTCGCGCTGCTGTGCATGCTCGCGGCGTCACTTGCCGCGGCAGCCGCGCCGCGCATCGCCCACCTCGACCTCGAGGTTGCGCTCGACCCCGCAGCGCGCCGCTTCCACGCCGTTGCCGAGCTCGCTGCGGCGGGCGAATTCCATTTTGCGCTGCACGCCGCCCTCGAGGTTTCGGCCGCATCCGCCGACGGCAAGCCCGTCGCCGCCGTGCCCCTGCATCGCGACGGCGATTTGCGGAAATGGCGTTTGGCGGCAGCGCCGGGCACGCGGCTGCGCATCGAATACAGCGGCACGCTGCCGGCGCTCGACCGCGCGCTCGATCACCGCCGCGTACTGGGCAGCATGCCGCCGATGGCCGCGGCAGAAGGCAGCTTTCTGCATTCGGGCAGCGGCTGGTATCCGCGCCCCGCCGATTTCTTCAGCTATCGCGTGAAGCTTGCGCTGCCCGCGGACCAGCGCGGACTGGTCGCCGGCCGCCTCGCCGCGGAAGCACTGCCGCGCGACGCCGGCGGGCGCTACGCCGCCACCTTCGAGTTCGAACAGCCGGCCGACGGCATCGATCTCATGGCCGGGCCCTACATCGTGCGCGAAAAACTCGTGCCGCGACGGGGCGCGGAGCCGCTGCGCCTGCGCACCTATTTCTACCGCGACTTCGACGCCCTCGCCGAGGATTACCTCGAAGACAGCCGCCGCTATATCGAACTGTATTCGGAGCGCATCGGCGATTACCCTTTCGACAGTTTTTCGGTGGTGGCGAGCCCGCTGCCTACTGGTTTCGGCATGCCCACGCTGACCTATATCGGCGCGGAAGTACTGAAACTGCCGTTCATCCGCGCCACCTCGCTCGGCCACGAAGTGCTGCACAACTGGTGGGGCAACGGCGTCTACGCCGATTACACGACGGGCAACTGGAGCGAAGGCCTCACCACCTTCATGGCCGATTACTTCTACAAAGAGCGCGACTCGGCCGCGGCCGCGCGCGAGATGCGTCTCGGCTGGCTGCGCGACTTCGCCGCGGTGCCCGCCGGCTCGCACCAGCCGCTCGCGACGTTCCGTTCACGCAGCCACGGCGCCGCAGCCGCAGTGGGCTACGGCAAGGCGGCGATGGTGTTTTTCATGCTGCGCGATGCGATCGGCGACGACGCTTTTTACCGCGGCCTCCGCCGCTTCTGGGAACAGAATCGTTTCAAGGCCGCGTCGTGGGATGGCCTGCGCGCGGCTTTCGAGCGGACTGCGGGCCGGCCGCTGACGACTTTTTTCGAACAATGGGTGCAGCGCGCCGGTGGCCCGGCACCCGCCATCGAACAAGCCGGGGCGCAGACCATCGATGGCAAAACGAAGCTCGCGCTGACGCTGACGCAAACTGCGCCACCCTACGCGCTGCGCGTGCCGGTTGAAATCGTGGCCGATGGCGGCCGTTCGCAAACGCGCCGGATCGATTTCGACCGCGAGCGCCAGACCGTCACGCTCGAACTCGACATCATGCCTGCAGGCGTGCGCCTCGATCCCGAGCTGCGGCTGTGGCGCGTGCTCGCCCGCGAGGAGCTGCCGCCGATCCTGCGCCAGTGGATCATCGCCCGCGCACCGCGCCTGATCATCGCCTCGGCCGACGCCGAAGTGGCAAAGGCCGCGCAAATGCTGGCGCAGCGTTTTTTCGAAGCGCCGCCGCAAGTCATCGAAGCGGCCTGGATCACGGAAAACGACGAACCCGCACTGCTCATCGGACTGCACGACGACGTCGATGCCGCACTCGCGCGGTTGGGGCTGCCGCCGCGCCCTGCCCTCCTCGCGGGCCGCGGCTCGGCGCAGGTATGGACCGTGCCAGACAGCAAAGACGGCGTCCCCGTCGCCGTGGTCTCGGCACGCGACGCCGCCTCGCTTGTCGCGCTCATGCGCCCGCTGCCGCACTACGGCGCGCAAAGCTATCTCGCTTTCGACGGCAGCCGCGCGATCGAGCGCGGCGTGTGGCCGGCGCCGGGGAGGCTGATCCCCGTGATCAACCGCCGATAACCACAGATCAACGCCATAAAATCAAAAACCAGGGCGCAAAAAATATAATAAAAACAATATGTTATAGTTTTCCCTCGGGAGCCAGGTTGCCGGGCGTCCGAGAGCTCGTCACGAAAATCCCGTTTTGCACGGAATCGATATGCAGGCGTAATATTGTGTGGAATGAATCCGCGGACTCCCGCATCGCGCGGTATGAAAGGCCGTAGCAGCCGGCTTGGCGTCAACTAACGCAGTCACCTGAATCATCAACTCACGCGGCGGGCGGGGTTTCTTGGAGGGAAAAAGTGTCAACTAAATTGTCACCTAATTAAAGTTAGAACATAAGCCGATGCAGCCGCCTAAGAGTCCAATATGTGTAATTTGCGGATGCCGCCCCGCGACCACTGTTGAACACGTACCTCCAAGAGGGTTTTTCAAGGGTATTGTTGGCCAATTCCCGACCGTCCCTGCTTGCGCCATCTGCAACAATGGCAGCTCAGAGGACGATGAAGCTCTGCGCGATTACATTAGTGCCCAAATTGGAAAACAAACTACAGGCGCCAAGTATCTCTGGGAAATGGGGGCACACAAAAGTCTCTTGCGCAGTACGAAACTCCGATCTGCGTTATTAAGCACAACACACGAAGTTGAGGTTGCAAATGAAGATGGCTCAACCACTACTCGTTTGGCTTTCGTCGTTCCGGTCAGCCTATATCAACGGGTCTTTGAGCGGGTTACTCGTGGTTTGCATTTCTTCCATACTGGAAGGCTGTTGCCAACCGACATTCGCGTTCAGGTAAATCTGCTTACCAATGCGCCCGATCCGTCCTCACCTGAGTTGCAAATATTTGAGACGCATTCGGTAGCGGAGGATGCATTCGTGTACAGGTTTGCTCTTGATCCTGAGGAGCTTAATAATGGTATCTGGCTATTCACCATCCATGGGTCTCATTGGGTTCAATCATCAACAGGAGAAACAATAATAGGGTCAAATAGATAGAATAGATAGGGTCACATCTTGTATTATGACATTTTAAAATGAGACCCCGGATTCCGCCCGCGGCTGC
>JBKBXX010000084.1:0-2421 GCA_046313915.1 Burkholderiales bacterium | reverse complement strand
ATAATGGTATCTGGCTATTCACCATCCATGGGTCTCATTGGGTTCAATCATCAACAGGAGAAACAATAATAGGGTCAAATAGATAGGGTCAGGTCAAATAGATAGAATAGATAGGGTCACATCTTGTATTATGACATTTTAAAATGAGACCCCGGATTCCGCCCGCGGCTGCATCCGGGCTACGTTCGTTTTTGCCGTGCGGTAATCAGCGTTCATCAGCGGTTGAGTTTCAGTCTTTCGGTTCCCGCTTTCCCCTTGCACGCCTTTGCGTCTTTCTCGCGTTCCAGCCTTCGTCCTTCAACCGTCTCCGATCTCTTCCAGCTCGGCATGTACTTCGAGCCAGCAGTGTTCGGCCTCGTCGATCAGGCGCGCGACTTCCTGCTGACGCTGCGTCAACTGCCGCAACTTGCCGCCACCGGCTTCGGCGTAAAGCGCCGGATCGGCGAGCTGCACGTCGAGTTGGCGCTTCTCCTCCTGCCACGTCTCGATCCGGCGCTCCAGCTGCTCCGCTTCCCTGGCAAGCGAGCGGCGGCGGCCGGATTTCGCCTGCCGTGCCTGGGCGGCGACTTGCCGCTCCGTCTTGCGCGAAACCTTTTCCGCCGCCTGGTCTGCGCCGGCGTTTTCCACCGCCTGCGTGCTGCGCCGCACCGCGAGCCACGCCAGATAATCGTCGAGGTCGCCGTCGAATTCCACGGCGCGCCCGTCCGCCACCAACAGGAAAGCGTCGCACACCATTCTGAGCAGCGCGCGGTCGTGCGACACCAGCACCATGCTGCCTTCGTATTCGGCGAGCGCTTTGGTGAGCGCGTGGCGCATGTCGAGGTCGAGATGATTGGTCGGCTCGTCGAGCAGCAGCAGGTTGGGCCGGCGCCGCACCAGCAGCGCGAGCGCCAGGCGCGATTTCTCGCCGCCGGAAAAAGGCGCGACCGGCGCATCGGCCATCGCGCCGCGGAAATCGAAGCCGCCGAGGTAATCGCGCAGCAACTGCTCCTTGGTGCGGGGCTCCTGGCGGGTGAGATGCCACAGCGGCGACTCATCGGGGCGCAGCTGCTCGAGCTGGTGCTGGGCGAAGTAGCCGATGGCAAGCCCCTTGCCTTCGTGGCGCTGGCCGGAAAGCGGCGCAAGTTCGCCGGCCAGCAGCTTGATCAGCGTCGATTTGCCGGCGCCGTTGGGTCCCAGGAGGCCCAGCCGCGCGCCGGGACGCAGCGTGAGCCTGATGTGCTCGAGCACGACATGGCCGGCATAACCCGCCGCCACGTTGTCCAGCGCGAGCAGCGGATCGGGTGCGCGCGCCGGCGCCGGAAACTCGAAATCGAAAGGCGCATCGACGTGAGCCGCCGCGATGCGTTCCATGCGGTCGAGCGCTTTCAGCCGGCTCTGCGCCTGGCGCGCCTTGGTGGCCTTGGCGCGGAAACGCCGGACGTAGTTTTCCAGATGCGCGATGGTGCGCTGCTGTTTCTCGTACATCGCCTGCTGCAGCGCGAGCTGCGCGGCGCGGGTTTCCTCGAACGCGCTGTAGTTGCCGGTGTAGAGTGTCAGGCGCCGGGCGTGGATGTGCGCGATGTGCGTCGCGCAGGCATCGAGAAAATCGCGGTCGTGCGACACCAGCACGAGCGTACCGCGATAGCCGGCGAGCCATTTTTCCAGCCACACCACGGCGTCGAGGTCGAGATGGTTGGTCGGTTCGTCGAGCAGCAGCAGGTCGGAACGGCTCACCAGCGCCTGCGCCAGATTGAGCCGCATGCGCCAGCCGCCGGAAAAATCCGCGACCGGGCGCTCAAACTCGGCGTCGGCGAAACCCAGGCCCGCGAGCAGCGCCGCGGCGCGTGCGCGTGCGCTGTAGCCGTCGATTTCGTGCAGCCGCGCGTGCAACTCGGCCAGGCGATGACCGTCGTGGTCGGCGGCGGCTTCAATTCCGGCGAGTTCGCGCTCGACGGTGCGCAGTTCGGTGTCGCCATCGAGCACGTATTCGATCGCCGGCACATCGAGCGCCGGCGTCTCTTGCGCAACGCTGGCGATGCGCCAGGCAGCGGGCACTTCGCAGTCGCCGCGATCGGCGTGCAATTCGCCGCGCAACAACGCGAAAAGACTCGACTTGCCGCTGCCGTTGGCGCCCACCAGACCCACCCGCCAGCCGGGGTGGATTTGCAGCGTAGCGTCTTCGATCAGGCGCCGCGCGCCGCGCGCGAGCGTCAGGTTACGAAACTGGATCATCGGGATGCGGATGCCGCGGGATGCGGCGTACCATGAAGCAGGGGCCGAATTATCCCACAAACCCGCTTCCCTGCTCCCGGCTTCTCACTGCCCAAGACCTCAATCCAGTTTCGCTCCGCTCCGCTTCACGACATCCGCCCACTTTGCCATGTCGGCGAGCAGGAATTTGTGAAACTCTTCCGGCGAGCTGCCGATCGGCGTGCCGCC
>JBKBXX010000083.1:0-15226 GCA_046313915.1 Burkholderiales bacterium | reverse complement strand
GCGCTGGAGCTCGCATTCGACGAGACCCTGGCGGGCAAGCGCGGCAGCCGCCGCGTGATCAAGGATCGTCTGGGGCGCATCGTCGAGGACGTCGAAAGCATACGCCAGCCGCAGGAGGGGCAAACACTCAGGCTGTCGATCGACACCAAGATCCAGTATCTCGCTTTTCGCGAGCTGAAGGCGGCGGTAATGGCGCATCGCGCCAAAGCCGGCGGCATCGTGGTGCTCGACGCCGTCAGCGGCGAAGTGCTGGCGATGGCGAATCTGCCGTCCTACAACCCCAACAACCGCGGCAGGCTCGATCCCAATCGCGCCCGCAACCGCGCGGTGACCGATCTGTTCGAGCCGGGCTCTACGCTGAAACCTTTCACCGTGGCGGCGGCGCTCGAAGCCGGCACGGTGAGGCCGGAATCGGTGATCCAGACGGCACCGGGTTACATGACGATAGGCAATCGCACGATCCACGACGCGCATCCACAGGGCGCGCTGACGGTGGCGCAGGTGATCCAGAAATCGTCCAATATCGGCGCCGCGAAAATCGCGCTCGCGCTGCCGGCGGAAACGTTGTGGACGCTGCTGTCGCGCGTCGGTTTCGGCGTATCGCCACAGTCGGAATTTCCCGGCGAGGTTTCGGGCCGGCTGCGCGCCTACAAGACGTGGCAGCCGATCGAGCAGGCGACGATGTCGTATGGTCACGGGATTTCGGTTTCCCTGCTGCAGCTCGCACGCGCATACACCATATTCGCGACCGACGGCGAGCTCAAGCCGGTGACTTTGCTCAAGCGTGACGCGGCCGTCGCGGGCACGGCGGTCATTGCGCCGGCCACCGCCCACGCGGTGCGCAAAATGCTGGAAATGGCGGTGCAGCCGGGCGGCACCGCGCCCCGCGCGCAGGTGACGGGCTATCGCGTTGCCGGCAAGACCGGTACCGCGCACAAGCTCGGCGGCAAGGGTTATGCGCCGGACAAATACGTCTCGGCGTTCGTCGGCTTTGCTCCGGCGTCCAATCCCCGGCTGATCGTGGCGGTGATGATAGACGAACCGTCGGCGGGTCAGTATTACGGCGGAACCGTGGCCGCTCCGGTATTCAGCCAGGTGACGGCGGGGGCGCTCAGATTGCTCGGCGTGGCGCCCGATGCGCCCATGGATAACGTCGTGCTGCCGTCGCCCGAGATGCCCGAAGTGAGGGAGGAAGTCTGATGGCGGCCGCGGTGAAATCGCGGTCGCGGCGCTTGGATCTGCGCGCGATCGACGAGCTTGGCATCACCAGACTCGTGAGCGACAGCCGAGTGGTCGAGGACGGCGACACTTTCGTCGCCTATCCGGGCGAAAGCCGCGATGGCCGGGATTACATTCCGCAGGCGATTGGCCGCGGCGCGGCTTCGGTGCTGTGGGACAGCACGGGCTTTTCATGGGATCCGGCGTGGCGGGTGCCCAATCTCGGGGTGGCCGATCTGCGCCGGCGCGCCGGCGAAATCGCGAGCCACGTCTGTGGCAGACCGAGCGCGAAACTGTGGATGATCGGCGTGACCGGAACCAACGGCAAGACTTCGTGCAGCCAGTGGATCGCCCAGGCCCTCACGCGCAGCGGCCGCAAATGTGCGGTGATCGGCACGCTGGGCAGCGGCTTTCCGGAGAGGTTGGCGCCCTCGGCCAACACGACTCCGGACGCGGTCTGGCTGCACGCCGCGCTGGCCGATTTTCTCAAACGCGGCGCCCGGGCAGTCAGCATGGAGGTGTCGTCCCATGGCCTGGCGCAGCACCGGCTTTCGGGTGTCGAGTTCGATGTCGCGCTGCTCACCAATCTGACGCGCGACCATCTCGATTACCACGGCAGCATGCGCAGCTACCGCGCGGCCAAGGCCCGGTTGTTCAGATGGCCTTCCCTCAAATACGCAGTGCTCAATCTCGACGACGGGTTCGGCGCGGAGCTCGCTTCGCGCGAGCCGCGCCGCGGCCAGACCGTCCTCGGTTACGGTTTCAGCCGCACGCCGTTGCGCCGCCGCGGCGTGTTGCGCGTCCAGGGCCGCAACCTGCGCGTCGGCGCCAACGGCCTGGCGTTCGACGTATCGACGCCGTGGGGTTCGGCATCGCTCGAAAGCCGGCTGATCGGCCGCTTCAATGCCGCCAATCTTCTGGGCTCGCTCGCCACCTTGCTGGCGAGCGACGTCGGGCTCGACGAGTCGGTCAGCGCGCTGCAGCGGCTGCGGGCGCTGCCGGGGCGCAGCGAGCGCTACGGCGGCGGTCGGCGGCCGCTGGTGGTCGTCGACTACGCCCACACGCCGGACGCACTCGAGAAAGTCCTCGACATGCTGCGCGAACTGCTGGTCCCGCGGTCGGAGAGAAAAAACCGCGCGCGTGCAGCGAAACCCAGGCTGATCTGCGTGTTCGGCTGCGGTGGCGATCGCGATCGCGGCAAGCGGCCGCTGATGGGGCGCATCGCAACGCGGCTCGCCGATCGGGTGATCGTCACCAGCGACAATCCGCGCAGCGAATCCCCTTCGGCGATCATCGCCGATATCGTGGAAGGCGCGGTGGCCGAGTGCGCCATCGTGCCCGATCGCGCGCAGGCAATCCGCGAGGCGATCGCCATGGCGCGCCGCGGCGACATCGTGCTCGTCGCCGGCAAGGGGCACGAGCGCTACCAGGAGATCGACGGCGTCAGGCACCCCTTCGACGATGCCGCGGTGGTGCAGACGGCGCTGAGGGAACTGTGACGATGATGGACACGGCGGAAGCGGCACGGGCACTGGACGCCGAACTGCACGGTGGCAGCATCGCGTTCGACGCCGTCAGCATCGACAGCCGCGCCGTCAAGCGCGGCGACCTGTTCGTCGCGCTCAAGGGTGCGCGGTTCGACGGCCACAGTTTCGTGGCGCAGGCCGCGGCCGCCGGCGCTGCGGCCGCCATGGTGGAGGCGCCGCAGGCCGCAGCCGGCGCAGCACGGAGCGGATTGCCATTGATCGTCGTGAGCGATACGCGGCTCGCGCTAGGCAGGCTTGGCGCCTACTGGCGCAGCAAATTCACCATGCCGCTGGTGGCGCTCACCGGCAGCAGCGGCAAGACCACGGTGAAAGAAATGCTGGCGGCCATCCTGCGTGCGGCGAGTGCCGATGACGCGGTGCTCGCCACGCGCGGCAACCTCAACAACGACATCGGCGTGCCACTGATGCTGCTCGAATTGCGCCCCGTGCACCGCTATGCGGTGATCGAGATGGGCATGAACCACGCGGGCGAGATCGGCTATCTGACCCGGCTGGCGGCACCGGACGTGGCGCTGGTCAACAATGCCGGCCGTGCCCACATCGAGCATCTCGGTTCGGAAGAAGCGATTGCGCGCGCCAAAGGCGAAATTTTCGAGGGGCTGAAGGCCGAAGGCGTTGCAGTAATCAATGCCGACGACCGTTTTGCCGGGCTGTGGCGTGAGTTCGCCGCGGACAGGAAACGGATCGAGTTTGGCATCGAGCACCCGGCTGCTGTCAGCGCGGCCTATCGCCTGGGCTGGCTCGAAAGCGAGATCGTGGTGAAGACGCCGTGCGGCGAAGCGGCCGCGACGCTCAGGGCGGCGGGACTGCACAACGTGAGAAACGCGCTGGCGGCGAGCGCTGCGGCCGCAGCGCTCGAGGTGGCGCCGCAGGTTATTGCGGCGGGGCTTGCCCGTTTTGCCGGGATCAAGGGGCGATTGCAGAAAAAAACGGGCTTGCATGGCGCGACGCTGATCGACGATACCTACAACGCAAATCCCGAATCGGTGCAGGCCGCGATCGCCGTCCTCGCCCAGGCGCCGGGCCGCACACTGCTGGTGCTGGGTGACATGGGCGAGCTGGGTTGCCGCGCCGCGGCGCTGCACGCCGAAGCCGGGGCGCTTGCCGCCGCAGCGGGCATCGAACGGCTGTTCACCTTCGGCGAGTTCGCGGCGCATGCGGCGCGGGCTTTTGGCGCGAAGGCACGCCATTTTTCCCGTATCGAGGATCTGCTGGCCGCAATCGAGAATACACTCGCGTCCGATGTCGCGGTGCTGGTCAAGGGTTCGCGTTTCATGCAGATGGAGCGCGTGGTGAAGAGTTTCGCAGCGCCGGATGCCGGAGCGCAAGGAGAGGGAGGCTAGGCCATGCTGCTCGAGCTCGCCCAATGGCTGGCGAAAGACATTCGGGCGTTCAACGTGTTCGGTTACATCACGTTGCGCGCCGTGCTGGCATGCCTCACCGCGCTCGTGATCACGTTCCTGGTGGGGCCGACGATGATCCGCAAGCTCACTTCCTACAAAATCGGGCAGGCGGTACGCAGCGACGGCCCGCAAACGCATCTCGTCAAAGCCGGCACCCCTACCATGGGCGGCGCGCTGATCCTGGTGTCGATCGTCATCACCACCCTGCTGTGGGCGGACCTGCAGAACCGTTTCGTGTGGGTCGTGCTGGGGGTGACGCTGGGTTTCGGCGCTATCGGCTGGGTCGATGATTACCGCAAGGTCGTTGCGCGCAATCCGAGGGGATTGTCGGCGAAAGCGAAGTTTTTCTGGCAGTCGCTCATCGGCGTCGCAGCCGCCTGGTTTATCGCGTTTTCCACCAACCTGCCGGCGCAAACCGAGTTCATCGTGCCGTTTTTCAAGCAGGTGGCCTATCCGCTCGGTGCGCTGGGTTTCATGATCATGACCTATTTCGTGATCGTCGGCACCAGTAATGCCGTGAACCTGACCGACGGCCTCGACGGCCTGGCGATTCTGCCGACGGTGATGATCGGCGGTGCGTTGGGCATCTTCGCCTATGTCGCTGGCAACGCCGTTTTCTCCAAATACCTCGGTTTCCCCTACATTCCCGGCGCCGGAGAACTCGCCGTGTTCTGCGGTGCGATTGCCGGCGCCGGGCTCGCTTTCCTGTGGTTCAACGCCTATCCCGCAGAAGTGTTCATGGGCGACGTTGGCGCGCTTGCGCTGGGCGCGGCGCTCGGCACCATAGCCGTGATCGTGCGCCAGGAGATCGTGCTGTTCATCATGGGAGGCGTGTTTGTGGTCGAGACGCTGTCGGTGATGCTGCAAGTGGCGTCCTTCAAGCTCACCGGCAAAAGAATTTTCCGCATGGCGCCGCTGCACCATCACTACGAACTCAAAGGCTGGAAGGAAAATCAAGTCGTGGTTCGCTTTTGGATCATCACCATGATGCTGGTGCTGATCGGTCTCTCGACGTTGAAACTGAGGTGAAGCGGTGGCGGACGATGCTGGACCTGGAGAACAGAAAGGTTCTGGTGCTGGGACTCGGTGATACTGGACTGTCGATGACGCGCTGGTTGGTGCGCCACGGCGCGAGCGTGCATGTCGCGGATACGCGCGCCGAACCGCCGCATGCGGCGAGGCTCGCGTGCGAGCTGCCGCAGGTCGGGCTGACCACCGGCGGCTTCGACGGGAAAAGCCTGCGCGAAGCTGATCTCATCGCCATCAGCCCCGGCGTCGACCGCCGCGCGCCGTCGCTGGTGGATGCGCGGCGGCGGGGGGTGCCGGTGGTTGGCGACATCGAGTTGTTCGCTCGCGCCCTCGACGAGCGCGACGAGCGGCCGAAGCTGCTGGCGATTACGGGATCCAACGGCAAAAGCACGGTCACGACGATGGCGGGAGACATGTGCCGTGCGGCGGCGCTCGACACGGTGGTCGCGGGCAACATCGGGCGGCCGGTGCTCGACGCGCTGGTGGCGATCGAAGACGGCGCGGCGATGCCCGCGGCGTTCGTGCTCGAGCTGTCGAGCTTTCAGCTGGAGAGTACGGCGAGCTTGCGGGCCGACGCCGCCACCGTGCTCAATCTTTCCGAAGACCATATGGATCGCTACGCGGGCATGGCCGAGTATGCGGCGGCCAAGGCGCGCATTTTCGCCGGTGACGGCGTGCAGGTGCTCAATCGCGACGACCGCTGGAGCCTGGGCATGGCGCAGCCGGGACGGCAGGTCCGCACCTTCGGCCTGTCTGCGCCGCGCGATGAATCCGAATGGGGTCTCCGTATCGCGCACGGCCGGCGCGTGCTGGCAAGAGGCGACCACGACATCATGCCGCTCGCCGAACTGCCGGTCGCGGGTTTGCACAATGCGGCCAATGCGCTTGCGGCGGCGGCCTTGTGCCACTCGACCGGCGTGCCCGACGCAGCGCTCGCGACCGCCTTGCGAAGTTTTCGGGGATTGCCGCACCGGCTGGAAAAAATAAATAAAATCAATGACATAGAATTTTACGACGATTCCAAGGGCACGAACGTGGGCGCGACCGTCGCGGCTTTGAACGGGATGGCGCAGCCGGTGGTGCTGATCGCCGGCGGCGATGGCAAAGGCCAGGATTTCGCGCCGCTCGCACCGGCAGTGGCCGCGCACGCGCGCGCGGTGGTGCTGATCGGGCGCGACGCCGCGGCGATAGGCCGCGTGCTCGCCGCCACCAAAGTGCCGGTGCTTGCCGCCCGCGACATGGACGAGGCGGTGGAAATGGCGCATCGCGCGGCGCAGCCGGGCGATGCGGTGTTGCTGTCGCCGGCGTGCGCGAGCTATGACATGTTTCGCAACTACGTGCATCGCGCCGAGGCCTTCGTGGCAGCAGTGGCCGCGCTCAAACGGAGGCTCGCCTGACGATGTTCTATACGGACGTCAAACGGCGCGCACCGCTGGCGGAATACGACCGCACCCTGGTGTGGCTGACCATGCTGCTGCTGGGCATCGGACTGGTGATGGTGTATTCGGCTTCGATCGCGATCGCCGAAGGCAGCCGTGCCACGGCTTACCAGCCGGCGTATTACCTGGTGCGCCACGGCATTTTCATCGCGGTCGGCGTCGTGCTGGCGGTGATCGCGTTCCAGGTTCCGCTGCGCGTATGGCAGCAGTCGGCGCTGTCGCTGTTTCTGTTCGGGCTGGCGCTGCTCGCGCTGGTGCTGGTTCCCGGCGTCGGACGCGAGGTCAATGGCAGCCAGCGCTGGCTGTCGCTCTACGTCGTGAATCTGCAGCCTTCGGAATTCATGAAACTGTTCGTGGTGATCTATGCCGCGGACTACACGGTGCGCAAAGCTGCCTATATGCACAGTTTGCGGCGCGGTTTTCTGCCGATGCTCGCGGTCATGCTGCTGACCGGCGGCCTGCTGCTGCGCGAACCCGATTTCGGTGCGTTTGCGGTGATCACCGTGATCGCGATGGGCATCCTGTTCCTGGGCGGGATGAACTGGCGGCTGTTCGCGGGGCTCATTCTGATGCTGGTTGCCGGTTTCGTGCTGCTGATCTGGTTTTCGCCGTATCGCCTGCAACGGGTCATCGGTTTCATGGATCCGTGGGCCGATCCCTACGGCAAGGGTTATCAATTGTCGCATGCGCTGATCGCGTTCGGCCGCGGCGAATGGCTGGGAGTGGGGCTCGGCGGCAGCGTCGAAAAGCTGTTTTATCTGCCAGAGGCGCACACCGATTTCCTGCTCGCGGTCATCGCCGAGGAACTCGGCTTCGCGGGCGTTGCGATCATCATCGCGCTGTTTGCCTGGATCGTGATCCGTGCTTTCGCAATCGGCCGCCGCGCGGCTTCGCTGGAGCGCCATTTTGCCGCGCTGGTGGCGCAGGGCATCGGTCTGTGGGTCGGCGTGCAGGCCATCATCAATATGGGCGTCAACATGGGCGTGCTGCCGACCAAGGGATTGACGCTGCCGCTGCTGTCGTTCGGCGGCAGTGCGGTTGCCGCCACCTGCTGCGCGATCGCGCTGCTGTTGCGCGTCGATTGGGAGAACCGTCAGCTAATGCGGGGACTGAACGTATGAGCCGCACCATCATGATCATGGCGGGCGGCACCGGCGGCCACATCTACCCCGCTTTGTCGGTCGCGGAATACCTGGGCGGGCAGGGCTGGAACGTGGTGTGGCTGGGCGCGCGCGACGGCATGGAGGCGCGGCTGGTGCCGCCCAAGGGCTATGCGATGGCGTGGGTGCGCATGTCGGGGGTGCGCGGCAAAGGCTGGCTGCGCCAGCTGCTGCTGCCTGCGAAGCTGCTGGTCGCTTTCTGGCAAAGCGCGCGCGCGATATTTCTGCACCGTCCCGACGTCGTCCTCGGCATGGGCGGTTACGTGACGTTCCCGGGCGGAATGATGGCCTCGTTTCTCAACCGCCCGCTGGTGATCCACGAGCAGAATGCGGTCGCCGGGCTCGCCAACCGCGTTCTCGCCAGACTCGCTGACCGGGTGCTGGTCGCATTTCCCGACGCGTTCGGGCCGTCGACCGCGGTGATCTGGACCGGCAATCCGGTGCGCAGCGAGATCGCCGCGCTTGCCGCGCCGCAAATACGTTACGGCTCGCGGCGCGGCCGGCTCGGCGTGCTGGTGATCGGCGGCAGCCTCGGCGCGAGCGTGCTGAACGAAATCGTGCCGCAGGCGCTTGGGTTGCTGCCCGAGGAGTCGCGCCCGCAGGTGACGCACCAGTCGGGCGCCGCGCACATCGAGGTTTTGCGCGAGAACTACCGCAAGGCCGGCGTGACGGCGGAACTCGTTCCCTTCATCGATGACATGGCTGCGCGCTATGCCGCGGCCGATCTCGTCATCTGCCGCGCCGGCGCTTCGACCGTCAGCGAACTCGCCGCTGCCGGCGTCGCCAGCGTGCTGGTGCCGTATCCGCACGCTGTCGATGACCATCAAACACGCAATGCGTACTACCTTGTCGAGCGTGGTGCGGCACTGCTGCTTCCGCAGCACGAATTTACGCCACGGAAACTCGCGGAGCTGATCGGCGGCTTGACTCGCGACAGGCTGTCGGCGATGGCGCAAGCGGCGCGCGCTGCGGGAAAACCCGAAGCCACCCGCGCGGTGGCCGAGATCTGCAGGGAACTGGCGCTCGCATGAGGCACAAGGTCAAACAGGTGCACTTGGTGGGTGGAGGCGGGGCGAGCGTGAGCAGGGAGCAGGGGCCCGCCGGGTGGATGGCGGGATGCGAGCGGCCGCGAACGGCGCCGGCCGCCGATGGCGATGAGGCGGATCGAGGTCGATGAGGCACAAGGTCAAACAGGTGCACTTCGTGGGCATCGGCGGCGCCGGCATGAGCGGCATCGCCGAGGTCATGCTCAATCTCGGCTATCGGGTGAGCGGTTCCGATCTCGCCGACAGCGCCGCGACGCGCCGCCTGCGGGAGCTGGGTGCGACCGTGTATGTCGGTCACGCTCCCCAGCATATCGCCGACGCCGACGCGGTGGTGATCTCGAGCGCGGTGAAAGACGACAACGCCGAAGTGGTGGCAGCGCGCGCAAGACGCATCCCGGTAGTGCCGCGCGCGCTGATGCTGGCGGAACTGATGCGGTTCAAGCAGGGCATCGCGGTCGCCGGCACCCACGGCAAGACCACCACTACCAGCCTGGTGGCGAGCGTGCTCGCCGAAGGGGGCATGGACCCGACCTTCGTCATCGGCGGCAGACTGGTGAGCGCCGGCGCGCACGCCAGGCTGGGCGGCGGCGAGTTCATCGTGGTCGAGGCCGACGAATCGGATGCCTCCTTCCTTTATCTGCAGCCGGTGCTGGCGGTAGTCACCAACATCGATGCCGACCACATGGAAACCTATGGCCATTCGCTCGACAGGCTCAAGCAGGCTTTCGTCGACTTCGTACAGCGGCTGCCGTTCTATGGCGTGGCGGTGCTGTGCGCGGATGATGCCCATCTGCGCGCCATCATGCCCGCGCTGACCAAGACCGTGGTGACTTACGGCTTGGCGGCCGGCGCGCAGATCCGCGCGCTCGACATCGAAGCGCGCGGCGGCCGCATGAAGTTCCGTGTCGTGCGCGAGAACGGCAAGCGGCTTCCCGATCTGGCGATCACGCTCAATCTGCCCGGTCTGCACAACGTGCAAAACGCCTTGGCGGCGATCGCGGTCGGTATGGAAGTCGGTGTATCCGATGCGCAAATCGTGAAGGCGCTGGCCGAATTCAAGGGCGTGGGCCGGCGCTTCCAGCAGTACGGCGAGCTGCCGCTGCCGGGCGGGGGGAAGTTCACGCTGGTCGACGACTACGGCCATCATCCCGCCGAGATGGCGGCGACCATTGCCGCGGCGCGCGGCGCGTTCCCGGGGCGCAGGCTGGTGCTCGCTTTCCAGCCGCACCGCTATACCCGCACCCGCGATTGTTTCGAGGATTTCGTGAGCGTGCTGTCCACCGTCGACGCGCTGCTGCTGACCG
Source organism: Burkholderiales bacterium (assembly GCA_046313915.1). Taxonomy (GTDB): domain Bacteria; phylum Pseudomonadota; class Gammaproteobacteria; order Burkholderiales; family SG8-41; genus CAKKQX01. The sequence continues at coordinate 5,080 of JBKBXX010000083.1, read as the reverse complement.
AAGTTTACGCGGCGGGCGAGGCGCCGATCGTGGCTGCCGACGGCCGGGCGCTCGCGCGCGCGGTGCGGGTGCAGGGCAAGGTCGAGCCGCTGTTCGTGGAGAACGTGACCGATTTGCCGGCTGCGATACGCGCTGCCGCGCGCGATGGCGATGTGGTCCTGGTGATGGGCGCAGGCTCGATCGGCAATGTGCCGGCACTGCTGGCAAAGGACAAAGCATGAAATGCGTTGCGCCGTGCGCCGTGAAACGTGGGACGCGGGACGGCTTCGATGGTTCATGTTTCGCATTTCACGTTTCACGGCATTGATATGGATATGAGCGACTTGGCAAAAGCCGGTATGCACGGACTGCGCGGCGAACTGCGCCGCGACGAGCCGATGGCACGCCACGTGAGCTGGCGCGCCGGCGGCGCGGCCGAGCGCGCCTACGTGCCGGCTGACCTTGGCGATCTGGGCGAATTCCTGCGCGCGCTCCCTGCCGAGGAGCCGGTGTATTTCGTCGGACTCGGCAGCAATCTGCTGGTGCGCGATGGGGGTCTGCGCGGCACGGTGATATTCACGCACGGCGCGCTGAAACAGATCCGCGTCGACGGCGATCGCTGCGAAATCCGCGCCGAGGCGGGTGTGGCCAGTCCCAAGGTGGCGCGCTTTGCCGCGCTCCACGAGCTGGGGGGCGCGGAATTTCTCGCCGGCATTCCGGGAACCGTGGGCGGCGCGCTGGCGATGAACGCCGGCTGCTACGGTGGCGAGACCTGGGACATCGTGGCCGAAGCGACGACCATCGACCGTCAAGGCCGGCTGTGTCGGCGTCCGCCCGCGGATTTCGAGATCGGTTACCGCCGCGTGCGCCTGAAAGACGCACGGGGAGGCGCCGCAGAAGAATGGTTCGTCGCGGCCGCGTTTCGTCTGCAGCCCGGCGACCGCAAAAAATCTTTAAATAAAATCAAAGAGTTGCTGTCAAAGCGTGTCGCCAGCCAGCCGCTCGGCCAGCCCAATGCCGGATCGGTGTTCCGCAATCCGCTGGGCGAGCATGCGGCGCGCCTGATCGAGGCCTGCGGCTTGAAAGGCCGCACCGTGGGCGGGGCGATGATTTCGCCCAAACACGCCAACTTTATCGTCAATACGGGCCGCGCGCGTGCCGCCGACATCGAAGCGCTGATCGTGCTCGCGCAGGAAACAGTCAAGCGCAAGTTCGGCATCGAGCTCGAGCGCGAAGTGCGCATCGTCGGAGAGGCCGCATGAGCGATTCCGGGAAAGCACGCAACGGATGTCAAGGCCATGAGTGACTTCGGAAAAGTGGCGGTGCTGATGGGCGGCCGCTCGGCCGAGCGCGAAATCTCGCTCAAAAGCGGCGGCATGGTGCTCGGCGCGCTGCTGAAACGCGGCATCGACGCCCACGCCTTCGATCCGCGCGACCAGGGGCTCGAGCAGCTGATCGCGCAGAAATTCGATCGCGCGTTCATTGCGCTGCATGGCCGCTTCGGCGAAGACGGTACGGTGCAGGGCGCGCTCGAGTATCTGGGCATTCCCTATACGGGCAGCGGGGTGATGGCGAGCGCGCTCGCGATGGACAAGCTGCGCACCAAGCTGATCTGGCTTGCGGGCGGCATACCGACGCCGCGTTACGCGCTGCTCGATGCTGCGACCGATCCCGTCGCGCTCGTCGCCCAGCTGGGCCTGCCACTGGTGGTCAAGCCGGCGCGCGAAGGCTCGAGCATCGGCGTGTCCAAGGTGACGTCGGTCGAGAAAATCGCCGCGGCCTACGAACTCGCCCGCCGTCACGACGAAACCGTGATTGCAGAGCAGTTCATCGACGGCGCCGAGCTCACGGCGGGCATACTCGGCGAGGCCGCGCTGCCGCTGATCCGCATCGAAGCGCCGCAGGGCAACTACGACTACCAGAACAAGTATTTCGGCAACGCGACCCGTTATCACTGCCCGTGCGGCTTGCCGCCCGAGCAGGAGCGCGCGATCCAGCGCCAGGCGCTGGCGGCGTTCCGGCTGCTGGGCTGCAGCGGCTGGGGGCGTCTCGATCTCATGCTCGACGGCCAAGGCAAACCCTTTTTTCTGGAGATGAACACCATCCCCGGCATGACCGATCACAGTCTGGTGCCGATGGCGGCGCGCGCCCGGGGGATCTCGTTCGAAGATCTGGTGGTGCGAATTCTGGAGTCGGCCCATGTGGGATAGGCCCGATATTCTCGACCGCATCTCCGGCGCGCTCGTGGCGCTGGCGTTGTTGCTCGCGGCTTACGGCGCGCTGCAGCTGGCGGTGCGTCTGCCGCTTTTCGCGTTGCGCGAAGTGCGTGTCGGCGGAACGCTTGCGCACGTGACCGGCGAGCAGATCAGGGATGTCGTCAGAGGCGAACTCAGGGGCAATTTCTTCACCCTCGATCTTGCCGCGGCGCGGGCGGCATTCGAGAAACTGCCGTGGGTGCGGACGGTCACCGTGCGCCGCCAGTGGCCCGGCCGCCTGGAAGTCACGCTGGAGGAGCACGTGCCGCTCGCACGCTGGGGCAATGCCGCGCTGGTCAACACCTATGGCGAGGTGTTCGAGGCCGCGTACGACGGCAAGCTGCCGCTGTTTGGCGGGCCGCCTGGCACCGCCAAGGAAGTCACCATCCAGTACGAATATTTCCGCAAGAGCCTCGCCACGATCGGCAAGGTTCCGGAACAGATATGGGTGTCGCCGCGCCGCGCCTGGCAGGTGAGGCTCGAAGGCGGCATGACGCTCGAACTCGGCCGGGAGCAGATCGAGGCGCGATTTGCGAGATTCGTCGCAGCCTACGAGCGCACGCTGGGGCGGCTCGCGCGACGCATCGAATACGTCGATTTGCGTTATGCGAACGGATTCGCGGTGCGGATTCCGGAACTGAAAAGCGGGGAGGCGGGAAAACCTGCGCCACCGTCGAGGCGTGGCGGAGCGCAGCGCGCGGCGGCATGAACGGATGGAACGAAGGCACGGCAATGACAACGGCGGCATGGGCAGGAACATGAAAACATGAGCAAGAGCAGGGAAAACAAGAATCTGATCGTGGGCGTCGATATCGGCACCTCGAAAATCGTCGTGATCGTCGCCGAGATCAGACCCGAAGGCGGATTCGAGATCATCGGCATGGGCGGGCATCCGTCGCGCGGCTTGAAAAAAGGCGTGGTGGTCAACATCGAAACCACCGTCAACGCCATCCAGCGCGCACTGGAGGAGGCGGAACTGATGGCCGACTGCAAGATCCGCGAGGTCTACACCGGCATCGCGGGCAGCCACATCAAAAGCTTCAACTCGCAGGGCATGGTCGCGATCAAGGACAAGGAGGTCACGCAGATGGACATCGATCGCGTGATCGAAACCGCCAAGGCGGTACAGATTCCAAACGACCAGCAGATCCTGCACATCCTCAACCAGGAATTCATCATCGACGGGCAGGAGGACGTGCGCGAGCCGCTCGGCATGAGCGGAGTGCGCCTCGAAGTCAAGGTGCACATCGTGACCGGAGCGGTTTCGGCGGCGCAGAACATCATCAAGTGCGTGCGCCGCTGCGGTCTGGAGGTGCGCGATCTGATCCTGCAGCCGCTTGCTTCCGCCATGGCGGTGGTATCCGAAGACGAAAAGGATCTCGGCGTGTGCCTGCTCGACATCGGCGGCGGCACCACCGACATGGCGGTTTTCACCCACGGCTCGATTCGTCATACCGCGGTGATCCCGATCGCCGGCGACCAGATCACCAACGACATCGCGATGGCGCTGCGCACGCCGACCAAGGACGCCGACGACATCAAGATCAAGCACGGCTGTGCGCTGTCGCAGCTCGCCGATCCCCAGGAAATGATCGAGGTGCCGGGGGTGGGGGATCGCGGTTCGCGCCAGCTGTCGCGCAAGACGCTCGCCGAAGTCATCGAACCGCGCGTCGAGGAACTGTATTCGCTGGCGCAGTCGGAGTTGCGGCGCAGCGGCTACGAGGAACTGCTGTCTTCCGGAATCGTGATCACCGGCGGCAGCAGCGCCATGCGCGGCATGGTCGAGCTGGGTGAAGAGATTTTTCACATGCCGGTGCGTATCGGCCAGCCGCAGTACAGCGGGGGGCTCGCCGAAGTGGTGCGCAACCCGCGCTATTCGACCGCCATGGGGCTGCTGCTGGCCGGGATGGATCAGCATCGCCAGCAGCAGATCGCACGCATGCAGACCGGTTCCTTCCAGCAATTGCTGGAGCGCATGAAATCATGGTTTGCGGGAAATTTTTGAAGGCGCCCCGGACGGGCGGAACAGCGGGCCGGGAACGGTTTGTAACGGTTTGTTTTTATTGCATCTGAATGTGACAAAAGGAGGTCTGTATGATTGAGCTTATCGATACGCAAGCCCAGGAAGCGGTAATCAAGGTGATTGGCGTCGGCGGCTGCGGCGGTAACGCGGTCGACCACATGATCGCGCAGGGGGTGCAGGGTGTGGAATTCATTTGTGCCAATACCGATGCCCAGGCGCTCAAACGCAACCAGGCGCGGGTCCAGCTGCAGCTGGGCGCCGGCATCACCAAGGGCCTGGGCGCGGGGGCCGATCCCGGCATCGGCCGCCAGGCGGCGCTCGAGGATCGCGAACGCATCGCCGAGCTGATCGATGGCGCCGACATGCTGTTTCTCACCGCCGGCATGGGCGGCGGCACCGGTACCGGCGCGGCGCCCGTCGTCGCGGAGGTGGCCAAGGAGCTCGGCATTCTGACGGTGGCGGTGGTGACCAAGCCTTTCGCCTTCGAAGGCAAACGGCAGAAAATCGCGCAGGAGGGACTGGATGCGCTGGCGCCGCATGTCGATTCGCTGATCGTGATCCCGAACGACAAGCTGATGCAGGTGCTGGGCTCGCAGATAACGCTCGATGAAGCGTTCCGCGCCGCCAATGACGTGCTGCACGGCGCGGTGGCGGGCATTGCCGAAATCATCAGCAGCCCGGGCATGATCAATGTCGATTTTGCCGACGTGCGCACCGTGATGAGCGAAATGGGCATGGCGATGATGGGTTCCGCGAAGTCGAGCGGTTCCGATCGTGCGCGCGTTGCCGCGGAGCAGGCGATCGCCTGCCCGCTGCTCGAAGA
>JBKBXX010000082.1:0-15704 GCA_046313915.1 Burkholderiales bacterium | reverse complement strand
CCTGAATCTTTTCAAGGAGTGGGTAGGCAAAGACGGCTGGAAACTCAACCGCTGGCAAGCGCGCGGCAAAGTGCCGGCCATCACCAAGGAAGATATGGACAAAATGATAGTGAAATACTAGGTTCTCGCCGGCCTCTGGCGGCGGGGCAGGCGATATCCCCGGCATCGCGCGGAAAAGTGGCGGTTACGGCGCATGCTTTTTGAACCGAAGCAAGCTAAAATAATAACCAAGAATGAATCTTCACCGTTTGCTTCTGCAGCGCGCCTCGGTCAACAAACCGCTGCGCATCGCCCTCATCGGCGCCGGCAAGTTCGGTTCAATGTTCCTGTCGCAGGTGCGGCGCACGCCGGGCATGCATCTTGTCGCCGTCGCCGATCTCGCGCCACAGCGCGCCCGCGCGAGCCTCGCCCGCGTCGGCTGGCCTGCAGAGCAGTTCGCCGCGGCATCGCTCGTTGCGGCGGCAAAAAACGGCACGACCTTCGTTACCGACGATGTGCCGGCGGTGATCGCATCCGACACGGTCGAGATCGTGATCGACGCCACCGGCAGTCCCGCCGCCGGCATCCGTCATGCGCTCGCCTGCTGCCGCCACGGCAAGCATATCGTAATGGTCAACGTCGAAGCCGATGCGCTCGCCGGACCGCTGCTCGCGCGCCACGCGGCGCGCGCCGGCATCGTTTATTCGCTCGCCTACGGCGACCAGCCGGCGCTGATCTGCGAAATGGTCGACTGGGCGCGCGCCGCGGGTTTCCAGGTGATCGCTGCCGGCAAAGGCACCAAGTATCTTCCCGCCTACCACGAATCCACTCCGGACACGGTATGGGGTCATTACGGCTTCACGCCGGAAATGGTGGCCGAGGGCGATTTCAACGCCCAGATGTTCAATTCCTTTCTCGACGGCACCAAATCGGCGATCGAGATGGCGGCAGTAGCCAATGCCACGGGGCTCGCACCCGCGCCCGACGGGCTCGCGTTTCCGCCGTGCGGCGTCGACGACCTGCCGCGCGTGCTGAAACCGCGGTCCGCCGGCGGCCGCCTGCACCACGCCGGCCAGGTCGAGGTGGTTTCCAGCATCGAACGCGACGGCCGGCCGGTGTTCCGCGATTTGAGATGGGGTGTTTACGTGACTTTCGCCGCCGACAGCGATTACGTGCGGCGCTGTTTCAAGGAATACGGTCTCATCACCGACGACAGCGGCAACGTGTCGGCGATGTACAAACCCTATCACCTGATCGGGCTGGAACTCGGCATCAGCGCCGCCTCGGTCGGGCTGCGGCACGAGGCGACCGGTTGCGCCAGCGGTTTTCTCGGCGATTGCGTCGCGGTCGCCAAACGCGATCTCAAGGCTGGTGAAATGCTCGACGGCGAAGGCGGCTACACGGTCTACGGGCGGCTCATGCCGGCACGGGACTCGCTCGCCCGCGGCGGCTTGCCGATCGGGCTCGCGCACGGCGTCAGGCTAAAACGCGCCGTTGCCCGCGGCACCCCGGTCAGCTGGCAGGATGTCGCGGTTGCTGATAACGAAGCCGTGCGCTTTCGCCGCGAAATGGAAGCGGAATTTGCGGCGGAATGGCAGGCGGCCGGCGCAAGTCCGCCTGCCGGCGATGGCGGCACCACGCCGTGACCGCCGCATACATCGACGATACCCGATAGGTTAGAATAACAGGCCTGCGGCGACGCTCGCCCCGGTCGCGGATACGGCGACGCGCCGGGTTCTCTCGCCAGATCGCGCCACCCAAACAGCAAACGGGTGGAATCGGCGCGCCAGCTTTCCGGAGAAATGCAGCAACAATGCTCGAAGCAGTCGACTTGGAGTGCGTACGCGGAGACCGCACGCTGTTCAGCAACCTCGGCTTCACGCTGGGCAGCGGCGAACTGCTGCGCGTTGCCGGAACCAACGGCAGCGGCAAAACCAGCCTGCTGCGCATCCTGTGCGGCCTGCTTTCGCCGGCGCATGGCGAAGTGCGCTGGCGCGGCAGCCGCATCGGTTCATTGCGCGAGGAATACTGGAAGGAAATCGTCTACCTCGGCCATACCAATGCGGTGAAGGACGGCCTCACCGCCGTGGAGAACCTGATCGTGACGTGCACGCTCGCGGGCATGAAAATCGACCGCGAGCAGGCCAGCGCGGCGCTGCGCCGCTTTGGTCTCGCGCAATGCGAGAGGCTGCCGACAAAGGTGCTGTCCCAGGGCCAGCGCCGCCGGGTGGCGCTCGCGCGCCTGATCCTGAGCCAGGATCTGCCGCTGTGGATCCTCGATGAGCCGTTCACCGCGCTCGATGTGGCCGCGGTCGATTTCATGCAGACGCTGATCGCCGAGCACCTCGCGCGCGGCGCCTCGGTGGTGATGACCACGCATCAGGAAGCGCGCATCGCAAGCGTGACCATGGTGACCATCGACCTCAACGCGGGAACGCTGACATGCTGACCGCGCTGCGCTGCGTGATCGTCCGCGACCTGCTGCTCGCAATGCGCCGCCGCGCCGACGTGCTGACCGCGCTGCTGTTCTTCGTCATCGTGGTCAGCCTATTCCCGCTCGGCCTGGGCAACGAACCCAACCTGCTGCGCTCGATCGCGCCAGGAGTAATCTGGGTCGCCGCCCTGCTCGCTTCGATGCTGTCGTTGACGCGCATGTTCTCCGACGACCACGCCGACGGCACGCTCGAACAGATGCTGCTCGGCGCCAATCCGCTAGGCGTGATCGTCATCGCTAAGGTCGCCGCCCACTGGCTGGTCTCGGGTCTGCCGCTGGTGCTGATCGCACCGGTACTGGCGCTGCAATTTGATTTACATCAATCGTTGCTGGGAGTATTGACGCTATCCTTGCTGCTCGGAACCCCGGTCCTGAGCCTGATCGGCGCCATCGGGGCGGCCCTGACGCTCGGATTACGGGGGGGTGGAGTATTGCTTTCGCTGCTGGTGTTGCCGCTTTATGTGCCGGTGCTGATCATCGGCGCTGGCACGGTGGATATCGTGTCGGCGGGCCTCAGTGCCCAGTCACATTTTCTGGTGCTGGGCGCGTTTCTGGTGGTCGCTGCCGTATTCGCTCCCTGGGCTATTGCCGCTGCGCTGCGTATTTCGGCCGAATGACCCATTTGAGGCAACCCAAGGCCGATCATGCTGTCGAAAGCTAGCCGATACGCTCTATTCGAATACTTGGATTGATTGCAAATAATGTCAACTTCGTCTGAAAAAACAATAGCTTGGCGCAACAAAAAAAACCCGGGCATCAACTGGTTCAGGTATTCCTCCCCCCAGACTTTTTTCCCGCTCGCGGCAAAACTCACGCCGTGGTTCGCGACCGCGGCGGCGCTGCTGTGCACGGCAGGCCTTTATATCGGTTTCTTCGTCGCCCCGACCGACGCCCAGCAGGGCGAGGCCTACCGCATCATTTTCATTCACGTGCCGGCGGCGTGGATGTCGATGTTCATCTATGTCGTGATGGCTTTCTGGGCGGGCGTCGGGCTGGTGTTCAATACGCGTCTGTCGTGCATGTGGGCGAGCGCGCTCGCGCCGAGCGGTGCGCTGATGACCTTCATCGCGCTGTGGACCGGCGCGCTGTGGGGCAAGCCGACGTGGGGCACATGGTGGGTATGGGATGCGCGCCTCACCTCGGAGCTGATCCTGCTGTTCCTTTATTTCGGTTTCATGGCGCTGCAGGCGGCGATCGACGATCCGCGCCGCGCCGACAAGGCCGGGGCGGTGCTCGCGCTCACCGGCGTGGTCAATGTTCCCATCATTTATTTCTCGGTGCAGTGGTGGAACACGCTGCACCAGGGCGCGTCGGTCAGCATGAAAAGCGCTCCCACCATGGCGGCAACGATGTTCGCCGGGATGATCGTGATGGCACTTGGTTTCTGGATGTACAGCATCGCCGCCGCACTGCTGCGCGTACGCTGCATCATCCTCGAACGCGAACGACGCAGCGACTGGGTCGCGCAATATGTGAGGACACTGCAATGAACTGGGCAAGCTGGAACGATTTTGTCGCAATGGGCGGCTACGGGCTCTACGTATGGGGTTCGTATGGCGTGACACTCGCATTGATGGTCACCGAACTCGTGCTGCTCGCGCTGCGGAAACGCAACGTGCTCGGCTATCTTCGCAGCAGCGTGACGCGGGAAACACCATGAAGCCCCGCCACAAGCGGTTCGCGATGATCGCGGTCGGCGTTGCCGCGCTCGCCATCGCTGCAACTCTGGTTCTCAACGCCTTCCAGAAAAATCTGGTTTTCTTTTTCACTCCCTCGCAGGTCGCCGCGAACGAAGCACCGCAGGGACGCACTTTCCGCGTCGGCGGCATGGTCGAGCCCGGCAGCGTCAAGCGCCAAGCCGACGGCGTGACGGTGCAGTTCGCCGTCACCGACACCGCCAAGACCATCCAGGTGGTCTACCGCGGCCTGCTGCCGGATCTCTTCCGCGAAGGCAAGGGTGTGGTGACCCAGGGGCGCCTTGCGCCGGATGGCGTGTTCCACGCGAGCGAAGTGCTCGCCAAGCATGACGAGAACTACATGCCGCCCGAAGCCGCCGATGCGATCAACAAGGCGCACGCGACCAGCGAAAAAACGGCGCAGACGCTGATCACCCCCGCCACCACAGGAGCACAACGCCGATGATCCCGGAACTCGGACAGTTCGCACTCGCGGTGGCGCTCGCCATCGCCCTGATACAGGGCATACTGCCGATCGCCGGCGCAGCGACCGGCAACCGGCTGTGGATGGGTGTTGCGCGCCCGACGGCGCAAGGACAGTTCGTATTCGTCGCCATCGCTTTCGGCTGTCTCGCCTACTCGTTCGTCACCAACGACTTCTCGGTGCTCAACGTCGCCACCAATTCCAATTCCCAGCTGCCGCTGCACTACCGCTTCGCCGCAACCTGGGGTTCCCACGAAGGATCGCTGCTGCTGTGGACGCTGATGCTCACGGTGTGGATGGTGGCGGTGACGGTATTCAGCCGTCACCTCCCCGAGGAAATGGTGGCACGGGTGCTGGGTGTGATGGGCCTGGTGAGTGTCGGTTTCCTCGCCTTCATGCTGTTCACCTCCAACCCTTTCGACCGTCTGTTTCCCGTTCCCGCCGACGGGCGCGATCTCAACCCATTGCTGCAGGATGCGGGAATGGTCATGCATCCGCCGCTGCTCTATACCGGCTACGTCGGCTTCTCGGTGGCGTTCGCCTTTGCCGTCGCTGCGCTGCTTTCGGGAAAGCTCGACGCCGCGTGGGCGCGCTGGTCGCGCCCCTGGACCACGGTGGCGTGGCTTTTTCTCACGCTCGGCATCGCGCTCGGCAGCTTCTGGGCCTACTATGAGCTGGGCTGGGGCGGCTGGTGGTTCTGGGATCCGGTGGAAAACGCCTCTTTCATGCCGTGGCTGGTAGGGACGGCGCTGATCCACTCGCTGGCGGTGACGGAAAAACGCGGCGCTTTCCGCGGCTGGACGGTGCTGCTCGCGATCCTCACTTTTTCCTTGAGCCTGCTCGGCACCTTCCTGGTGCGCTCGGGGGTGCTCACTTCGGTGCACGCCTTCGCCACCGACCCCAAGCGCGGCATCTTCATCCTGCTCTTCCTCGCGGTGGTGATTGGCAGTTCGCTCACGCTGTTCGCCTGGCGCACCGCGCGCCTGAGTGCGGGTGGTGAATCCGATCTCGTCTCACGTGAGTCGGCGCTGCTCACCAATAACGTGTTGTTGATGGTCGCCGCCGGCGCGGTGATGCTCGGCACGCTCTATCCGCTGGTGCTCGATGCCCTGGGGCTCGGCAAGATCTCGGTCGGCCCGCCGTACTTCGAAGCCGTTTTCGTCCCGATGATGACACCGGCGCTGTTTCTGATGGGCGTCGGTCCGCTGCTGCGCTGGAAAAAAGCGAGTCTGCCCGAAGTCGCGGTCCGTCTGCGCTGGGCGCTTGCCGTCAGCGTGTCGAGTGCGCTGCTACTTCCTTTTACTCTCGGGCGCTGGAGCGCCCTGGTGAGCTTCGGGCTGCTGCTCGCCGCATGGATCATCGCCACCTGCGCGTTGCAGCTGTGGGAAAAAGTGCGCAGCCGCGACGCCGGCATCTGGACGCGCCTGCGCAATACCCCGCGCGCCTACTACGGCATGCTGCTCGCCCACTTCGGCATCGCCGTGTTCGTGATCGGAGTGACCCTGGTCAAGGGCTACGAAACCGAGCGCGATGTGCGCATGGAAGCGGGTGACACCGTCGAAGTGGGCGGCTACACCTTCCGCATGGAAGGCGTCTCCGAAGTCGCCGGACCGAACTATATCGCCGCACGCGCCACGGTCCGAGTGACCCGCGCCGGACAAGCCGTTGCTACGCTCCATCCGGAAAAACGCGTCTACAGAGCACAACAAATGCCGATGACCGAGGCCGCGATCGCCCGCGGCATCACGCGCGACCTTTACGTTTCGATGGGCGAAGCCGTCTCCCCCACGGCGTGGGTGATGCGCGTGCAGCACAAGCCTTTCGTCAACTGGATCTGGGGCGGCTGCGTACTGATGGCGCTGGGCGGGCTGCTGGCGGCGAGCGACCGCAGATACCGCATCGCGATGCGCCGCGAACGCGAACAGGCAGCGGCCGCATTACGGCCGCAGGCAAAGCCGGCCTCGTGAGATAAGCCAATGTCCGTGCAAACGATGAACAAGACCCACGTGTTCCTGCCGCTGGGGATCTTCGCCGCGCTAGTGGCGCTGCTTGCCGTGGGGCTTACACTCAATCCGCGCGAAGTGCCCTCGCCGCTCATCGACAAGCCTGCGCCGCATTTCGAACTGCCACAACTGCACGCGCCGGACAAGACGTTTTCCGAGAAAGACATGCTCGGCCAGGTGTGGCTGCTCAATGTCTGGGCATCGTGGTGCGTATCGTGCCGCGCCGAGCATCCGGTGCTGCTCGACCTCGCCCGCAGCAACGTGGTACCGATCTACGGTCTCAATTACAAGGACGAGCGCAAGGACGGCATCGCGTGGCTGCAAAGTCTCGGCGACCCTTACCGGCTCTCGGCATACGACATCAATGGCCGGGTGGGTATCGACTACGGCGTCTATGGCGTTCCCGAAACCTATGTCATCGACAAACGCGGCGTGATCCGCCACAAGCAGATCGGCCCGGTGACTCCCGAGATCCTGAAACAGAAAATCCTTCCTTTGATCAATGAACTCAACCGCAGTTAAGACATTGGCGCTGGCGTTGCTGCTGCTCACGAGCGGCATCGCCTCCGCTCGGGAAGCGGCGCCGGCAGCCGAGGATCCTGTGCTCGAGCGGCGGGTGATTGCCGTTACCAGTGAATTGCGCTGTCTGGTATGCCAGAACCAGACCATTGCCGATTCCAATGCCGGCCTCGCCATCGATCTCAAAAACGAGGTCCGCGAAAAAATGAAACAGGGGATGAGCGACCGCGAAATCGTCGATTTCATGGTGGCGCGCTACGGCGATTTCGTGCTCTACCGCCCGCCGTTCAAGGCGACCACCACGCTGCTGTGGCTGGGGCCGTTATTGCTGCTGGCGGCGGGCTTGCTCGCGCTGTTCTACAGGCTTACGCGGCGGCGCGCGGCGGGAAATGAACTGGACGAGGCCCAGCGCGCGCGCGCGGTACAACTGCTCGCCAGCGAAAGCGAAACGGACAAATCATGACTGTGTTTCTGATCGTAAGCGGGCTGCTGCTTGCCGGCGCCCTGCTTTTCATCGTGCCACCGCTGCTCCGGAACCCCTCCGTCGCGGTCATCTCGCGCAAGGCAGCCAATATCAGCCTCTACCGCGACCAGCTCCAGGAACTCGAAGCCGATCTCCGCGCCGGGACACTGAGCGTGGAAAATCACGACAAGGCAAAACGCGAAATCGAAGCGCGGCTGCTGGAAGACGTGGGCGCGGACGATGAAACCACTGACCGGCCGCGGCATGGCCGCGCCAGCGCGATCATCGTCGGACTGGCGCTGCCGCTATGCGCGATAGCAGTCTACCTCGCCACCGGCAGCCCCCAGGCGCTGGTTGCGGGGCAGAGTCAAGAAGCGCGCGGCCCCGCTCACGAAATCACTGCCGAGCAGATCGAGGAAATGACGCAGCGGCTCGCTGCCCGCCTCCAGAACGAGCCGGGTAATGTCGAGGGCTGGGTCATGCTGGCGCGCTCCTACAACGCGCTGGGCCGCTATGCGCAAGCCGCTTCCGCCTACGCCAGCGCCATCAAGCAGCTGCCGGACGATGCGCAATTGCTCGCGGACTACGCCGACACGCTGGCGATGGCACAAGGTCGACGCCTGCAGGGCGAGCCGGAAAAGCTGATCACGCGCGCGCTCAAGATCGATCCTGACAACATCAAGGCGCTGGCGCTCGCCGGCAGCGCGGCTTTCGACAACAAGAATTACGTCAAGGCCGTCGAGCACTGGGAAAAAATCCTGCGGCTCGCGCCGCCGGACTCGGATTTCGCCCGCTCGGTCGCCGCCAGCGTGGCCGAAGCGCGTTCGCTGGGCAAGGGAAGCGTGCCCGCGGCAACGGCCACGAATACGCCTGCCGCCGCGACCGCACCCGGCGTCAAAGGCATGGTGAAGCTCGCGCCGGAACTCGCCGCCAAAGTCGCTCCTACCGACACCGTGTTCATTTTCGCGAAGGCCGCCGAAGGTCCGCGCATGCCGCTCGCGATCTTGCGCAAACAGGCGCGCGAGCTGCCGGCGGCTTTCACGCTCGACGATTCGATGGCAATGACGCCGGAGTTCGGCCTATCGAGATTTCCCCGCATCGTGGTCGGCGCCCGCATCTCGAAATCCGCCAGCGCCACCCCCCAGCCTGGCGACTTCGAGGGGCTAAGCCAGCCCGTCGCCAATAACGCCTCCGGCATCACCGTGGTGATCGACAGCGAAATCCGCTGACCGCTGTCTCCATTTCCGGCACCAGGGTGCGCGGCGCAATTCAGCACGCCTGCCTAATCGATGCACTGCGTGCGCAGCCGCTTGGCGTCCGAGATGTACACGGTGCGGCCGTCGACGTCGATCAGCTTGCGCGCCATCAGCTCGTGCAGGATGCGCGAGAAATGCTCCTGGGTCAGGTTGAGGCGCGAGGCGATGATGCCTTTTTTCGCCGGCAGCGTGACGCGCAGTACGCCATCATGCACGCTTTCGAACTCGGGACGCAGCAGATAGTCGATCACGCGCTCCATGCCCGAGCGCAGCGTGTAGCTTTCGAGTTCCCCGATCCACTGGTACAGCCGGCGGCTCAGATGCCCGATCACGCGCAATGCAAAGCCGGCGTTGCGCGCGGCCTCGTCGAGCACCGCTTCCTTCGCGATGTGCAGCAACCTGCTGTCGGCAATAGCCGCAGCGGTAACGATATGTGGCTCTCCGAGAAACATCGGCGCTTCGCCGAAACTCTTGCCGGGACCGAGCAGCTCGACCACCTTCTCGTCGCCGCGATCGGTTTCGAGCGAAAGCTTGATCTGCCCCACCACCACCACGTGCAAGCCACGGCAGGGGTCGCCACGCCGGTATACCACCGCTTCGCGCGGGACAGCAATTTCGGTCGCACTGGCGGCCAGACGCTTCAACGCCCCATTATCCAAATCCTTGAATAACTGCAGATTGGCAAGGAAATCCTCGACCGCAATATGTGTCTTGAGCATGGCTGCTGGTCAACCTCGAGCGGTAACGTGCAAAACACAGGGTGATTTTACGGATAAGGAGTCGGCCGACTGTGATATAGATCAAATCCTGCCGCAATATCGTGTGTTATATGTTTTTAGACAGCCCGCAAGCTGCCAGAAAAACCAGGGAAATTCCGCTTTGAAAATCGTGTTCAAGGAGAAATCATGAAAACGCCCAGATTGCTTAAATTGACCGCTGTGGCTTTGGGTCTCGCCACTGCATTGGCAGGCCCCACCTTGGCGGCCGATCCTTCGGCCATCAACTGGGACGGCGTTCCCTCCACCACCCTGACGCTCTTCTATCCCGCCCAGTCGACTTATCAATGGCTGCACAGCCCCGATCATCCGGGGGCACCGGTGGTTGCGGCGGGAGGAGAATGCCTCGCCTGTCACAAGGGCACCGAGGCAAAACTGGGCGACAAGCTGGTCAAAGCCAACAAGCTCGAGCCCACGCCTGTCGAGGGCAAAAACGGCTCCGTACAGCTCAAGACACAGATCGCCTACGACAACGAGAACGCCTATTTCCGGTTCCAGTGGAAGACCCGGAACAACCATCCAGGCGAGGCCTATCCGTTTTTGCGGTTCGACGGCAAAGAATGGAAACCGTACGGCAACCAGAGACTGGCCGCCGCAGTCCGCAAAGGCGAGCAACCGGCAATTTATGAAGACCGCTTCTCGATCATGATCGACGACGGTGGCGTGCCCGCTTTCGCGAAACAGGGCTGCTGGCTCACCTGCCACGATGGCGCACGCGATGCCCCCAAACAAGCGACGACAGCAGAAGTTCAGGCGAATCCGCTCTATCAGGCCATCAAGAAAAACGACGTGCGCAAATACCTGCCGTCGACGCGCACCGATGCGTTGGCTTCCTGGAACAAGGGCAAGAGCCTGGACGAAATCAACAAGATCAAGGCAGAAGGCGGTTTTCTCGATCTCATCCAGTGGCGCGCCCACCGTTCCAACTCCGTCGGCATGGCCGACGACGGCTACGTGCTCGAATTCCGCAATTTTGACGCGGGCAAAAATCCATTCAGCTCCAATCTGGATGCGAAGACGAAACAGCCCAAGTTCATGTATGACGAGAAAAAAACCGGGAAAAAAGCGCTTGCGCTCGACGACATCCGCAAAACCTCGACCGCTCTGGTTCGCGGCCAGAACGCGGTT
Source organism: Burkholderiales bacterium (assembly GCA_046313915.1). Lineage (GTDB taxonomy): Bacteria > Pseudomonadota > Gammaproteobacteria > Burkholderiales > SG8-41 > CAKKQX01. Next base: position 4,926 of record JBKBXX010000082.1, on the reverse strand, counting down.
CCGTTCGATCCCAATGCCGGGTGGAAAGCGGGCGATCTCATTCCGCAGTATGTCGTCAGCAGGGAAGACGCCATCGGCTCGGCTGCCGACAACAAGCAGGTAAAAGGCGTCTGGAAAGACGGCGTGTGGACTCTCGTATGGGCCCGCCCGCTGAACCTGGCCAACCCCGATGACAAGGCCCTGAAGGAAGGCAAAGCTTATAACTTCGCCTTCGCGGCGCACGACGACAACATGACATCCCGCGGCCACTTCGTGTCGTTCCCGGTCACGGTCGGCTTCGGCGCCAAAGCCGCCATCGAGGCCACCAAGCTCAAATGAGCATCGGATAAAACCGGTTCCGGCTGCTGTTCAAAACCTCCCGCCCCATCGCCGACCTTTCTGCCGCGAGGCAGGGCGGTCGGCGGGCGGGGCTTTTTTTCATCCGCCGCCAGCGGCTGCCACTGATGAAAAAATATTTTTTATAAACAATGAGTTATAACAGAACCCCGTTTCCAGTCTCGCAGCTTCGGCAAGCGGCGGCGCGCCTGGAGAACGCTGCTGCGAGCAGCAATCGTGAGAAACGGGCCTGCGCCAATCCACCGCCAGAAAAGGCGCACACGGGCACGGCGCGGAATTTATCTGCGATAATTGTTTTTTTGGAAAAAGATTGGTGACGACGTGCAAATCAGGAGACGTGGATTTACCCCGCTATCGCAACGGCTGCTGCTGGTCGCGATAATCGGACTGGCGGCGCATTTCGCGCCGGCAAAGGCACAGGCCCAAGGCCACGAGCGCAGCGGCAAGGAAGTGGTGGAAGCCGGGTGCATCAACTGCCACGGTACGGGCGCGCAGGGCGCACCCCGGATCGGCGACGGGAAAGCCTGGAGCAAGCTCGCGGCGCAAGGCCTTACCGCCCTTACGCAAATCGCGCTCAAGGGCATACGCCAGATGCCCCCGCATGGCGGCAACATGAGCCTGACCGATACCGAGATCAAGCGCGCCATCGCCTACATGGTCAACCAGTCGGGTGGCAACTGGATCGAGCCGGTTAGCAGGACCGCCGCGCCGCCACGGCGCAGCGGCGAGCAAATCGTGAACGCGCAGTGCAGCAAATGCCATCAGGCGGGCGCGGGCGGCGCGCCCCGGATCGGCGACCGCGATGCCTGGATCCCGCGGCTCAAGAACGGCCTCGATGCCGTCGTGCGTTCCGCGATCAACGGTCACGGCGGCATGCCAGCGCGCGGCGGGCTCGCCGATCTCAGCGACGCTGAGATACGGGAGGCGATAACCTACATGTTCAACAAAGGCCGCGTCCCCGAAAAATCCGCCAAATGACCGCGGAATAGCCGGGCGCCGGTCGTAGAGCCACGTGATCGGAAATAGCGCCATCGCTGCCGATGTCGTCGTCGTCGGCAGCGGGATTTCCGGACTCGTCAGCGCGTGGGAACTCCAGCGGCGGGGAGCGCAGGTGCTGGTGCTGGAAGCGGCTTCCCGCACCGGGGGATGCATCGCCACCACCCCCGAGCACGGCTGCCTGCTCGAATCCGGGCCGAACAGCGCGCTGGAAACCACGCCCCTGATCGGGCCACTGCTCGAGGCGCTGGGAATCGCCGGCGAGCGTATCGCCGCCACCCCCCAGGCCCGCAACCGCTACATCCTGCGCGACGGCAGACTGCATGCGCTGCCGTTGTCGCCATTTGCGTTCCTCACCACTTCGCTATTCTCGGCTCGCGCCAAATTGCGGCTGTTACGCGAACCTTTCATTCCCCGCGGCGCACCAGACGCCGAGGAATCGGTCGCAGCTTTCGTGCGCCGGCGCCTCGGCACCGAATTCCTTGATTACGCAATCAATCCTTTTGTCGGCGGCGTGTATGCGGGTGATCCGGAAACGCTGAGCGTCGCCAGCGCGTTCCCGCGCCTGTATCAGCTCGAACAGGAACATGGCAGCCTGATCCGCGGGATGTTCGCCGGCGCGCGCGCGCGCCGGCGTGATCCCGAAAAATCGAAACAGTCGGCGCCGATGTTCGCATTCCGCAACGGCATGCAGACGCTGACCGACGCGATCGCGCGGCGGCTTGCGCGCATCGAGCTCGGCACGAAAGTCGAAAGCGTGACGGCGGACGACGGCTACGTGATCACTGCCCGCGGTGCAGATGGGCGCCACGAGTTCCACGCGCGCGCGCTGCTGCTTGCGGTTCCAGCCTACGCCGCAGCCGAAATCATTGAGCCGCTTGCGCCCCGGGCAGCCGCAGTGCTTGCCGCCATTGCCTATCCGCCAGTCGTGGTCGTGCACAGCGCGTATCGCCGCGGCGCCGTCGCGCATCCGCTCGACGGCTTCGGCTTGCTGGTCCCGGAATGCGAAGGCAAACAGACGCTGGGCACGATATTTTCGAGCACGCTGTTTGCGCAGCGGGCGCCCGCTGGCGTGGCGCTGCTCACGACCTTTGTCGGCGGTGCGCGCCAGCCCAACCTTGCGCGGCTCGACGACGGGGAAATTCTCGATATCGTGCACGCCGAGCACGCCGCACTGCTCGGCGTCTCGGCTCGCCCCGAATTCGTGCGCATTACGCGCTGGCCACGCGCGATACCACAATACGCCCTCGGCCATGCCGCACGCATCCGACAGATCGAAGACGCCGAACGCCGCTTGCCGGGGTTGTTTTTCTGTGCCAACTATCGCGGCGGCGTCTCGATCGGCGACTGCATCAAGTCCGCCGGTCTCGCCGCGGAAAAAGCGGCAACGTTCCTGCACAGCACATGAGCGGGTTTTTTCCTTTCAGCCCATCGCCGCAGCCGCGCAAAAATCATCGCGCTTGCGGCATCTGCCGCCTGCCAGAATCGCCGGGCACGCAGGCGTTTGATCCAGATCAAGCCCCCGCCGGCGTTCCCGGATTACATTTGTGCAAGGAAAAAAACAGTTAGACAAAGGCGCCTCGCCGCACATAAAAAGACAGATGTTTTGAATCGCGATTGATTCGTGTGGGCATGATACCGTCAGACAGGGAGATATAAAGCATGTATTTTTCGCGACTGGCAGCTTTGATGACGGCGAGTGTCATTGGCGTGGCGATGCTGGCGCAAAGCGGATCGGCCACGGCGTCGGAGCCCGCTGACGTGCCAAAGATCGAAAACGCGGTATGCCTCGGCTGTCACGGCAACGAGGGTTTCGCGATGCCCGGCGCGGACGGGAAAATGCGTCCACTGCACGTAACCCAGGACAAATTCGAAAAAAGCGTGCATGGCAAGCGCGCCTGCGTCGAATGCCACAAGGACATCACCGAAATCCCGCACAGACCGGGCGTGGAACATAAAGTGAGTTGCGTAACCTGTCACCGGGCTTTATGGGAAGCCGCAAAGGAGGGCAACAAAACCGGGGAAAATGCCAAGCTCGGGGTGGTGGTAGACCAGATCGACCGTTACATGAAATCGGTACATGCGCGGCCGAGCAAGGAAGACCAGTCGCGCACCAACGCCACCTGCTACAACTGCCACAACGCCCATTACGTCTATCCCAAGGGAAGCCCCGAGCGCAAGGAATGGCGGCTGGACCTCCCCAATGTCTGCGGCAAGTGCCACACCGGCCAGAAAGAAGCCTACGCGAAATCGGTGCATGGCGACGAGGTGCTGTGGAAGAAAAACCCCAACGCTGCGGTGTGCTCGGATTGCCACACCACGCACGACGTCGACTCCCCCAGGCTCGATTCGATGCGGCTCGTCATCACCCAGAATTGCGGCAACTGCCACGAAAAAAGCTATCAGACATATATCGGGACTTATCATGGCCAGGTGAACCGGCTGGGCTACGCCAACACCGCCAAGTGTTTCGACTGCCATGGCAGCCATGCCATCCAGCGGGCCGCGGCCCCGCAATCGACGGTGCATCCCGACAACCGCCTGCAGACCTGCCAGAAATGCCACACGAACGCGACGCCAGGCTTCGTCAGCTTCGAGCCGCACGGCACGACTGACGATTTCTCCCGTTTCCCGCAGATCTGGATCGCCTCGAAATTCATGATCGGGCTGCTCGTCGGCACCTTCGCATTTTTCTGGACGCATTCGGTGCTGTGGTTCTACCGCGAATACAAGGAGCGCAAGGCGCGCAAGGGCCGGCCGCACGTGCTGACGGAAGGGCTGGTCGAAGGCGCGGCGGGCCGTTATTACCGCCGCTTTAGCCTGCCGTGGCGCATCGCGCATCTGCTGTTTGCGGTGAGCCTGATGACGCTCACCCTCACCGGCATGTCGCTGTTCTACGCCACCAGTGCGTGGGCGCCGGCGGTCATGAAGGCGCTGGGCGGGCCGCAGACTGCGGGTCTGATCCACCGCACTTTCGCGGTGATCTTTGCCGGCATTTTCTTCGGTCATCTCGTCTATGTCGTGCGGCGCATCGTGCCCAACCTGAAGACGTTCGACTGGTTCGGACCGTATTCGATGGTTCCGAACCTGCAGGACATCAAGGACATCTACGCGATGTTCCGCTGGTTCTTCGGCATGGGGCCGCGGCCGGTGTTCGACCGCTGGACCTACTGGGAAAAATTCGACTATTGGGCGCCGTTCTGGGGCGTAACCATCATCGGCGCGAGCGGACTCATGCTGTGGTTCCCGGAAATCACCGCGTCCTTCCTGCCGGGCTGGGTGTTCAACGTCGCGACCATCCTGCACGGCGAAGAAGCGGTGCTCGCGGTCGGCTTCCTGTTCACCGTGCATTTCTTCAACAACCACTTCCGGCCCGACAAGTTCCCGCTTGATATCGTCATGTTCACGGGCGCGGTCCCCCTCGAAGAATTCGCTCGCGAACACACGCTCGAGTACCAGCGGCTAGTCAAGAGCGGAGAACTGGAAAAATACCTGGTGGAGGCGCCGTCGCGCCCGATGACCCTGGGATCGAAAATACTGGGGGCAACACTGATCTGCATCGGTCTGCTGCTGCTGCTTTTCGTGGCAGTCGGG
>JBKBXX010000081.1:0-15828 GCA_046313915.1 Burkholderiales bacterium | reverse complement strand
GTTCGCCGACGCGAAGCTCGCGCTCGACCTCGACGGCCACGCCGGCAGCACCGTGAAGCTGATCGGCGCCATTTTCGGCAGGCAGTTCGTGCAGAATAAGGCGTTCGTGGGCGCCGGTCTGAGCCTGTTCGATGCGGGGCAGACATTGCAGCAGGTCGCCCAGCTTGCCGTCGGCATCGATTTTTTCACGCAGCTGGCGGGTTCGGCCTCCAATACCGATTTCGTCAATTTCGTCTATAAAAACGTCGTCGGCGCCGTGCCGGACGCAGATAGTCTCAACTTCTACGTCGGCCTGCTCGACAGCGGCGCCGAAACCAAGGCTTCGCTCGCCATCCTCGCGGCTGAAACGACCCTCAACCGGGACAACATCGATCTCGTCGGCCTCACGCAAACCGGCATCGAATACGTGTAAACGGCCGCCCGCCGTGCGCGCCTGACGGCCGCTGCCCCCACTCCTCCCGCTCCGCCGTCCGGTCATTGCGCCGCGCTGCAACAGCCGGATTTGATCCAGGACAAGGTTTTTTTGTGCCGCCGCCCTACAGTGCGCGGAAGGCGTCTCCTGTGGAGGACATCGATCATGAAATACGAAGATCCGGCGTGCGCCTATTGTCCGCCGACGGTCCGGGCCTGCCGCCAGGGCGAAGCCGCCGAGCGCGGTCCCGGCTTCTGTCCCAGCAAAATCGACCCCGAGACCCAGGCTGCGGCGCGAGCACTTTATGACGATCCCGAAACGCGCCGCATTTCGCGCGAATCGGCGCTGGTCGAATCCCAGGGCTATTGCAAGTGGACACGGCTCGAGGAAGTCGTGCAGTTCGCCAAGCGCATGGGCTTTCGCAAGATCGGCATCGCCAACTGCATCAGCTTCGTCGATCACGCTTACGTGCTCTCCGGCATTCTGGAAAGCCACGGCTTCGAAGTCGTGTCCGCCGCGTGCAAGACCGGCAATATTCCGAAAGAGGAAATGGGCATCGCCGATCATGAAAAAGTGCGCCCCGGCCAGTTCGAGGCGCTGTGCAATCCGGTGTGCCAGGCCGAGCTGCTGAACGCGCACGGCTGCGAATTCAACGTGCTGCTCGGTTTGTGCATCGGTCACGACAGCCTGTTCTTCAAGCACGCCGTGGGGCTCACCACGGTGCTGGTCGCCAAGGATCGCGTGCTGGGCCACAACCCGGTGGCGGCGTTGCAGCTCGCCGACACCTACTACAGCCGCGTGTGGGGGCCCGCCAAGCCGGCACATCCGCCGAAACTCCCGGTGAGCGGCAAGCGCGAAAAATAAATCATATGAAACAATATATTATCTGACACCCCTCGTCATTTCGGCGCGATAAAACTGGCGCGCTGCCGCCAATCGTCCCCCGCCGGACAAATTTGACGCCGGCGCCATTTCTTGCGATAAGAGCGCTTTTGTCCGTCATTTGCCAGCGACACCACATCATGAAAATCACCCGCCTCGAGGTCTACATCCTGCGCGCGCCCGACACCGGCCGCCCGCACTGGGTCAGCCATTTCATCGTCCCCAAAGCCAATGAAATCCTGGTACGCATGCACACCGACCAGGGCATCGAAGGCATCGGCATCGCCACCAGCTATACGCCGATCGAAGCGGCGATCAAGGCGTTCAACACCGGCATCGCGGAACTCGTCATCGGCGCCGATCCGCTCGCGCCCGAGCGGTTGTACCAGAAACTGTTCGCGCTGACCTGGCAGCGGCTCGCTTTTGAAAAAGGCTGGTCGCGCGAAGCGCTGGTGCGGATTTCCGCCGCCGTCGACATCGCAGCGTGGGACATCATCGGCAAAGTCGCCGGCTTGCCGCTCTACCGCCTGTTCGGCGGCTACCGCAGCGAAGTGCCGTGCTACGTCACCTGCGCCTACTATCGTGATGGCAAGGATCTCGCCGAGCTGCGCGACGAAATGGAAATGCTCAAGGCCCAGGGCCATACCGGCTTCAAAGCCAAAGTCGGCGGTGTGCCGCTTGCCGAAGACATCGAACGCCTCGCGCTGGTGCGCGAAGTCATCGGCGAAGACAAGGATCTGATGGTCGACGTCAATCGCGGCTGGGATCTCGCCACCGCCATCGAAGGCGCGCGCCTGATGGAACCGTTGCGGCCGCGCTGGCTGGAAGAACCGGTACGCTGGGCCGACGACCGCCGCGAACTCAAGCTGCTCGCCCAGCAGACGCGCATTCCGCTGTCCGCCGGCGAAAGCGAGCTCACCAGTTACGGCTGCCGCGCGCTGCTGGAAGAGCAGGCGATCCGCATCCTGCAGTTCGACTGCACCATGATGGGCGGCTTCACCGAGGGCCGCAAACTCGCCGCGCTGTGCGAAATGAACCACGTCGAGGTCGCGCCGCACCACGACTGCTTCATCCACGCCCACATCGTTGCCGCGAGCCCCGCCGGCTGCATCGTCGAATCGTTCACCGATCCGGAACGCGATCCCTTGCAGGCGGAACTGTTTGAGGATCCACCGAGGATCGCCAACGGCAGGCTCACGCTGAAAGAACAGCCGGGGCTGGGCCTCACGCTGTCGCAAGCCGCATTGAAGAAATTCGGCGAGCGCATCCTTTGAGCCGGAAACGGGTAGACGATAATAACATATTGATTATAAACATGTTTTACCATCACGCCGGTAAATATCCGGCTGTGGCGCCGACGCTCCCGTCGCCGCGCCGTCGTTTGATCTGCATCAATTTGCCGCGGCCGGCTCCTCACTATTCTGATGGGAATGCCGGTTTGCCGGCGCGCGTCGGTTTTGCGCTTTTCCGCATTTTCCGCGCACCATCGATCGTCGCGTTCGAAAAGGCGCAAGGAAAATAGCGGCATCGCACTCGCAACGTCGCGCCCCGCAAACGGCGAAAGGGAGGATTCCGATGGCCTACAAAACCATACTCGTCCATCTCGACGCCGGCGAACGCTGCGCCGCGCGCGTCGAAGCCGCGGTCCAGCTCGCGTGCCGCCATGATTCGCACCTGATCGGGCTCAATGCCCTCAGCGTGAACGAACTTTCGGACTACGTGCTGACCGGGGCGGGAAGCGCTCCGCTCATCGAATTCCGGAAACGCGCCGCAGCCGAACAGGCGGCGCGGGCCGAGGCCGTGTTTGCCAGGGCGGTGACGCTTGCCGGACTGACGAAAACGGAGTGGCGCACGAGCACGCGGGATGCCGTCGATGCAGTAACGCTGCACGCGCGCTACGCCGATCTGCTCGTGCTGGGCCAGCCCGAAGCGCCGCGCACGAGCGGGGTTGCGGCCGGCTTCGCCGAGTATGTGACGCTCGCCGCCGGCAGGCCGGTATTGATGATTCCCCGCGCCGGCAGCTTCGCCACCATCGGCAGGCGCGTTCTCGTCGGCTGGAACGCGAGCCGCGAAGCAACGCGGGCGATCACCGACGCGATCCCGCTGCTGCAACAGGCCGATGTGGTGCAGATCCTGGCGTTCAACCCGAGGCCCGACGAACACGGTGCCCTGCCCGGCGCCGACATCGGTCTGTATCTCGCCCGTCACGGCGTGCGCGTCGACGTGAAGGTCGACCACACCAAGGACATCGATGTCGGCAATGAACTGCTGTCGCGCGCCGCGGATCTCGACGCCGACCTCATGGTGATGGGCGCCTACGGCCATTCGCGCCTCAAGGAACTGGTGATGGGTGGCGCGAGCCGCACCGTGATCGACACCATGACGATGCCGGTGATGCTGTCGCACTGAGCCCGGCCGCGCGGCATCGACCGCGCGGAACCGGGCCTCGCCAGAACGCGCAACGCCCTGGGGGTGGCCGGGTCGTCCCCGGAAAGCGGCCGCCGGAAAACAGCGCTTGCAATGCCGGCAGAAGTGTAGAGAATATCCCCCTTTTCCCCTGGGATCACGATGAAAAACACAACTTCTTCCGGCACTCTCGGCGTGCTGCCGCGCTGGATTTTCATGAGCCGCTGGCTGCAGGCGCCACTTTATCTCGGACTGATCGTGGCGCAAGGCCTCTACGTATGGCAATTCTGGGCCGAGCTCGTACATCTGATCGGGCTCATGTCCGTCAAAAACATCACCGAGACCGAAATCATGTTGATCGTGCTGGGGCTGATCGACGTGGTCATGATTTCCAATCTGTTGGTCATGGTCATCGTCGGCGGATGGGAGACTTTCGTCTCGCGCCTGGAACTCGAGAAACATCCCGATCAACCCGAATGGCTGTCGCACGTGAATGCCGGCGTACTCAAAGTCAAGCTGGCGACTGCAATTATCGGCATCTCGTCGATCCATCTGCTCAAAACTTTCATCAACGCCTCCCACTACGATGAGAAAACCCTGCTGTGGCAAACCGCGATCCACCTGGCTTTCGTGGCCTCGGCGCTCGCCATCGCTTTTACGGAAAAGCTGACGCAGGCAACGGCCCAGGCGCAAAAACACCACAAGGCCAGGTATTCCGAACCCGTGGCAAATCCCCAGCCCGGCGGCTGACGTGCGGCAGGTGACACACCGCCGCCTGGTCTTGCGTCACGATATCGTGAAGCCATGGAACCCGCTCCCGGCAATCTCTTTTTTGCGGAACACGCCACGCTGCTGCTCGACAGCTACCGGAAGCTGACTGGCAGGCATCTGGTGCCCGACGGCGCTCCCGCCGAGCGCGCCAGGGCATTGTATGAGGCGAGCTTCGTCGTCGTCTCGCACGACACCGCAGCCGATCCGGTTTTCAATTACGCCAATCTCGCGGCACAGCGCCTGTTCGAAATGGACTGGGACAGTTTCGTCGCGCTGCCTTCGCGCCTGTCGGCCGGCCCCGCCGAGCGCGCCGAGCGCCAGCGCCTGCTCGACGTGGTGATGCGCAACGGTTACATCGACGATTATTGCGGCATGCGCATCACCCGCAGCGGCAGGCGTTTCCGGGTGGAAGCCGCCACGGTATGGAACCTGACGCACGCGGATGGAAAGCACGCCGGCCAGGCCGCCGCTTTTTCCGTGTGGCGGTTCGTCTGACGCCGCCCGCGCCGCCGCTCAGGGCAGGCGCGCGATCAGATCGCCCGCAGTGCGCTCCAGGATCGTGCGGAACGTCACCGGATTTTCCCTCACGGTATCGCGGCTGTAGCGGGTCTCCTGCGTACCTTCCCAGGCGATGGTGCCGTCATGGCTGTCCCATATCTGGAAAAACAGCCGGATGCCTGCGTAGCGGGTCTCGACGATGCGCAAGCCGAGGAAACCGAAACGTTCCCTTTCGCCCTGGATGAACTGTTGCAGCTTGAGCTGGGCAATATAACGGGCACCGGTGGCCGCGCCTATTTTTTTCAGCATGTCGCGGCTGAAAAGACCGGTATCGCGGTAATCATCGTACATGCGCTTGTAGCCTTCGGCCAGATTGGCCTTGTTGATGGCACCCAGCGTCTCGGCGAGCGTCGTCACCCTGACCTTCGGCCGCATTTTCTTCAGCACCTCCGCGAAAATGAACGCCACCGCCTCTTTTTCCTCTTCCTGCCCGGTGACGGTGGAAGGCGTGATGAAAGCCACCCCCGCCGCTTCCAGATCACCCGGCCGCAGCGAAATGGTGCGTTCGTCGAGCGTCGGATGGATCTGGGTACCGAAACATCCCGAGAGCGCGAAAAGCAGACTCAGCACGACCGCTGTTGCGTACACGCTGCGGCTGGAAAACCCCATGTCCTTTTCTCCATGCATTCCGATAATGGCAATAATCGGTGCCGCAACGCCCCCTCCCGGCCGGGCCGGATTCCGGCAGCAGCCCCGCCAGAAACCGCAGGCGCCTTGTGGCCGCTAGGCAAGAATTTCCGAGACCTGCTCCTGGCGCAGCAGCTCGTACACGAAAGCCTCGAGCTCGGGGCCGAGCGCATCGCGCGCGGAAACCATGCCGACAGGCCGGCTGTCTTCGACCACTGGCACGTGACGGAATCCGCCTTCGTGCATTTTCTGCAGCGCCAGCGCGAAAGAGTCGTCAGGACGGACGGTCTGCGGGTTGGCAGTCATGACCTCGACGAGCAAAGTGGCGTTGACATCGCGCCCTTCCGCCAGCACGCGGCATACCGCATCGCGTTCGGTAAATATTCCCGCGAGCCTGCCGTCCTCCACCACCATGATGGCCCCGACCCCGCGCTGTTTCATCAGGCGCGCGGCTTCGCTGACGGTCATGCCGGCCGTAGCCGTGAGAAGCTGCTGCCCGTCGATGATGGTTCTGATGGTCCGCTGCGTCATGTGTGATCCTCCACTTTATCGTTGATGCTATCGCCATAGCGTGATGCGGTCAAACCCGCTTCCGCCTGCCGCTCTTTGCAACCCGCAATCTCCGCCTCAGCCGCCCGACAGCGCCTGGGATAAATACTGCTGACGGAAAATTTCAAATGATACCGCATCCTGCGCCTCGATCCGCTTCTGTTCGGCAAGAGACTCCTCCGCCATGCGCACATAACGCGCCAGTGTCGCATCGGCCAGCGGCAGTGCGAGCAAGGTGTGCCGGTGTTCCGCCGACAGCGCCAGGGCAAAGCGGAAATACGATTCGTCGAAAGACTGTTTCATCTGCCGCAGAACGCGCGCGGAAGGCGTTGCTGCGGGATCGGCAAGCGCGGCTTTGGCTGCCGCCAGCGCATCGCGATGGAAGCTGGCGCGGTGCGCCTCGTCCAGGGCCGCAGCGACGGGTTCGCATTCATCGAGCAACTCGCCGCCCCATTCGGCGAGCGGGATTTCACCGTCTCGCCTTGTCAGCCGCAGACCCGGATCCCGGCCGTTTTCGGCGACGAGATGCTGGTTGCGCGACGTGACGGCGATTTCTTCCGGCGTATCCGGCGCACTGTCGCTCAACAGACAATGCAGCAGAAAAACGTCGAGGAAGCGCATCGTCTCCGCCGTGATGCCGACGGGACTGAACGGATCGAGATCCACGCAGCGCACTTCGACGTATTCGACGCCGCGCTCGAGCAACGCGCGCAGCGGACGCTCGCCGCGACGGATGGAACGCTTGGGTCTGATCGTGCCGTAAAACTCGTTTTCGATCTGCAGCAGGGTCGTGTTGAGCTGCAGATAGTCGTCGCCATCGCGTACGCCGATCGTCACGTACGGCGGATAAGGCCGGGTGAGCGCGTCGTACAGCGAGTGCGCATAGCTCTCGAGGCTGTTGTAGCTCACGGCGAGGGACGACTGCACCTCGCTCTGATAGCCCAGCGGTCCCATGCGCAGCGAGGTGCTGCCGGGCAGATACAGCGTGCCGGACTTCAATTCCCGCAGGCGGTGGGCGCGACCGACGACGAAACTCGAGCACACCGCCGGCGAGGCGCCCAGCAGATAAAGCAGCAGCCAGGAATGGCGTCTGAAATTGCGAATCAGCGCAAAATAGGCGTCATTGCGGTAATCCCGCACTTCGCCGCCGCGCTGATCGGCGTGCTGTAGCAGCGGCCACGCCGCCTCCGGCAGGGAGAAATTGTAATGGATGCCGCAAATCGTCTGCATGCGCCGGCCATAGCGATGCGCAAGTCCCTGGCGATAGACCGTCTTGGCCCTGCCGATATTGGAGCTGCCGTAGCGCCCGAGAGGGATGTCGTCGTCGGCCGGCAGCCTGCAGGGCATGCTCGCGCACCACAGCAGCTCATCGCCGATGTGCCGGTAAACCACCTGATGAATCTCGGTGAGCTCCTCCAGACACGCGTTCACATCGGCGTGGGGCCGGGTGATCAGTTCGAGCTGGGATTCGCTGAAATCGGTGGTAATGCGCGGATGAGTGAGCGCGGAACCGAGTCCTGCCGGATGCGGCGTAGTGGCAAGCATCCCGTCGGGCCTCACGCGCAGGCTCTCTTTCTCGATGCCGCGTAAAATGCCCCTCAGCACCTCGGGTGCGAGTGCGCACAGTCGTTTGTACAGATGCTCCAAGCGCGCTCCTCCTTGGCTGGAAAAACACGTTAGAGTAACAGAAGGGCAGACACCCTGCCGGGCGATGCCGCGGTATTGTCATGTCGCCACCTCTTGACCGAGCAACGGAATCGTCGCGGCAGCGATATTCCACTTTCGCAGCGCCCGCAGGATGTAAGCCGTTAAAAAATATATTTTTCCCAGCGAGCGGCAGCCCGTGCCGGCGAAATCCGCCCCCCAAGGAAGACGGCCACGGCGCCAGTCATGGTCTTTTGCAGGTAAAATTACCCGGGTTGTTGTCGCACCAGTCGGGGCTGTTCGTGACCGAAATCGCGCAACCGGTCAGCAGCAGACACAACGGCAGCACGATCCAGAGAAAGGAAAGACCATGAGAAAAATGCCTCAATTCCGGCCGGGCCTGGCGTTGCTGGCGCTGTGTGCCGCAACAGCGGGATTCGCAGCGCAACACGCGGCAGCGCAGGCGTATCCGTCGAAAAACGTCCAGATCATCGTGCCCTACACCGCCGGCGGCTCGACCGACGTCATCGCGCGTGCGGTGGCAAAACGCCTCGGCGAGCTGTGGAGCCGGAACGTGATCGTCGACAACCGCCCCGGCGCGAGCGGCATGATCGGCGCCGAGCTGGTCACCAAAGCCGAACCCGACGGCCATACGCTGCTTTCCACCACCTCGTCATATCCGGCCACCGCCGCGGTGCGCGCAAAACTGCCGTTCGATCCGGCGAAAGCCATCGTCCCGATCGCGACGTTCGCGCGCGCGCCCATGCTGCTCGCGGTTCACCCGTCGGTGCCGGCCAAATCCGTCAAGGAACTGATCGCACTCGCGAAAAAGAATCCCGGCAAGCTCAACTACGCGTCCTCCGGCACCGGCGGCAACAATCATTTCTCGGGCGCGCTGTTCGCCACCGCCGCGGGCATCAAGCTCGTGCACGTTCCCTATAAAGGCATCGCGCCGGCAGTCACCGCGGTCGGCTCCGGCGAGGTGGAGATGGTGATTTCGAGCTCCTCGGCGCTGCTGCCGATGATCAACGCGGGCCGGGTGCGCGTGCTCGGCGTGAGCAGTCTCGAGCCTTCGCCGATGTTCCCCGGGGTGCCGTCGATCGCACAATCCGGCGCGCCGGGCTACGAGTATCAGCTGTGGTGGGGATTGTTCGCCCCCGCTGGCACGCCGGCCGGGCTCATCAACGCCATCAACACCGCGGTCAACAAGATACTGGCGACTGAGGACATGCATAAATTCCTCGATACCCAGGGCGTCGAACCGTGGCCGCAATCGCCGGCGCAGATCGCCGATCTTCTGCCCAGGGAAATCGCGCGCTACAGAAAAGCAATGGAAATAGCCGGGATAGCGCCGCAGTAGCGCCGCGGCAGCAGTGCCGGGAGAAAACCGGGGGTGCTCCGGGCGCGAACGCGACCGGTGTTCAGTTTTTGCCGGCAAGTTTCTTCTCGGCTTCATCGCGCAGCATCCCCAGCTGCTCGATGATTTCCTTGCTTTGCACGTAGTTGGCGGTCGAGTCGGCCGAGGGACGCAGGCTGTCCCTTGCGGTGGCGATGATGCCGAGCATCTCCTGCGCGATGTCGAAGCGTGGATCGGCAGGTTTGATCGAGCCCGCATACTTTTCATGCTCGTCGAGCCATGACCTGAGATCGCTCAAGTTCATATTCGCCATAAAATTACCCGTTATCGATACGAAATCCGATCGCGCGAGACCAGCGGCCTGTTTGCGGGTGGCGCGGCCCGTCGTCACGCGAAATCATGGCGCCGCGCCTCACGGCAGCGCCCAGTCCAGCCACGCGCACACGCCGCGGCCCAGGATCCACGCCTTGTCTTCGGCGCCGAGCCACGGCACCTCCTCGCTCAGATAGGTCAGTCCCTCGCGGTAGCTGCACGGCAGGCGCGAGAGATCGCTGCCCCAGAACATGCGCTGCGGACCGAAAACATCGTAGACCTTGCGCAGGTACGGATGCAGCGCGCGATAGGGATAGGTGTCGGTCGTGAACAGCGGCAGGCAACTTACCTTGACTGCGACATTGGGGCGCTTCGCAATCGGCAGCAGCAGATCGAAATCGCGGAACGCCTCTTCGTCCTTGCCACCGGTCAACGCGCAGTGGTCCAGCGTCAGCCTGAGGTCCGGATGGCGCTCGGCAACGCGGTCGATCAGCGCGACATCGGCGTGCGTCACCAGTACCATGACCGGAATGCGGTGTTTTTCCGCCTCCGGCCATACCCAGTCGAGGTGACCATCGGTCAGCAGCCGCCGCAGCGCCGGCGTGTGCAGGCTGAAGCGCAATCCGAGCATGCCGGGCTGCCGGCGCCAGCCCGCGATCGCCCCGCGCGATTGCGGCGCCTCGGGATCGAAGCGGCCCATGACGGCGAAGCGGTCGGGATGTGCCTGCGCCGCAGCGAGTCCGAGATCGTTGCGGTCGCCCTCCCACGCCGGCGGCACGATGATGCAGCGGTCAACGCCTGCCCGGTCCATTTCGCCCAGCAATTCGTCCGCGCCCAACGGCACCTCGCGCTGCGGCCGGGTGCGCTGCTCGGCCGGCCACGGCCGCTCGGGCGTATTGGCACCCCAGATATGAACCTGGGAATCGACGATCAGCATGTTTCTTTTCTCCTGCTTCAAAGGTGGCGCGCCTCAAGCCTCGACCGCAAGACGCCTGAGCGCAACCGGATCGGGATCAATGCCGAGTCCCGGCCCTTGCGGCACCGCAATGCGACTGCCACGCGGGTCGATGGCTTTGCCGAACGGCGTGACATCGAAATCGCAGTAAAAGCGCTCGATCCAGATTTCCCGCGCCTGTGCCGCGCACACGTGAATGGAAGCGAGCAGCCCGGGTCCGAAATAGGCCGAGTGCGGCACCACGCGCACGCCGAACGCCGCAGCCGCCTCGAAAACTTTCTGCATTTCGGTCACACCGCCCATTTTGGTGACGCTCGGCTGGGCCACGTCGATCGCCTCGTGCTCGAACAGGCGCCGGAATTCGGTCACGCCGGAGACATTTTCGCCGGCCGCGACCGTAATGCCGCCCTCGTCGCGCAGCCGCGCGAGTCCCGCGTGATCCTCTGGCGGCCACACCGGCTCCTCTATCCATTCCAGATTGCACTCGCGCAGCTTCCCGCACATCGCCAGCGCTTCCCCGACCGTCCACGGGCAGTTGCAGTCCACCATCAGCGGCACCTCCGCGCCCGCCGCGCGCCGCGCCGCACGGATGAGGTCGGCATCGGTTTCGTGAATTTTGATCAGACGGTAACCGCGGTCGAGCGCCTCGGCGATGCGCGGCTCGAGCGCCGCGGCCTTGCCATAACGCAGCAGGCTGGCGTAGGCGGGGAGATCGGTCCGCGCGGCGCCGCCGAGCAGGCGATAAAGTGGCTTACCCGCGAGCTTGCCGGCGATGTCCCACAAGGCGATGTCGATGGCGGAAAGCGCATAAACGACCGGTCCGCTGCGTCCCGCGCCGTGCAGCGCGCGCGCGAGATCGTTCATCAGCACGGCGATCGCGGTCGGATCGCGCCCGATGCACAACGGCGCCACCATTTTCTCCAGCGCGGTGCGGGTCGCAGGCCACACGCGATGGCCGAAGCCCTCGCCCCAGCCGCACACGCCGGCATCGGTATCCACCCGCACCAGCAGCATCTCGATCGCGGTGCGCGCCTGCCCGCTCACCATGGGCGCCTGCCCGGCAAACACCAGCGGCATGCGGACCACGAAGCTTTCGATTCCGGTGATTTTCATTGACGGGTCGACTTGAGTTGCCCGATGATTATAGCCGACACGGTCCTCGTCCAGCCGCAGCCTCCGCGAGGCCGGGCTGGAACATACCCAGACACGTCATCGAGGGAGAAATCAACCATGAAAACGGCTTTGTGCCTGGTGACCGCGGCGATCGTCGCCGCCGCGTCCCCCGCCGCTCACGCGCAATGGTCGCCCAAGTCGCCGATCCGCATCGTGGTGCCGTTCGCGGCAGGGGGGCCGACCGACATCACCGCGCGCCATCTCGCGCGCAAGCTCACCGACATCCTCGGCCAAACCGTGATCGTCGACAACCGCGGCGGCGCGAACGGCATGATCGGCGCCGAACTGGTCGTCAAATCCAAACCCGACGGCTACACGCTGCTGATGCCCACTTCCAGCACCGTCGCGATCAATCCCGCGGTCTACAAGAAAATGCCGTTCGACCCGGTTGCCGATCTCGCTCCGATCACGCCGGTCATCGCCACTCCCGGCGTCATGTTCGTGACGCCCAGCCTGCCGGTGAAAAGCGTCAAGGAGTTCATCGCGCTCGCCAGGGCACGCCCCAACGAAATCGTTTTCGCTTCCAGCGGCGCCGGCAGCAATACGCATCTCGCGCTCGAACTTTTCCAGGGCGAGGCCAGAATCAAGGTGACCCACGTGCCTTACAAAGGCGCCGGGCCGGCGGTCACCGATGTGATGGCGGGTCACGCGCAGGCGATGGTCGCCGATCTGCCGGTGCTGGTTTCACACCTGCGAAGCGGCAAGCTGCGCGCGCTCGCGATCACGGGCCTGGAGCGCACCACGCTGTTCCCCGACATTCCGTCGATGAAGGAACTGGGTTACCCCCAGGTCAATTCGCGCAACTGGTACGCGCTGCTCGCGCCCGCCAAAACCCCGCCGGAAGTCATCAACCGCCTGAACGAGGCGGTGCGCCAGGCCGTCGCCATGCCCGATCTGCGCGATCAGCTCGTGGGGCTCGGCGCCGACATCTACACGCTTTCGCCGGAAGAGTTCGGCAAGTATCTGCAAAGCGAGATCGCGCGCTGGAAAGGCGTGGTCGCCAAGTACAGGCTGGCACTCGATCTCTGACGCCGGTTACGGCAAACAACAAAATACAAGGGAGGAGAATCATGCGGTTGCTGACGATCTTGGCGCTCGCCGCGCTGGCAGCGCTCACCAACGGCACGGCGCTGGCCCAGGCGTTTCCCACCAAGCCGGCGCGCATCGTGGTCGCATTCCCGCCGGGCGGCGGCGTGGACATCGTGGCGCGCCTGGTCGGACCCAAGCTCACCGAAATCTGGGGACAGCAGGTGATCGTGGAAAACCGCGCCGGCGCAAGTGGCATCATCGGCACCGAATTCGCCGCGCGCGCCGCCCCTGACGGCCACACGGTATTCATCGGCACCCTGGGCAATCTCGCGGTCAACCCGCACCTCTTCCCCAAGATGACGGTGGACCCGCTACGCGACTTCGCTCCCGTCACCCTGGTCGTCGCCGTAACCTTCGTAATGGTCGCGCATCCTTCGCTGCCGGTGCGCAACGTCAAGGAACTGATCGCGCTCGCCAAGGCGCGGCCCGGGCAGATCAACTACTCGTCCTCGGGTCCGGGCGGCGCGCCCCATCTCGGCGGCGAGCTCTTCAAACGCATGGCGAAAGTGGACATCAACCACATCCCGTACAAAGGCAGCGGGCCGAGCTTCCAGGATCTGCTCGGCGGTCACGTGTCGCTCACTTTCGACAGCCTGGTGCAGGCACTGCCTTATATCAAGAGCGGAAAACTGAGAGCGCTCGCGGTGCTCGGCAAGTCGCGTTCGCAAGTCATCCCCGACGTGGCGACGGTCGGCGAAACCGTGCCCGGCTACGAACTCACCAACTGGTTCGGGCTGGTGGCGCCGGCGGGAACGCCGCGCGAAATCGTCGCCAAGCTGCGCGACGACTGGGCGAAAGTGCTGCTCAATCCCGAGATACGGGCAAAACTCGCCGGCATGGGTGCCGAAGCGGTCGGCAACACCCCCGAACAGTTCGGCGCCTTCATGCGCGCCGAATCCGAGAAGTGGGCGAAACTGGTCAAGGAAGCGAATATACGGGCGGAGTAAGCGGCGGAAGGCCTCCGCCTTCGTGAAAATCACGAAACCATGCTTATCTTCCCTCTCCTTTGGGAGAGGGATCGAGGGTGAGGGAAAGTGTGCAACTACGTGTCAGCAAAAAAGAACGAAGCAGGAGCGGAACCACGAAGGACACGAAGGTCCCGGCAAAAAATGACAACGGGCGATTATTGAAGGAATCCTCAGGATGGGCATTTTCTACGCAAAAATGCCTTTCTAAGCCCTCTGATAACCGCAATTTGACACGCTTATCGTCCAGGATCAATGTCTTGCACAGGTCCAACCCGGCACGGCCGCCGGCACGGCCGGCTCACAAACGTACAGGTGCCCATCCAGGTTGACGCCGTTGAGAGATCAAGAACTTGGGAGTAGCCTAGCCAAACTAGGCCCCTTTGCTGGGGCCTTACAACACCCCAGATATGGGGTCCACATTACGTTGGGCGTCAGAAATGGACGTCGCGCAGGATTAGTCCAGAAGGTAGCGAATGTTTGAGAGGCTGAAAAAGAAGGGATTTCAGGTTCTCGCCCTGCACCATGCGGAGGCGATCCTGAAGCACGACATGGCTGAAGCCGCCTCTGAGCTGGAGGAGGTGTTGCTCGACGTCAAGATTCCAGCCGAGGAACTTGTTCGTGGTGGCGGTGGTGAGGGCGAGTTGACGCAGCGCATTCGGAAGTCGCTAGCCAACGAGCACGGATGGAAGAAGCACAACTTCGAAATTAAGAAGATCGTAGACGGGAAGGAAAAAGAATCGATCTCTCATGAGATAGATCATGTGAAACAATTCAAAACAGGCACGTTTGCGCTAGAGATCGAATGGAACAACAAGGACCCATTCTTTGACAGAGACCTTGAAAACTTCAAGCGACTGCACGCCGATGGCGTGATCTCAATCGGCTCCATCATTACGCGGGGTGAGTCGCTGCAAAACGCGCTGCGGGACATTGTTGCTCAGTTCGCGCGCAAGAACGGCATTAGCAATAAAGCTGCCCTTTCAATGTATTACTCGCCAACTGCACGCCAGCTTGAACTCATTGAGCGGGCAGCAAAATCCAAGAAGTCGTTTGAGGAAGGCTGGGCGCATGCCTTCGTGTCAGATAAGTTTGGAGAGGCTACAACGCATTGGCGCAAGCTAGAAGATCGAGTGCGGCGCGGTGTTGGTAATCCCTGTCCACTCTTACTAATCGGGATCCCCAGACAAGTTGTAGTAGTGTGAACATCAAGAACAAGGAGGCACAATGACAGCAAAGGTCTACCGAGTCGCAGAGCCAAATCCCTCTGAGGATCTATTGGCCAAGATGACTGGGCAGTACTCAACGATCTTGGCTGATCCACCTTGGCAGTTTCAGAACCGAACGGGAAAGGTGGCTCCGGAGCACCGACGCCTCTTGCGGTATCCGACTATGGAGCTTAAGGAGATTATTGAGCTTCCGGTAGCCAGATTAGCCGCAGCACAGTCGCACCTTTACCTCTGGGTGCCAAACGCCTTGCTTCAAGAAGGTCTCCGTGTCATGGAGGCATGGGGTTTTACCTATAAATCAAATCTCGTTTGGTACAAGATTCGAAAGGACGGCGGTCCGGATGGTCGAGGGGTTGGTTTCTACTTCCGCAACGTAACCGAGTTGGTCCTTTTCGGTGTTCGCGGCAGTATGCGCACGCTTCCACCGGGCAGGAGACAAGTAAACATACTCGCCACGCGGAAACGCGAGCATTCCCGAAAACCCGATGAAATCTACGACATCATCGAATCGTGCTCTCCTGGTCCCTATCTGGAGATCTTTGCACGCTTTCGCCGCGCAGGCTGGAAGCAATGGGGCAACGAGGACGTGGAGGAGAACTCCATTTACGGTGTTGCGCGTCGCAAGGGACACCTCGACCCACAGCTTCGTCTGCTGGAGATCCCGCGGGGCTACGGCGGAAAAGGCTGACGCCCAACAAACGGTTGCAGCGGACCCGCTCCGGCGGGCTTTGCCCGCCTACGCGGGCCGCTGAACCGCGACGTTAGCCTGCAACTAACCAGCATCCGGCAATCCGGGTGCGCTCACTTAGAAGGAGGGAAACATGGGCTTCCCCCACTTTTCCGGACACATTTGGTAAGTTAACGATCTTATCGGAGGTGTCCAATGGGAAGAAGGCGAT